>JBBQEG010000124.1:0-12904 GCA_038320495.1 Opitutales bacterium | reverse complement strand
CACGCCGGCGAGGGTGTAATGCAGCACGACTTGCTGGCCGTGACGAAACAAACCGCGGTAGCGACCGACAGCGTGCGGGAGGGGACCTGATTTGGGATCGCGCGTGTCAGCCCAGCTGCCGTTGACGGCGAAGCCGAGGCCACCTTGGTTGAGAAAAAACAAGCGGGCGTCGCCGTCCGGGAAATGTGAATTGCCCCCATGACTGCCATTCCAAGGTGTGCCCTCGAGAAGCACGGTGCCGTCGAAGCCGCCGCGCCAGGCGAGCAACTCGGTATCGAAGACGAGCGAGGCGTCGCGGGCCGGGCCGACCTTGATCGCGATGCCCTTCAGAGCGGCCACGTCAGTGCCCTTGGCGGAGAAGAACGTATCTGAAATGAACGGACCGGTGTCGATTTCCTGCCACCAGGCGTTCGCGGGTGCGGCTTGCGCGCGACCCTGGCCCCGGCCTGCCTTGGTGGTGGTGGCTGGCTGGGCGAGGACCGCGCCCGCGAGGGAGGCGAGCGTGACGATCCCGATAAGACCAGCAGCCGAAGAACGACGGAGCGCGAGAAGGAAAGGTAATCGCATGCAGGGTCATGGATTCAGCTTCACTGCGATGGGACAAGCCCGGAGGCGCATTTCCGCTCACGCCGAAAGGGACAGGTCAATTTAATCACCCGCTGGAGGAAGACAGCAGGGAGCGGAGACTGCCGGGTGAGATCGAATGGTCGGGGCTCGGGGTGATACAGGCATTCCTGCCTGTTCCGGGAGCGGGCGGAAAACAGACAGGAATGTCGGTGTCATGCCGGACGAAGACAGCAGGGAGCGGAAACTGCCGAGTGAGATCAAATGGTCGGGGCTCGGGGTGATACAGGCATTCCTGCCTGTTCCAGGGGCGGGCGGAAAACAGACAGGAATGTCGGTGTAACGCCGGAAGAAGTCAGCAGGGAGCGGAGACTGCCGAGTGAGATCAAATGGTCGGGGCTCGGGGTGATACAGGCATTCCTGCCTGTTCCGGGAGCGGACGGAAAACAGACAGGAATGTCTGAGTCACGCCGGACGAAGTCAGCAGGGAGCGGAGAATGCCGACCGGGGAAAGCGGTCTCTTCCTTGCGCGTTTCAGATTTTCGAGTAATCTCAGCGAAGCTGAAGTACGCTTCCAGAAAGTGGCTGGTTTCCTATGACTCAAGGTTGCGCTTTGCGTTCAACGCTACTTGACCCAATCCCAAATTGAACCGGCCGCTGAAGTTTTCGCGTCCAGCTTCCTTTTATGAGAGATGATTACATTCAGGCAGCCCTCAAGATGGTCGACGATCCGACCATTCTGGTTAACGTGGTTTCCCGCCGCGTGAAGCAACTCAGACGCGGCAATCGACCGCTGATCGAATCCCTCGAAAAGCTCTCCCCTGAAGACACGGCTTTGCGTGAAATTGCCGACGGTAAGATCAGCTACGAGTTAGCGACACCGGAGATGCTGGCGCGTCTTTGAGTCTAGTTGATGTGGCGGCTTCACGTGACCGAGGGAAGTACCAGAGGCTGATTCGCCGCTCCGCTCAGGATAAGCTGGCTCGGTTTTGGTCTCGATTGCCCGATGATCCGTGCGGTTATGGCGTCCGTGCCGGTGACGGTTCGTCGACTGAGTACGGCGCCTCGGTGTGCACCGTATTTTGGTTGTCCAGGCGCTGCGAAAAATCGAGGGGATCGCCGACTCCGACAGTTCCACGTGCGACTTGATAGGCCCACACTTGGAAATATGTGAGTGACGCTCCGCCGTATATAGTGGAGAAGGCGCCGTCGACCGCGTCCTGGCCACAGGAGATTTTGATGCGACCAATGCGTGGTACATGGAAGCGGGCATCCGTCGTATACCAATTGTTTCCGACGTACACTTCCGCATAAGCATGGAAGTCCATGTGGTTGTCGGGATCGGGAAAGCCGATGTCGGGGAGATGGCCGGTAATATAACGCGCCGGCAGGTTGAAGGTGCGGTTGAGCGCGACGGCGAGATGGGCAAAATCCCGGCAGACCCCATATCCGCGCTGTAACACATCCCACGCCGAGAGGTCGGCGCGGCCGGAAAGATAACGATATTCGATATTATCGTGGATCCACTGGCTGATTGCGGTCACGCGGGGGAGTCCGTGCTCCACTTGTCCAAATTTATCCCAGGCAAATTTCGCGAGCTTGTCCGAGTCGCAATAGCGGCTGGGCAAGGTGTATCGTAAGACGTCCGCAGGCAGTTGGTCGGGAGCGAGCGGGATCGCGGCGGGGAGGTCCTGGTTGTCGGGCGTGGCCGCGAGGGCGATGATCGCGTCGTGGCGGACGAAGTTCGAACCCGGCGCGAGTTTGACTCGCCAAACGTGATTGCCGTGGGTGTCGGTAAATGCGGTCGCGGGCAAATTCTGTCCCATCGTCAACGCTTGGAATACAACGGCATGGTTGCGATCGCGCCGGGGTTGCACGTTGAGCAGGACCGACGCGGTGCCGGTGACTTCGTAAGCGAGGCTGCAGCCGACGCGAACGGTGAGGTCGAATTTCCCGGTGGGCGGGGCGGACGTGGGAGTGGTGTGGTGAAGGTTCATTGGTTCGTCGTTCGGCGTCAGATTCGCAAAGGATGGTCGAAGTGACCGCGAGCTGGCCCGCTGGTTACGCAATAAACGTTCGCGACCGTCCGGACGCCCTCCCTTTTTGATGAAAACAATTCATGGCGGGTGGGGATTGATCCTTGCTTAGTGCGTGCTTGGAACCGGGCCGGCTTGCTGCGGGAGGTGTCAACGAGTCAACTCAGGCGAATGGGCTTCCCTGATCGATAGGCCTTGCCAGCCATCGCTGCCCCAAGTGCAAAATGCAAAGTTTGACCCCGTTGATCCATCCCGCGCTCTTACGATCGCGATCGCCGCGGGCGGTGCGGAGGCCAGGCGCGCCTTTGAAGCGATGATGGACATGAAGAAAATCGACATCGCGAAAATCGACGCCGCGCGGCGGGGATGACTTTGGCCGACATTTTCGCGACCGGCCGCCGGGAGCGAGGGCGTCGATCCGCCGGGCAAGTCGGTCCATTTCCATTCCCACAAGGCCCGGCCGACGCGCGATGTCCTGACCCGAGGTGACGACTGGCTTGCATCAGGCGGCGCTTGTTCTAAGGTTCCTCTTTACCCATGCGTTATTTCTCCCCCCGTTGGTGTCGCGTCGCCCTGCTGGCGGCGTTTGTTTCAATTTCCGGCAGCGTTTTCGCGGCCGCGTCTGCTTCCATGAAAGGATCGGGCCCCGTGATCGGTCTCCAGACTTGGACCTGTCGAAATATGGAATTCGACCAAGTCGTCGACTTTGCGGTGAAGCATCAGATCAAGCATCTGCAATTGATCTCCAAGCACATGGATCCCGCTGCGCCCAAGGAAGAGACGTTGCGGAAAAAGGCGATACTCGATCAGCACGGCCTGATCCCGTACACGTTCGGCGTCGCCGGAACGAGTATGGACAAGGAGAAGAACCGGCAGCTCTTCGTGTTTGCCAAGCTGATCGGCGCCAAGGTCATCGTCGTCGAGCCGCGCGATCAGGCGATCTGGGATAATCTCGAGCAGCTGGTGAAGGAATATGATATCAAGCTCGCAATCCACAATCACGGCAAGGGTTCGGTCTATGGTGATCCGGCGACTGTGAAGAAGATCCTCGCCGAACGTGATTCGCGAATTGGCGTGTGCATGGATGTGGGTTGGGTGACCGCCGCCGGCTTTGATGCCGCCGTTGTCTTCCGCGATTACGGCGCGAATCGCGTTTTCGACATGCACTTCAAGGACAAGGTGGCCGAGACGGCCGCGGATGGAAAGATCGTGGCTACCGACACCGAGATCGGAAAAGGCCAGGCCAATTATAAAGGTCTCTTTGCCGAGGTGAAGAAGTCCGGTTGGTCGGGTGTGCTCGCGATCGAGACTGACAGTAAAGCGTTCGCGGAAGACCCGAACCGCCTCGTCAGCGAAGCCAAGGTTTTCTTCGCGTCCATGACCGGCAAAAAGTAAATCGGTTTACTTCCCGGCCCGAAGCGGCCGTCGTCTCCGTAACCTGCGAGCGCGTCCCACCGACGCGTTTGTTTTTTGCTTTCAGAACGAGACCTGACAGGTTGATTCGATGCATCTCGGATGCGCCGACTTTAATGTGCCTGAACTGTAGTCGCCCGCGTAACCGGCCGGGGCGGAGAATAAAGCACGTATAAAGGCCTGAGACGTTTACCTCCATGAATTCGATCCAGGCAGTGCACCCTTTGAACGAAGTTCATTCGTCGATTCAGCGGACCTTAGTGGTGACGCTGCTTGGCTTCGTTCTGATTTTCGGAGGGGGGTGTGGCGCCAGCGACCTCATGGACCAAACGGTTTCGGCCAAGTCGCCGGTAGCGTTCAACGCCTGGCAATCCCGCTTCGCGAGCCGGGCGAGTTCGGACGAGCGGCGCCAATTCGAGACGGCGTTGCAGGAAATTCGCTACAAGATCATGGCGGACAAGGAGGCCACGGGGAGCGATCCGATCAGCGATGCACTGCGCAAAAAAGTTCACGAGCGTTCCGTGCGGGAGGTGCTGCAGTTGGGCGGCGAATTGCGGCTATTGCGTCTGCTCAAGGAACACGCGGCGCTGCATGCGGTAATGCGTCAGAATGCGATGCTCCAGACCAGGGAGGGTGACAAGGCGTCGGAGGATTATCTCGTGCAATTTCATCAGAAGCAGCTGGCTCGTTTGGAAAAGCTCGAAGCAGAGATCGAGGCCGCGGACCGCGAACTGGCTCCGCTGATGGACGTCACGCGTCGTTCACTTCTGCCGACGACGGAAGGTGAAACCGATCAGGGCCCCTTGATGCTGCGGCGGAGTAACTGGCGTGCGTAGCCCGGATTTTTCTCACGCTTACTCGTAACCATGCAGCAGACTGTAGTTCATCTGTCATGCCTGCCTACGGCGGGTCACAGACCCGCCCAACTTTGATCCATCGAGCTGGATTGCCGCGCCCTCGTTCCTCGGGCTCGCAATGACAAGGGAAGGTGTGAAATTTCCGGGTTAGGGAAGGCGCAGTAGCCGGCGAGCGAGCGTCGCGTCAAGACCGTGAACGAATGAGAACTGCGATTGATAAATGCCATTATCTGCGCACGTCTCGGATTGACCGGACGCTTTGGTTGGTGACGCTCGAGGATCTCCTTGCCGCGCGGTCGGAAGACCACGCACAAAATTCGTCCGTTCACCTCACGTATTAAAAAAATGGATTCACGTATCACACGGCGAGCTTTGCTAAAGACCTTGGGCGTGGCGGGCGGCTGGGCCGCACTGCCGCGCGAAGCCTGGGCCCAACTGGCGGGAAGACCGGCTTCGGAGCCGGCGGCCAAGGCGATCATCGCATACTTGGAAACGCTCCGTCGGGATACGGGTGGTTACGGATTTGCGGATCAGGAGCGCGCGCATCTGACGCCGACGTTTGCGGTGATCGGGTGCTATCGACTATTGCAGGTGCCCGTGCCGCGTTCAGCGGATGTGGCCGCGTTTGTGCGGGCGAACCATCCGCGGGAGTTGAAGAAGCTCGAGCAGGAGCGGCGGGTGTTTGAGTTCCAACAGGTGCAGGCTTTGGCGTGGCTCGATGAGGATGTCGCGGCGTTCCGCACGACGATCGGCGCGTGGACGGAGCCGATGGCTTATTTGCCGCAATACGAGCAGCAGCGTTATCCGGTTTTCCAATCCGAACTCGGCGCCGTGCTCGCACGTCCGTTGCTCGGGCTGCCGGTGAATGACCTCGCAGCGTACAGATCGTATTTGGTGACGCGGCGACGGATGAACGGTAGTTTCAACAACACTCCGGCGGCCGATGGTGGCGATGGTCACGTGATGAATACCTGGTGGGGGTTGCAGGCGCAGCGGATCCTCGGTGGACACGACGAGCGGAAGGCGGAAACGATCGCGTGGCTGCAGGCGTGTCAGCGCGAGAATGGCGGCTTCACGTTTCAGCCCAACCCGGAGTTCGGTGGAGTGGATGACGTGGCCTACACGCGAGCGGCCGTGCGCAGTCTGCAGTTGCTGGGCGCGAAGCCGCGGGACGAGCGGCGATGCGTAACCTATATACAGAGTTTGATGACGGCTGACGGCGGTTTCAGCGATCGTCCAGGTTGGTTGAGTAATCCGCTCGCAACCTATTACGCACTCGATTCCCTGGAGGCATTGAATGCTCTCGGCGCGCTCGATTCGCCGGGACTTCAGGGCGCCGCGATGATTGCCGCCGCCGGTGCCGTCCGGGAAAGAGGCGCACGTTCGCCGCTGCCGGAGAATCTCCGTGTGTTCACAATTCAGATACAGGCGCACGGGCAGGGGAGCCCGCAGGATGCGGTTGAACTCGCGCGCTCGTTGAAGATCGATTTGTGGGGCGCGAAGAACGCGAAACCCGAATGGCTTGCGCAAGCGCGCGCCGTGGCGGCGGCGCGGGGAGTGCCAGTCACATTTTTTGTCGCGAACGAAGAGTATGGTACATGGGTGAACGTGCCGGGCCTTGGGACCTATAGTCACACCAGTGATTTGGTGGCGCCGGCGGGCGCCGAGATTGGACCGGCTCTGGCGCAGCGGGGAAATACGAAGGCCGTTTCCTGGCCGGAATTCCGCACGCGCCGACTGGCTCCGCTCGAGCGCGGCGGCGGACGCCTGGTCTGGCAGTTTGGGGAAAATGAGGAACTCGTGCGCATGCTGCTCGATGATTCGGTCGAGCGGGGCGGGTTTGCGGCGATCAGCACCTTTCATTTTGGCAATCCGGACTTCACCAACACGGAGCCCTTTCTGCAGCGCTGGCGGGGGCAGATTCCGTTCATTGCCTTGCAGGACGCGCATGGTCCGGAGCCGTGGTGGTTCAGTGACATGACGACCGGATTCCGCACGGTGTTTCTCGGCACCGAGCCGACGTGGGAAGCGTGGCTGCGGGCGTTGCGGGAAGACTGGGTGGTGCCGATTCGACGCGATCAGTGGACGCAGGGAAAAACCTGGATGCACAGCGGCTCGAAGGCGGTGCTCGAGTATGTGAAGGCGCGCGAAAGTGCCTGGCGCTGGTGGGACAACCCGGCGATCGCCCGGCCGATGGTGTCGCTCGCGGTGCTGAAACCGGAGGATGAGTTCGAAGCCGGCCGGCCGGAACGCGGCGTGCTGCTGCGCGTGCGTAGTGCTTGGGAGAATACGCCGCAGGGACTTGCCCGGCAGGCGATTAGCGAACTCGTCAGTCTGACCGTGGACGGGCAGAGGCGCAAACCGCTCTTGATTGAGCGGAAGCGGTCCAACGGAGTTTTTGAGGAACACGCGCATCATCTGGCGTTGCCGGATCTTACGCCGGGTCAGCATCGCGCCACGGTCGTCGTACGGGAGCGGGAGAGCGGTCGCGAGTTCACGCAGGCCGTGAAATTTTTCGTTTAAGAAGTTCCACAACAAAGAACAGAGCCTCGGGTCGGCGTGAGCGAAGACGTCGAACTTGAGTGCGCCGGGTGGGACTGTCAGGTGATCCGTTCGCTCCCCGAGTGATCGACGGAGCAAGGCCTCTGTCTATGACCCATCGACCCAATCCGAATTTTACGCGGGTGACGCTTTCTCTAGCGTCCATTCTGCTACTGGCTGTCTCCTCGTCGTTACTGACGGCTCAAACGGCGCCCGCCACTTCCCAAACTCCCGCGGCGAGAGCGGCGGCGGAGGCGGCGGCAAAAGAGGAAGTTCTTTCACTTTCTCCCTTTGAAGTGCGGGCGGAGGATGACACTGGCTACCAAGCAATGAATACGACCTCCGGCTCGCGTCTATCGACCAGCTTGAAGGATACAGCGGCTTCGATTTCGCCGTTCACGCCGGAGTTTTTGTCCGACATTGCCGCGACGAATGTAACCGAGATGCTGGCTTACGCGACGAACGCGGAACTCAACGCGGGCGACGCGGAAGGTGCTGGTTTCAACAATCCCAGAGATATTAATTCCGCCGGCGGAGAGCCCTTCCGGATTCGTGGCATTCCCGCGAATATCTCCACGGACTATGTAGAGAACGCCGCGCCGCAGGATCTCTATAACATTGAGCGGGCGGAAGTGGCGAGCGGAGCCAATTCCATCCTTTTCGGATCGGGTGATGCCGGGGGGCTCGTTTCGCTCTCGACCAAGAAGGCGAACGTAAACCGGAGTCGTTACATGGGTCAGGCGCAGTTCGGCTCCTGGGAATCCCAGCGCTACTCAATGGATCTCAATCACGTCCTGATCCCGAAGACCCTGGCGGTCCGGATCAACGCCGTCTACGAGAATGCGGAAGGTTGGCGGCGCTATGATAATAGCAACCAGAAGCGCTATACCGCGGGCGTCACCTTTCGGCCGTTCTCGAGGACCACTTTGACGGCGTCCTTTGAAGACGGCCTGGCTGAGAAGAGCCTCGGACACCGCTGGAATGTCAGTGATCAATATAGCGTGTGGAATGACACGGGTCGTACGATTACGGATACACTGCCCACGCCAGCGGCAGCGGCGACGGCGGCAGGTCTCTTGAGCTTGGGCACGAATCAGCGCTTCACCTATTACACGCAGGACGGCACGGTGCACAATATGCGGACGGAGCTGCGCACCACCACCGCGCCCAAGCCGGTGGGAACGTTGTTGGCGCCCTCGATATTTCCCTATGACGTCAATTGGGCGGGTCCCTCGCCGAAGCTGTGGCGCGATTTCAACAACTACCAGATTACGCTCGAGCAGCGGGTGACCGATTCGTTGACTTTGCAGGCCGCCTATTTCCGCAATGAGACGGATTCGCGCGCCCGGTCGTTTGTTTATAACGGAAATACCATGGATCTCTTTGGAGATCCCAATCGGACCATCCTGGCGGAGAGCGGGACAGGGACCGTTGCGAATCCGCGCGCCGGTCAGGTTTATCTCGAGACCAATCAAAACGGCGACCGGACCTTGGTGGAGAACGAAATCAAGCGACTTTCAGCCGCCTACACCCTTGAAGGCGGTAAATTCGGAATGCACCGTTTCGCCGGAATGTGGGAGAACGCGGTGCAGGACCGCTCCACGCGTTCACAACGCGAGATTCTGGTTAACCAGAACAACCAACCCGTGCAGAATGTTGCCGCGCCCGAGAACGCACAGAATCTCATTTGGCGGCGCTCCTATCTGACCGAAGGCGATACTTCCACCTACGCCCTTACGGGATTATATACGCCGCTGGTTCCCTTCACCTATCTGGGCAACACGCTGTCTCCCCGTTCGATTACCACGGGCGAGCTGCAATCCAGAAAGGACATCGAAAGCATGATGCTCGCATCGCAAAGCACCTGGTTCAGTCGATCTTCGGACCGCTGGTTTTCGCGGTTTTCGACGACCCTCGGTTATCGGCGTGATACGATTGAATACTATGATACCACTTCGGGCCGGGCGACCGCGGGAGACCCGCGTGTGGCCTCGGGAGAACGCATCCTGAATGAAGTTTCCGCGCTGCCGGGGTTCAACCGTAACGACATTACCGCGAGCACCGTGACCGCCGGAGGCGTGCTGCAGGTGACGAAGCGCTTCTCCGTGCTGTATAATCAGTCGACTAATGTCGGGGCGCCACGCTTCGATCGGCGGATTTTGCCGGATGGCCGGATTCCCCCGACGCCGGAAGGCGAGAACCGCGAGTATGGTGTCATGATCGATCTGCTGGGAGACGACCGTTTCTTCGGGCGCATCAATATTTTCGATACATCCCAGATTGGAGATGCGGCGGTCTCACCCAGTGGCGCGGTGACGAATGCGCAGGCGCTTGGTCGTTCGCAAACGTTGGAGGTGTTGGCGGAATTTGTCCGCACCGGCCGCATCACGCAGACTCAAGCTGATGCGCAGAGCTTTAACTGGAATGCCGCCATCATCGATACTGCCACCAAAGGGGTGGAATTCGAGCTGGTGGGTAACCCAACGCGGAACTGGACGTTTCGGGCAAACTACTCGCATTCCACTCGGAATCGGGAAAACTTCTTTGAGGAAGGTCGCACCTTTTTCACGGAGAAGTTTGCGGAGTGGCGCCAGTTGGCGGGCAATGACCTGACTTTGACTCAGTTTGTGGACGAGCGCATCGCGGAGGTTCAGAACAACGAAATCGATTCAAGGGCGTCTGCGCAGGAGCAGGGATTCGGGTCGATTCCCCACAAGGCGACCCTGACCAGCCGTTATCGGTTCTCCGAGGGTTCACTCAAAGGCGCCTTCGCCGGAGGCGCCGTGCGCTACCAGAGCAAGGTGTTTGCGCAGCGGGATACCACGACGGGTCGCGAGTATTGGGCAAATGAGTCGCTTTATGCGGACGCTTTTGCCGGATACAAATTTCGGATGCCGTGGCTGAAGCGAGGGCAGGCAACCGTGCAGCTCAATGTGCGCAATCTCACCAACTCCTATCTGGCCACCACAGCGCGTTGGAATGCGGATTTCAGCGGGGCTCGTCGCATTTACTTGCGCGATCCGCGTTCGTATCGGTTGACCTTCACCGTCGATTATTGAGAACGCTCGGCTGCGACGATTGCCGTAGCTCGGCGTGATCGGAAAAGAACGATTGCATCTAAGGTCCGGGTCCCGCCGCGAAAATTATTTCCGGCGGGAGCGATGGCCGCTCGACGGCTGGCTTAATGGACGGCTTAGTGGTTACAGTACGATTTTATGAATACACCCCATGCCTTGTCGGCGCCGTCGCGCCGGACTTTCCTCAAAACATCAGCAGTTGCCGCGGCCGCGTTTTCGTTGCCACGTTTCAGCATTGGTCAAAGCGGCGGCGCTGCAAATAGCCGGATCGACGTTGCCTGCATTGGCATTGGAAATCGCGGGTTTTACTGCGTGTCCGAACTGATGAAGGATCCGCGTGTGAACATCGTCGCGGTCTGTGATGTGGACGAGACGCTGGTGGCGGAGACCTATAAGCGCGCGGCCGAACTCAAGCAGACGGCTCAGCTGACGAGCGCAGATTTGAACGGAGTGCCGTTGTTCAAGGATTACCGCGAGATGTTCGCGAAGATGGGCGACCAAATTGATGCGGTGACGGTGTCGACTCCGGATCACCACCATTTTCCCGCCGCGATGATGGCGATTCAACGGGGCAAACATGTCTACGTGGAGAAGCCGCTCACGCATTCCGTGGGCGAAGCCCGGGCGCTGCGGGCGGCGGCGAAGCGAAAGGGAATTGTTTCGCAGATGGGCAACCAAGGCCGCGCGACGGATGGCATCCGCCTGATGAAAGAGTGGACCGATGCCGGCGTGCTCGGGGATGTCCGTGAAGTGCATGCCTGGTCACCCGAGTTTCCAGAACGGTATTTTAAACGGCCTCAGGCATTGCCGATCGCGGCAGAGACGCCGCCCGCAACGCTGGCCTGGGATCTGTGGCTCGGGCCGGCGGCGAAGCGGCCGTACAATTCCCTGCTCGCGCCGGTGACGTGGCGCGGCTGGTGGGATTTCGGTAACGGCATGTTGGGCGACTGGGCGTGTCACACCTTGGATGGGCCATTCTACGCGTTGGATTTGGGTTCGCCGACGTCGGTGGAAGCCAAGGTCAGCGAAGTGAGTTCGGAAATTTCGCCGCGCACGGCGGAAGTGACGTACCAGTTTGCGGCGCGCGGGAAGCGCCCACCGGTGATGTTGAAATGGTATGAAGGCGCCGAAATGAAACCGCCGGCGCCGCGGAACTGGGAAGATGATCCGAAGAAGCCCGGCTTGCCGGAACGCGGCATGTTTATGACTGGGTCGCAGAACACCTTGTTTGCGCCGATCGGGCGGCCCGACAGCCCGCGCCTGCTCGGCTCAGCGATCATGGAAGAGTTCAAGAAAAACCGGCCTCCGGCGAGCATCCCACGGGTCGTGGGCGGGCCGGTCAAGGAGTGGCTCAACGCGGTGGCGAAGGTGGGCCCGACGCCGGGTTCCAATTTCGAGTATTCGGTTCCGCTTTCGGAAATGGTGCTGCTCGGCGTGCTGGCGGTTCGCACCGGCAAACGAATCGAGTGGGACGCGAAAGCGGGGCGGATTACCAATGATCGCGGGCTGAACCGTTATATCGATATCGCCGCCCGCGAAGGCTGGAAGGTTTAGTTGGCGTCCAGTTTCACCTGCCACGACTCCGACAAAAGGCCGCTCCCAGCACACCCAGGAGCGGCCAGACTCTGTTGGCGTAATGTCCGTCGTTACCTACAACGGGCTCTGGTGCTCAGCGAGGCGGAAAGTATACTTCCCCCGCGGCCAAGCGCTGTACTCTAAGCCTGGTTTCTGAAAATTTCCAGCGATGGGAAGCGTTCGCCGAGAATTGTTTCCGATGGGCAGGCCAGCCACTGTTCGAGCGCAGTCGCATACACGCTGCGGAAGTCCGTGCTGAACGTCAGATCCTGGTTTCGCTCCAACTTCAGTTCGGGGGCGGTGCCATGCAGACCGCCTTTGACCCGTGAGCCCATGACGAAGAGCGGGGCAGCGGTCCCGTGGTCCGTGCCGCGACTTTGATTTTCACTTGGGCGCCGTCCGAACTCTGAAAACGTCATTGTCAGGACCTGGTCGTCCAAGTGTTGTGCTTCGAGATCTTTCTGAAACGCCGCAAGCCCAGCGGAGAGCTGCGTCATGAGCATGACATGCTGATTGGCTTGGCCGCTGTGGGTGTCGAAGCCGCCCAACGCCACAAAGTAAACCCGGGTCGGCAGGCCGCCGGCAATCAGGGCTGCGACACTGCGCATCGAACCGGCGAACTGGGTCGCCGGATAGGGCGATCCAGGACGATAACCGCTGATCACGCGCTGGACCTTTCGATCGGTCATCAGCGTGTCCATCACTGTTTGCTGGAGAAAATTCGCGTTGCTATTGTTCACGACGGCGCTGCTGCTCGCGGCGTCGGCGACGGATTTCCCGACCATGCTCTCGAGCAGCTTGCGGGAGTCCTCGTTATCGCGCCGGCTGCCGCCGGTCGCGG
>JBBQEG010000123.1:0-13169 GCA_038320495.1 Opitutales bacterium | reverse complement strand
GCCCTTGCCCTTGCCGCCGCCGATGTCGGGATGGTTGGTTGAGGGCAGATATTTCGCGAGTTCTTCGATTTCCCCCTTCGAAGCCGGATCCTTGGCGAGGTTCTTCCACTCGTTGGGATCGTTGGTCTCGTCGTAGAGTTCCTGGTCGCCGTTCGCGTAGCGGATCAAGCGCCAGCCTTCACTGCGGACAGCGTGGTTCTTGAATAGATAGGTCGTCATCGCGGGCTGGTTCCACTCCGATTTCGGATCGACCAGTAACGAGCGGATGCTTTTGCCTTCGACGTGTTTCGGAATATCGATGCCGCAGAGGTCGCAGAGCGTGGGGTAGATGCTCATGAAGTCCACCGTGCGGTCGCACAACGTGCCGGGCTTCGTCACGCCGGGCGCGGCGATGATCAGCGGCGCGCGCGTGGCCTCCTCCCAGAGCGCGAATTTGCGCCAGTGGCTTTTCTCGCCGAGGTGCCAGCCGTGGTCGCCCCAGAAGACGACAATTGTGTTGTCGCGGTGAGGGGACTTTTCCAAGGCATCGAGCAGCCGGCCTATATTCATATCAGTATAGGCGATGGTCGCGAGATACGCCTGCACGGCTTCCTTCCAGCGACCGGACTGTAACATCGCGGCGTGGTCGCCTTCCGGCCGCGCCATGCGTTGGCCGGCCGCGGGAATGTCATCGAGGTCGTTTTCGAGATGGGGCGGCAGTTTGATGCCCTCCAGTGGAAATTGATCGAAGTACTTCTTCGGCACATTCCATGGCATGTGTGGTTTGTGCAGTCCGACCGCCAGGAAGAAGGGCTTGTCGTGTTTCCGACCGAGGGAATCGATGCCGTAGTTGGTGATGTTCCAGTCGCTGATGTCCTCGTCCTTGCAATCAAGCGAAGCGAACTTGATTCCGCCCACGCCATCGCTCTGCCCCGCGGGCACCTTGGGATTGCCGCCGGAATTCTCGAGATAATGATCCCACTCTGCGGGTCGGCGGTACGCTTCGTGATAAATTTTGCCGGCGCCGTGCACGTAATAACCCGCGTTTCGAAACGCGGTCGTCAGCGGTTTGTCGGCGCTGATGTGCGGGCGAAAATCGATATTGTTTTCGTAGACTCCACTCGTGGAGGGACGCAGCCCGGACATGAGAGCCGCACGCGACGGGTTGCAGGACGGCGAAGCGCAATAAGCGCGCGTGAAGGACATCCCCGTTTTCGAGAGGCGATCGATATTTGGCGTTTTCGCCTGGGGATTGCGGCCGAAATAACCGACCCAGTCGCGGAGATCGTCGATGGCAATGAAAAGGACGTTGGGCTTTTGGGGAGCGGCCGCCTGAGCGGGACCGGCAAATAGAAACAGGCAGCACGCCGCGAACGCAGCGCGGCGCAGCGAATAATGGGAATTCATAAATGGGGTTAACCGAGATTGCTCCCAATTGCTCCCCGAAGAAACAAAATTCTGCAGATCGCTGGCCGCGTCTTCCGCATTCACGTTATCCTTGCCGAGGATGGGGTTTCGCGACACGACCAAGAGCCTGGTCGTGCCCTCGCGTGCGGCCGCTTGTTTTGTGTAAGTTCGTCTCTCCGTTTTCCGCGTACACGTTTGCTCCGTTACGTTAGCCCCTCCCCAAGTCGCCATGCGCTCACCTGGTTTGAGCCTTCTCGTTCTTGCGCTCCCGATTAGCTTTTCTATACGGCGAAAGGTGAGCCGATCCCCGGTCCGGCTCCGAATACCGGTGAACTCGTTTGGTGGGATTCCGATTTACTGCGCGAACAGCTGGGCGGTGGTGGCTCCGGTGGACGCGGCCCGCGTCCGGGGGTGGTCGCCGCGGCTCTATTACACCACGATGCCTGCGGAGGATCGTCGCATCTGTCTCATGCAAGACCCGATCTATCGTCACTCCGTCAGTTTCCGGACGGTGGGCTATACCCATGTGCCGCAGCTGAGTTATTATCTTGGCACCAAGTAAATCCGCGGCGAGCGGTGCACTGTGTTCTGCTGGAGCTGGACTGAGTTGTGCTGGTCGAGCTGAAGGCGGCGTCTGCTTGCTCGATCCAGAGGAGCGGAGGACGTGGGAGTCCCGCGATGACCTCGACTCGTTCGCGAACGGCCTTCAGGGTGAGTCGCGTGCTTCCAATGTTCGCCCGCTCCGCACCCCATGAGAATTTCCCGCGTAACTCCCAGTTTGAAGGTAAGAGCTATGGAATCCTCAGTGTCGCGGGCGTGCTATATATGTGGGTTGCACCGCAGCCGAATCCCCACCTCGCGACGGCGCAGATCGCGGTCTCGAGGAATCACGGAGCGAGCTGGACCTTGTCCGACTGGAAATTTGAGTTTGCGGACGAACTAACGATCCCGACCTTTTGAACTTCGGGCGCGACTACGCGGGAGCTCGCGATGTATTTGTTTATAGCTATTATATTCAACCCGTGTGGGGGCCGGGCGCGGCGACGAAAACCACCGCGCACTCCTTCGACGTGCACCAGCCGGGAAGGGTACATCTTTCGCGTGTACCGAAAGACTCCATTCTTAATCGGCAGAGCTACGAGTTCTTTGCCGGAATCGGTCCGGACGGGCGACCGGTCTGGACGACGGATCTCAAGCGTAAGCAGCCTGTTTTCGCCGACGCCAACGGCGTGGGCTGGAATGTGAGTGTCAGCTACAACCCGGCACTGCGTCGGTATATTCTGGGTACGGAGCACGCGGAAACCCATGCGGGAAAAATGGGACTCTTCGATGCGCCGGAGCCGTGGGGGCCTTGGACAACGGTGGCGTACGACGACGCCTGGGGCGCGGGTCACATCGAGGTCACGACCTTCTATTGGAACTTCAGTCAGAAATGGCTCAGGGGATTTTTAAGGCCTTGGCCGGGGCTCGCCGGTTGTATCGAGAACTGTCACGGTGCGGGCGGCAACTTTCTCGTTTATGATAATCAAACCGACCTGCCACGTATGGCGCTTGGTGGAGTAAGTCCCGATGATTAGCTGGGTGGCCGTTGCTTCCGGGTTCAGCGAGGATAACTGAAATCCGCGGCTGCTCAGAAAAGCCTTCGCGCGGGCCGCTGAGGCGCCTTGAGGGAGATGCTCGGTGACCTCGCGCGTGGCATTCTTCGGGTCAGTGGAGAGGGGATCTCGTTCGGTACAACCGCTGAATGAGAGCAGGCTTGTGATAAGGAGTGACCCGATAAAAGGGCGAGGCGGCTTCATGCTTCGAATGGATGTAATATAAGCCGATCCGAAACGTGTCGCTCACGTTCCTGCCCTCAACTCCAGCAGGTCCCAGCGATTACCATAGAAATCCATAAAGACCGCGACGGTGCCGTAATTCTCTTCCCTTGGTTGCTCGATAAAGTGTACGCCGCGAGTGGTGAACGCATGGAAATCCCGCCAGAAGTCATCCGTGTGGAGAAAAAGAAAAACCCGGCCTCCGGATTGGTTTCCCACCGCGGCTTGCTCTGTCGGTTTCACGGCTTGTGCGAGGAGCAGACGGCACTCGGAGGCGCCTGCGGGTGCGACGAGAACCCAGCGTTTTCCGCTGTCGCCGAGGGGCGTGTCTTCGATCAGATCAAACCCAAGCGTTCCGGTATAATAGTGGATGGCTTCATTATAGTCCCGGACCAGAATCGAGATTGCGCCGATCGTTTGTTTCATGATTAAGGACGGTGCAGTTGGCTGACTTCGTCTCTCATCAAGGTTTGGGTGGGCTCAGCGTGGTCGATTTCTGGTTGTTGCCGGGGACTTGATCGATCACTCCGATCGGATTGGTGAGCTGCGTTGTATAGGTGATGCTGCCGGCCATGTTCAGCGTGAGTGGATTGACGGGAATCTTGGCAATGTAGGTGTCACCGGGAGCGAGCGTGGGCAAGGTTTGAGTCGTGCGAACGGTGCCCGCTGCAATGGAGAGCGACGTCCCGGTGAGCGCGCGACCGCTGCGGTTCTGGACGACGAACTGCATCTGTTGATTCGCACTGTCGTAGTAATGGCTCGAGATCGCGGTGTCTACATAGCCAGGGTTTCCGCTGTTCATGGCGGTAGCGAGATTGATGATACCGCGGCCATAGGCGGGATCGGTGCCGGGAGCGCCGCCGTCGTTGGCGGTTCGCGCGAGCAGATTGACTGCTTGGGCGGGAGTGAGATTGGGGTTTTGCGAAATGAGGGCGGCGATGGCGCCGGAAACCAAGGGGGCGCTGGCGGAGGTCCCGTCCACATAGGCGCGCTGGCCATCCAGCCAGGCGGTTTGGACGCCGTAGCCCGGTGCGGTGAACTGGAGTTGTTCGCCCGCATTGGAAAAAGCGACCTGCTGTTCGGCCCGGTCGATCGCGCCGACCGAAACGACGCGCGGATCGGCGGCGGGCCAGGTAAGCTGGGCCGCCTGGTCGTTGCCCGCGGCGGCGACGATGACGGCGCCCTGTTGCGTGGCGTAACCAATTGCCGCATTGAGCATCGCGCCCGTCGCGTAACCGCCGAGGCTGACGTTGATGATCCGGGCGCCGGCATCCACCGCCGCGACAATTCCCTGCGAAAGCGTGAAAAGATCGCTGAGGCCGTTTGTGTCCGTCACGCGAATACTGAGAAGGGTTGCGGCCGGGGCCACGCCGGCGGCGTCGGCCGACATTCCCGCCGCGAGGGCAGCGACGCTGGTGCCATGTCCGTCATCGGCGCCGCGGCCCGGCGTGAGTCCGAGTCCGAGATCGAGGGTGCGGACTTGGCCGGCGCTGAAAGTCGGATCAGCGCCGACGCCGGTGTCGAGAACGGCAATGGTAACGCCCCGGCCCCAGCTCGTGCGGTCAACCGCCGCGCCCAGGTAGGAGAGCGTTTCGTTGCCGAAAGGGATCTGGTTGAGTTCCGCCCGATCTTGCTGCGCCGGCGGTTGCGGCACGCCGAAGAGACTGTTGGCGGAGACGGACTCGTAATCGGCAGCGTGTTCGGCGAGTTCGCCTTGTAGTGAACGCAGGTCATTGGAGCGGATACGGACCGTGCGGAGTGGGCCAGAATGGGCGAGGACGGTAAGGCCCTTCTCGTGGGCGCGTTGGAGAAAGCGCTGCAAAGCGGCTTCGCCTTTGAAGGAGAGCAGTGCTTCGCCTTCACGCGCTTCTCCGCGGCGAATCGCTTGCGCGAGGGCGTCGAGCCATCCGCGCATGGCGGAGCTGAGGGGAGCAGCGGTGGGGGGCGTCGACGGAACGGCGCGGTTCGGCGGAAGCGGAGCGGGGGTCCGGGAAAGAACGGGGAGGTCGTGGATATGTTCAGATTGGTCGCTCTTCTGCCACAGCCAGAGCAGAAGGACCGTGCCGCCGGCGCCTAGGCCAAGGATCAGCAAAAAGAGCGGCGAACGTGAGCGCATACGGGTAATGACGACCGGTTACAGCGGAAGTTGTGGCGGGTTTTTGAAGGAAGGGAAGGTCCGCTGTGGAACAATAAACCGTGAGGTGATCGACCGATCTCGCAATTGAGCGCAACCCGGTAGCGCGGTCATCTGTTAAAGAACGCCAGGCCGAAAGCGTCGGAGACGCAGAAGAAACGCAATATATCGTGGATCCGAAGGAACGCATGGTGGCGTTCTTCTTAACCCAGTTGCGGCCGACCGGTGGGCTGGATTTGAACCAGCGCTTCAAGGTTCTGGTGTATCAGGCGTTGGTGAAATAGTCGGGACGCGTAACATTGCTCCGCCGGCGTCACCGGCCTTGAGGGTGATGCCTTGAAGGTGATGGCGCAAAAAACGGGACGACTCAAAGTCCGCCCCGTTTTCGTTGGCAACCGCGTCAGGAGATCGCGGCGTGGTTACGTTTTTTCCGGCTCCGGGAGTTTTTCGCGCGAAGGGCCCACCGTATCGGCGGCGTGCGCCTCGCGATCGCCCATGGGCTTGGCTTTGCCCTCGGTGGTGTCCTTGACTGTTTGCCGTTCGAGCTCGGAGTTGAGCTCCGCGCCAATCAAAACCACGAAAGCGGTTAGGAACAGCCACATCAGGAACACGACGACGGCACCCAAGGGGCCGTAAACCTGACCATAGGTTCCGGCCTTTGAGACATAGAGCGAGAAGAGCGCGGACCCGATCAACCATAGCATTCCCGCCACGAGGGCCCCTGGGCTGATCCAGCGCCATTTGGCGTCATCGCGTGAAGGACCGTAACGGTACACGACGGCAAGCGCCGCCATGAATCCCCCGACCACCAAAGGCCAGCGGACGATGTTCAACAGCGTCGACGCGCCGCCCGAAAGGTTGAGCCGCCCCAAGATGGTTGGCAGAATGGCGACCAGACCCACCGCGAGAATTACACCCACGATTGCCGCCAGGGTCAGCCCGATGGCAAAGGCGGTAAGCTCAAAGAACCCTCGCTTTTCCGTTTCTCCATAGGCTATATTCATGCCGGTGATGAGCGCCTTGGTCGCGTTGGCACTACTGTATAGCGCAATGAGAACACCAACGATGGCTCCAATTCCGGCGGTGGTGGAGTCACTGGCGATCCGTACCATTTGCTCCTCGATTAGAGGCACGACTTCGCCGGGGAGCACGTTGGTTAACGCCGTGACGTGCTCTGCGACTTGTGACGGGTTAGCGACCAACCCGTAGATCGCCACCATCACAGCGATCGCGGGCACGACTGCGACGAAGCCATAAAACGCGACGCCGGCTGCGACGATGCTGAGGTTATCTTCACTTAATTGCCGTTTGGTGCGCGAGAGAACATCGAGCCAACCTTCTTTTGGAACGTCCGTCGGCTTTTCCGCGCTCCGGCCCCGGTCTTGTTCATGCGCGACGTCGCGTTGGTCGGCGGAGGGTTTCTCGGAGTCGGGCGACTTCATAGCGGAGGATGAGGGCGGATTGGCTCGAGTAATCGCGGGCGATTCGGAGGACCGGCGAAACCGGGAGGAGGACGCGTGGCTGGGAGGAGTCACGCTATCCCGGGGACCACGGAAGCCGCCCTCGCGAGCGGCTCCCGAGCCTTTGGGCGGCGGGGCATTACGATCTCCCAACGGAGTCACGGCGGATCATACCGCCGGCCGTGCGACGTTGGGCTCGTTCGGCGAACTCGAAGAACTGCCTTCGGGCTTCGTCCCGGAACTGGAGTGCGATGAGCTGCTGAGGCCTTGTTCCCGCGCGGTTTGCTTGCCGGCTTCCGTCCCGCTGTCGGCCACTGCGGCGACTTTTTCGCGGAGGTGATCGGGCGTGAGCCCTTGAGCTTCCGCTTCTTCCTTCACGGCGGACACAGCGGCATCGGCGACGCGTTTGCCCTTCTCGAGCATCTCGTGCCCCGCCTCGCGGGTCCGATCACGGAGACGATCGGCTTTGTCGCCGATGCTGCGATTCACGGCGTCGGCGGTCGGGATGAGAAGGCCGGCCACCAAACCCGCCGCGAGGCAAACCAATCCGAGTTCCAGCGGATGTTGTTCAGCCGTCTCCACGACGCGGTCACGCGTACGCGAGTACGCCTCGCTGGTGCGATCCTTCACGCGATCGCCCAGTTGGCTCGCGCGTTGTCGCGCGGACTCGAGCTTGTCCCCGGCGGCGTGACGGAGATCTTCCATTTTGTGGCGGGCCTCGTCCGTGGCATGGGAAAGCTTGCTGGCCACCCCTTCCTTCATTTGGTCGTACTTCGATTCGGCGTCCTCGCGCCATCCGCCGGCCGAACTGCTCAGACCGCCCGGATACTCCAACGGCCGGTCGGTATGGGCATTGGGATCGTAGCTATATCTATCATAGTCATAATCCCTGGCGTTGGATTGACGGCTCGAGTAAATCATCCAGCCCACGCCAGCGCCAATAACGAGGAGAGGGAGGGGATTCTTTTTAATGGTATCGACGACGGTGTGCATGGCGGCTTCGGAGGAGTGACTGATGGATTCGCGGACTTCGTTGAGTTTGCCTTGGGCTTGGCCTTCGTGGCGGCGGAAAAACCCCAGCAGCTCGTCGAGCATGTGCCGCGGTTGGAAACGGCTTCCGAGCGCATCGATCGTATCATCCATTTTATTACGGGTTTGATCGATGTCGGAGCGGAGAGCCTCGGTGTCGCTTTGACGGGATTGATTCATGAGGATTGATGAAGTTTACTTTGGGCCCACTCTTTGCTGGTCCGCAGGGACTCGATCGTCTGGTGGGGCTTCAGGTCGGTATTCGCCATGGCATGTTTGGCCCGGGCGAACATCATCCATCCGATCAGTGCAACAATCAGGCCGACGGCGGTCGGAGCGAGCCAGGCGGCGAGCTCCACATCGAGGCCGGCCCGAACAAGCAGCACCCCGGTGAGATGACCGAGTCCGATTAATAAAACAATGACACCCGCATAGGCGACGAAACCGCCCACGGCGAGTTTCGCGATGTTACTGCCCATTCGCGATGCATTATCTTTGAGCTCGGTCTTGGCCAACGCCACCTCTTGCCGAAACAACGTGGTGGTCTCGTCGCGCAGGTCGCGCAGCAAATTGGGAATAGAGTTGGATTGAGCGGTTGGGTCTTCGTTCATGGCGGTGTGCCTTCCGAGTTAAATGCCTGCCGAGGTGGACGGCATGGGTGAGGAACTCATGGGAAGTTCTGGTGCGCTGCCGTGCGGCTCCGGGCTATTCATCCAGTCCGAATCGGTGGCGGAGGAGCCGGAGCCGCGATTTTCGCGTTCCATCGCCCCGCGCTGGGAAGCTTTGACGAGATTTCCGACGACCAAGCCGGCGACAAACATGCCGCCGAAAAAGCTCACGGGATGCCGGCGGGCGAGATCCTCGGAGTCACGACGCAGGCCGGAAAAATCGCGGTCGCGCAGATAGTCGGCGATCCCTTGGAGTCGGTCGGCTGCCCGGTGAGTGAGCCACGCTATATTAGGATCTTTTTCTTCGAAAGCCCGTGCGGAGTCGTGAATCGCAGAGCTATAGCTGCCGATCTGTTCGGCCGCCTCCTGTTTCTTTTCGCGAGCGAGACGTTCGGCTTCATCCTTGGCGCGCGACACGGTGTTGCTCGCGGCGGACTTGACCTTGTTGGTGGCGTCCCGCGTGGTTTGAGCGACAGCGGAAGTCGACTTTTCCAAGATACTCGTCGGTTGCTTTCCCTCCGTCGGCGACGACGGGTTGGTTGGATTATTTTGGTTCATGATCTCCTTCTACACTTGGGTTCTTAAACACACGAAGCGGACTCACTCCCGACAGCAACGGGGCTGAGTCGTGGCAAGAATTCGTGCGAAAGTGGCGCGCTTTCGCAGCGCAGGCGGAACAGGTATATCAACCTTATAATAAGACTGGAAATTGCCCCACTCCCGCTGGCGGGATTGCCCCGTGGGTACAGCAGAGAAAGGCGAAGACACTACACCCGGCCGGAACCGCACTAATCTCCGCCCCGACTTTTCAATTTATTTAGAGACTCGGGGAGTGATCGCCTCGCTGGCGCGCGTGCGGCCGGCGACGTGCAGCTGCCACGAATTCCAGAGATTATGCCAGATCACATAGCAGGTCGGCCCCAATGCGACCACCGGGCTCGCGTACGCGAGTGCCAGATAGATAGTGAACGCAGTATTTTTCTGACCCAAGGCCTGGCTGGCCTCACGGGCAAACTCCTTGCCGCCGATCCATCGGCCAAGGGCAAAGTTCGCTACACAGATGAGCAGCGAAACGCCAGCCAGCTGCGCCAGCATCAGGTGGGGCGTTTCGGCATGATCCCGGAGAAACCGCGAGGCATTGGCGGTGATCAAGAACATCGCACCTATCCACATCCCGAACGAAAGATTTCGAACGCGTGCGGGCCACTGGACTGCCGGCGGATGGATCCGGCGCACAATCCACGCGAGGAGCATGGGAATGAATACGACCAGGGCAACCGTGCCTGCAACCTGAGTAAAGGCTTCCGGTGTGGCGCGACCGAGCACCACGGGCAAGAGTAGCGGAAGAAGCGCGGCGATGCTGAGATTCGTGAGCAGGAATGCGGCAACGACAAACTCCACGCGCCCGCGCAGGAAACTGATAATGACCGGTGCCGCGATGGCCGTGGGCGTTATGCCGCAGAAGAAAGCCGCGAGGCCGATTTCGCGACCGCCGACAAGGGTCCCGAAGCCCCAGCCGGCGAAGCCCATGCCGATATTGGCCGCCAGCAAGGCGACGTGGCGGCCTTGCAGCGCGGTGTGGGCGACCCGCGTTTGCAGGAAAACCAAGAACAACATCGCAATGACCAGCCATCGAATCGCTCCGGCCAACACATGTGCCTGCGGCAACAGGGCGCCCAAGGCGATGGCGGAGAGGATGGCGGCGGTGCGGGAGAATCCAGTCACAAGGAGGAGCTGACCGAAACCGCCAAGCGGTTCCGACGCAATGGCGTTGAGGCTGTCCCGCGCGTTTCCTAGCCGGCTCAGGCAGCCGCGTCGACGCGTTCCCGCACGCGGGGACTGGAACCAAGACGGCGCGCGCCGCGCTTCAAGCGAAGGATTCCCGGTTTACTCGTTTGCCGATGTGCGCGAAGCCGTGGGCACACCTACCATCTCGGGGCGCATTCGTGGCGGGGGGCTCGTATCCGCAGCAAACGCGCTGATATGCAGTGGTTCGCCCAACGGGAACCCGGCGACGCTCGTCGTCATGGCACGGTCGTCAATTGGCGAGAGTCGTCCGTGCGGAGCGCGCCGTGTCCAATCTGTTGCATAGCGTTCCTGCATCGCGTTTGGTTTCGAGTCCAAAGCCAGCAAACCCAAGGTAAGCCCCAGCTGCAAATCGCGCCGGGTATTTTGAGCCCAGGCGCGGCGCCACGAAAAAGCCGGGGGCCGGTTGGAAGGGCGGACAAAAAAACGCCCGAAAGCTCTATAACTCATCCGTTTGATTTCCGGGGCATCGCGGCGGAGATCAAGCAAGTCGTAATACGTTCCGTCGACCAAGGCGGAGATCCATGCGTGTTCTTTCCAATAAGACGCTTCGAGGCGCCAAGGGATACCCAAGGCGGACAGAAGATGAGCGGCAAAAATCGCGCGTCCGTCGCAATCATCGCGAAGATATAACCATCCCGCTTGGCGGCGTCGCGTGAGCATTTCATCGAACGTCGCGTGAAATTCCACGGCGCCATATACGCGCTCATCATGATCGTAATCGACGAGCAAGTGAGCGACATCATTTACCATCACGATCTGTTCCAGCGGGTTCTGCGTAACTGCGCGAATGGCGGCGGCGACGGGCAAAATTGCCGGATGATCCGCGCGGACGGATTCCGGCAATGTGGCGCGAAAATGTTGGCGCGTGTGGCGGGCGCCAAACAGCGGGATGCTGGCTTCCAGAATGACGGGCAGAAGTAACGCAACGACAATTGCATATGTCCCGAGTACCCGCACCCGCGACGGTGTCCGGGGGATATTCGCTGGCTCCCGGAGAGTGCGCCGCGGCGTGTTTTCCACGCCTTTTTCTTCGGAACGTCGGGGGGAGCGCGCGAGTTTTTTTTTCTAAATCCGGGAACTAAAACGGGAATGCGTTGTGCATGGCCGCATTCGGAAAATTTAATTACGTGCTATCGGGAGATTCCCGATGCCTGACACGCAATCATCGCACCCGGGTGCACGTTGGGGCGGCGAAATTCCCGCTACTGAGTTTGGCCCCCCGTCTACGCCCGTGGCCGCGAAGCCAGCACCATCGTTTGCGAAAGGTCGAAAAAGAGAGCCAGGGCCGATTTCTCCCTGTGGGTACGCCGGCCCGGGGAATCTCCTGGCGTGCGAACCGTTTGGGGCGGACACACGCGCGTCGCTTCCTCAACGATGCGGGCGCGGTTTGCGGTGCGGGCGAAAGGCGGCAGTTCGAGTACGATGGTGTTCAGCCTGTTGCCGTCGGCCTTTTCGCGTCATCGGTGGAGGGTGGTGCATAATGATAAATTGGATACGGCTGTCCGATGATGAGAGAACGTGGTGACGGTCAAATTGTTCAGCGCACGGGCTCCGCCGGTCGTGAGACGTGTTTCAATACTTCACCGGATTGAGCGGTGCTGGCGTCGACCGCGATGTCGCCCAGCGAGAGAATGCCAACAAGCCGGTGATCACGCGACACGACCGGCACGCGGCGGATCTGATGCTCCTTGAGAACCTCCAGCGCTTCTTCGACGTCTTGGTCGTCGTGAACGAAGAAAACGCCCGGCGTCATCACTTCACGCACTTGCGTATCCGCAGGGGGCCGCGCGGCAGCGACGGCCCGGATCGTGATATCGCGATCCGTGATCATGCCAAGTACCGCCGAGCCTTTCAACACCGGCAAGATGCCGACGTCCAGTTCTCGCATCAGGCTGGCAGCGTCTACCAGAGTGTCCTCGGGCCGCACGCATCGCACGCTTGGCGTCATGATTTCCCGAATCTTCATTCGGTCTCACCTTACCACGATAACGCCGGGGAAACATCGGGTGCCTCGCGGCAAGCGGACTGGGAGAATCGCCGACTATCCCAGTGTCCAACGACGGCGATTGGAGTGATGTCGGTCCCCCTTCGCTCGTCCGCAACCGCTTAGCTAAGGCGACGGAACGGGCGCGGTTGATGAATCCGGCTTGGGCCGGCGAATGCCCGGAAGAACGAACTTCTCGATCTCATCCACCGTGAGCATCGCGTTGGCCAACTGGAAAACGGTCCGCACGTCCGAGGCGATTGGGTATTTGCCGAAATAGGTTTTCGCGCCCAAGGCATAGGCTTTGTCGACGTCGCGCGCGTTCGTCGAGGAGCTGAGCACCACGGTGAGCAGCCGCCGCAGGCGTGGCTGACTGCGGATCCAATCGAGGACTTGAAACCCGTCCGTCCCAGGCATTTTCAAGTCGAGGAAGAGGAGTAGCGGCAATGTGTGGTCACCCTGCGCCAACTTGTCTTTCAGGTAATTGATGGCGTGATCGCCGTTCTCCATGACGTCGATCTGGGTCTTGATGCCGGCCTTCGCGAGGGCGTGTTGGGTGAGCGCGACAGCGTCGGGATCATCATCGACGATCAATATAGGTCTCGTGCGAGGAATTGTCACGGGTGCGGTTTCCGCTCTCCAGGCGTGTTGCAGTGTAAGAGCTCTTTGACGACGTCGCCCAGTTCCCGCCATCGGAACCAGGGGAGCACGTAATCGACCCCCGCCGCCCGCGCCGCATTTTCCAAATCCTCCATGGCCGTGCGCATCACGATCGGCATCTGAAGGTCCCTTTCTCGAATCTTCCGTACCAGGGTGAGTCCGTCCATCCACGGCATGCGATAATCGGTGATCACCGCCGTATAATCATGCTGTCGGAGAAGA
>JBBQEG010000122.1:0-13192 GCA_038320495.1 Opitutales bacterium | reverse complement strand
GATCGAGGTCGGCACCGCGAGATAAAACGAGGCCTGGCCCCAGATGAACGGCCCGAGCGCTCCCGTCACCGCAGCGAGACTGCCAATCCGGAAGGTCCACCCCGTTTGCTCTTGTTTGAAGAGTGCACACACCACTTGTCCCGAGATCAGCATCAACAGCGTAATCGTGGAAAGCGTCATGCCCAGGACGCCGAAGCCGAAAATAATGCGGCCGAACAAGGGACCGGTCAGTGGCTCCAGCGCGGACGCCAAGTCATAGGCATCGCGGTTCACCAGCGTAGCCGCCAGGCGCTGATCAGCCGGCGAGATCGTCGCAACCGCACCCGTCGCTGCCCGCTCCATCTCCAAGCCTTTCAGCAAACCATTATATTCCCGGAGCTGGCCAGGCGTCGCTTTCGCCACCACGCTCGCCGCATCCAACTGACTCAGGATGCCAGGCTGCGCCACGGTATGGAACTGACTCGCCGCCGCGATCACGACGAAGCTGGTCGCAACAGTAAACGGAATCAGCATTCCCGTGCCCAAATCGAAACGCAGCAGGCCGCTGAATTCCTTGCCCCACCCGCGCCGCAAAATCGAATAGGGAAACAGGAACGTCATATTGATACCCACGGCAGTCGCCGCCGCCGTGACGATGATATCGCGCTGTTTGTTAACGAGGAAGTTGGACCAATAGGAATGATGCTCCGACGCCGTGATCGCGATCATCGACCGAAACCCTTCGGCCGGTTGTGTGAGGATGGAGAGGTCAGGGATAAATCCGCTCATGACCGCGCCCCAATTAAGTCCGCCGGCAGACGTGGCCACCCGCCACACCACGCCGGTGAAACACAACACGATCAAACCGACCATCACCTTGAGGGTGGTTTCATAGACCTTCACCCCGCGACCACCTTTGCCGTAATTCCACGTTATATAGGTCGAGAAGATCAGAATGAGAATGGTGGGAACGAGTTTTCCCCAAAAACTACCCAACGTACCATCGGCGCCGAGCAAGCCCGGCAGCAAATTCTGCTGCAGTACTCCGATCGAGAGCGAGTATTGCGGCATCGCCCAAACCATACTCGCGAGCAACGAGGCGATCGCCCACCCGAAACCCAGAACAGGATTCACATACTGGTTAATCGATTCGAGCGGAGTTTTTCCCGTGACCATCGTCACGTAGCCGATCGCGCAGAGCATCACGATGCCCATCATCATGGCTACCGGCTGCAGCCAGAGCAGGCCGAAGCCACCGATGACACCGAGATAAAGACTGCCGGCCAGCGAGCCACCGCCCAATGTAATCGCACTCTGGAGCCAACCCGGACCGGAAAGCCGCAAATATACGGGCAATCTCTTCGAGAGGGGCTGGTCTGCGATGGACCGGAGAAGTTGCGAGTCGTCTGCTGCAGCCTTGCCAGAGGCAATGGAAGAAGCGGTTGGAGCCGAAGTTGTCGTTTTCAAATGGCAGCGGGATTGTGGGGATTCAGTGGAATAAAAAAAATTGCCTGGAGTTAGGGAAGCGTCTCAAATCTTACGACGGCTGGCACGGCGTATCCATTCCAAAGGGCATCCAGCGCGTCACGGTTGGGCACACCGTCGGCCGCAACGAAACGGTACCGGGCGACATACGGTTTGCCTGGCTCGATCTGCCACTCTCCTCCTTCCGAAGGGGTGAACGAAACGTAGGGCTCGTTGGGATGCACGCGGACCGGCTGCGGCGCGCGAAAATTATCAGGATGGCCGAGCACCGCGAGGCCCGCCGTACCCCTCTCCACCGCACCGGAAAGGTGAACCCAACGCATCGGCTGGGCGTTGGCTTTGACGCGATCAGTCTCGCCGTTCGAGGCGAGAAAGTTCGCCTTATCTTTGCCATACCACTCCCCGCGACCACGGAATCCGAGACCACCATAGTGGTATTTCGGCAGGACCAGGGGATCGTTCGTGGCGCAAACTTGCGTGAGCAGAAGATCGAAGACCTGCACGGGCGTCCCGCCCGCTGCGACGTCTACCTTATAGCCTGTAACTTCCCACGTCTCATGCAGGACTATCACGGGCTTCGGCGCCAACAGATCCACAAACTGATGCCGCGCCACGAATCCGCCATGCACCGGGCCGCTCCAGGTCCAATCTACGGCCACCGCTTCAACGGTGCCGGTCTTCTTACCCATATTCCAGAAGTCGGGCTTGCGGCCTTGGAACGTGGTCGTCGTCCACGGTGACCAGATCCCGTGATGGTGCACATGTTGCACCGGATAGTCATCGCTCACGATCGTCCCTGCCGGCGTGTAAATCGGGTGCAAGTATCCTGCGCGCTTGTATTCCGGTTTGATGTCCGCTCGGGGCAGCGCCTCCTTGTCCATCTGGTAAGCGAACGCAGGTTTCCCGGCAACGTGCAGCTGAAGGTGGCCGGCATGGCGGACGACCTCGACGCCCTGGTTTCCATGGCCTCCAACCTCTCCGCCCGCAACGAGGGTAAAAGTCAGCACTTCGCCCGCTGATTGCGCCGGAACGATAAAACGGGCGGTGCGATCCGATGAAATTTGCAGCGGCAGCGTGCGGCCGGCTTCGTCCTGCACGCGGCCGAACTCCATCGCGTTCACCGGGACCTTGAACTCCACCACCTGGGCGGCTCGGTCCACGTTCGCCGCTTCGACGGTGATCCGGTGCGTTTTCCCCAAACCATTCGACGTCAGCGCCAACGCACTGACGAACAGAAGCGGGATTAAATGCAGAGAGGGCGGCATCGGGGGAGAGCTGACCGGAACGAAGTCAGACGCATGCCGGACGCGCAAGCCCGAGCGAAAGGTGCGGGGAAAAAATCCCGTTTGTTCCACGGCCTCGCTTTCAGGCGCCCGTCCTTTCCCTTGGTGCTTGGAATCACCGCAGCCAGAGCTGCATGTGGATGTCGACGCGTTCGTACGGGGAAGGTGGGCCCGCAAACGGCTCAAAGCCGAGCTTGCGATAAAGGGCCAGCGCAGCGTCCAGCTTGGAGTTACTCTCGAGGTAGATGCGTCTCGCACCACGCGCTCTCGCCCACGCAATCGCGGCCTCACCGAGTCGCCGTCCGACGCCTCTTCCCTGCATCCCGGGCGTCACCGCCATCTTCACCAACTCGAAGGTGTCACCTCCTGCTTTCTGAAGCGCGCAGACGCCGACTACCTCGTCCCCCGAAAGCGCCACCACGATGTGACCGCCTGGGGCGATCAGGGTCGAGTCAGGGGCATCGAGCACCTTGAGATCCGCCGCTTCCAATCGGAAGTTGCGCGTGATCCACGCTTCGTTGAGCGCCTTGAACGCGGCCGCGTAACGGGCCGCGTACAGCACGATTTTCACGTCCCCGTTTTCGTTCGCATCACCTGCCAGCACGATCACCCTCTGTTACGTTGTCGTGCCTTGCGCGCCAATCGAATTCATCCCGGCGCGGATGCCGGAGTGACGTACGGGTTAACCTTGGAGCAGTTTCAAAACGCTATTCGGTGTCTGATTGGCCTGCGCCAGCATAGCGGTACCCGATTGCACGAGAATGTTGTACTTCGCGAACTGGGTGGATTCTTCCGCGACGTTCACATCGCGGATCCGCGAGATCGCGGAGGAAAGATTCTCGAACTCGACGTTCAACGTGGTCGACGCGAGTTCAAGCCGGGACTGCGAAGCGCCGAGCGAGGCGCGTTCCTGCGCGACATGCTGAATCGCGTCGGTGATCTTCTCGATCGCATCCGCGTCGTCAGCTGCGAGCGTATAGGCTCCCGTCGCGTCCTGCTTGATGATCTCGAGCATGCCACCACTGCGCAGATCCGTCTCCGCGATGTTCATATCCTGGCCAACGGCCTGACCGATGGTCACGGTCAGCCCGGCGGCATTGGGTCCGAACAGAACAATGCTGTTGAATGCTCCCAGTGGCGTACCGACATCAACGGTGCCGCCGACTTGGGCGGTGGTTCCACCGATGGTCGCACGAAGCTGATCCTGCAGCGCGGAAAATTCCTGTTGATAGAGCTCAACGTCGGTGGGGTTCTTCGTCACATCCTTCGAGAGGATCGCGAGCTCACTCAGCCGTGAAAGAATCTTGGTCATCCCGCCCATGAAACCATCCGCGGTCTGCACATAGGAGACGGCGTTCTGAACATTGGTCGTGGCGGCTTTGACCCGGCGGCCCTGCGCGTCGAGCTTTTCAGAAACGGCGAGACCGGCGGCATCATCGGACGGATTGACGATCTTGGAGCCGGACGAAAGACGGGCGAGCGAGCGTCCGAGCATTTCCTGACTGTGGTTCAGGTTACGGGCGCCAGCGATGGCTTGAATATTGGTGTTGATAACGCTCATGACGAGAAGGGAATAAAAGTGGAGAAACGGACGGTTCAGGAAGCAGGAGTCGAGGCCTGCTTGGGGGCAGCAGCGCCGGACTTCGGAGGGAGGATGGGAAGCGCACCTGGCTTGGGATTGCGCACGGCGGCGGCTTCATTGCTCGCGACGATATCGGCGAGGACTTCCTTGCGGAAGATGGCGATGTCACGCGGTGCTTGAATACCAATTTTCACCACGTCGCCTTCAATGCGGGTGATGCGGATTTCAATGGAGTCGCCAATGATGATCGACTCGTTGACCCGGCGGGAAAGAACTAGCATGGTAAGGCTCAGGCTGTGCGGGCGAGCGCAGGCGCCTGCGGGTTTTCTATTAACGCGTGCTTGGCGCCGTAGCGCGAGTAGTTGGCGATCACCAACTGACGCCCGATCCGGGTGCGACGGTTCACCACCAGCGGCCCGATGAGGTTTACCGTCGCCTCGACCGGGTTCTGATTTTTGAGGGTGACGATATTGAGGATCATGGCTTCGCCGGAATCGCGCAGATCAAGTGCTTCAGCGTCGAGATCGAAAATTTCCGGTTCATACCCCGGGATAATGCCGCCCGGCTCGATGACAATGAAATGCACATCATCCGTCGGTCCGTGCAGCTTCATCCAGAGAAACGGCAGGTTGTCCGGCATGTAAAGCAACTCGGCTCGCTTGTAGTTGGTGAAGCCGATGAGACCTTGCGGCAGCTCCAGCTGGTTGGACGGAGGGATGTCGAGGTCGGTCGGATACAGTTCAGGGAATACTTTCATGATAGCTGAAGAATCGCGAAGGGTTACTGGATATAATCGAGGAGAGAGATCCGCATGATGTTGGCGGCGGACTGCAAAGCGGCCTGATACGCCGTCTGACTCTGATTGAGGCGGACAATCGTGGACGGCATGTCGGCGTCCGTTTCGCCCGAGATCAGGGTTTCGAGATTATCGCCGCGCTGGAGCTGCTGCGCCCGGTTAGCCTCGATTCGAATCTGCACCCCACCGTGTTCCGCAAGGCTTGAAACCAGCCGATCTTCGCTGGCAATCAAGCTCGTCTGGGCTGCGACCACCCCCGGGGAAGTGCCCGTCGAGAGGGCGTCCCGCAAGGCCACGAGCTGATTGATGAAGTCGCGCAGACCGAGATTCGTGTCGCCCGTCGAGCCAGGCATGATGGTCGAGTTCTCGGAGAGTTGAATGGCCGAGCGGTCGGAGTTGCCCGCATAGGCCGCCGCCGTAACTTTGCCCGAGGCGTCCCGGGTCACCGTGAAGGGGGACGCATCGACCGCGGTGCCGGCAAACAGGTAGTCATTACGAAACCGGGTGTTCGCCAGCTGCAAGGTGTGCTCGACCAGTTGATCGACTTCCGACGCATACGCGCGGGAGGCATCGATGCCGATGGCGCCGGTTCCCAGGGTGCCGATCTCGGTCGCACGATCCGAGACTTTCTTGATCTGCTGGAGGCCGGCGAAGGTCGCCTGACTGACCTCGAGCGCACGGCCGGCATTGTTGGCAAACTGGGAAAGGCGGCGCTGCTCGCTTTCGAGCCCAAGGACCCGGCCGACCGCGGTGGGGTTATCCTCGGGCTGGAAGATGCGCTGTCCCGTCGCAACCTGGGTCTGCAACTTCGCCTGTTGCGTGCCAAGCTGCTGGATCTGACGCACGATATTTTGCGAGAGCGTGTTGGTGGTGATGCGCATGGCCGGTGAAAGTTAAAACGTGCGAAGCTGCAGTCGGGATCAGTTGCCGAGGCGGTTCACGACGAGATCCAGCAAGTCGTCGAGGACATTGAAGACCCGGGAAGAAGCTTGGAACGCGCGCTGGAATTTCATGAGGTCGGCGACTTCCTCGTCGAGCGACACGCCGCTGACGCTATCACGCTGCGAACGGATCAGGCGTTCGATATTGGACTGATCGTCCACCCGCGAATTCGCCCCGGCGAGTGCCTGTCCGAGCTTGCTGACGGTCTTACTGAAGAAGCCGGAAAACGAACCGTCGATCTGATCGCCGCCCGCCACCGAGAACGCGGTCGTCGCGAGTTGCGCGACCGCGAGCGCGACCGAGTTATCACCCGCCGGACCACCGTCACTGGTCTTCAAGGTTGCGGCCGTGATCGTGCTGACCACGCCGATGGTGCCGGCAGTCACTCCGCCGGCATTGAAAAAGTCACCCGTCGTTCCGGTGGGATTGTACGCGGCGTTCACCGACGTGACAAATTGCTGGGCGAGTTTATCAAGATCATCGCGCAGCGTCTGGATAGCGCCGTCACGGGCCGTCAACGCCCCCTTGATTGAACCCGAACTGAGCGCAATGGCCGTCGACGGCGAGCCTCCCGTAATCTGAGTGCCATTAAAAGCCACCGGGCCGGGCACGGAAGTGCGATCGACCAGCAGGATATCCGCGCCGCCGCCATCCTTTGCCACGATTTGTACCTGACCGCTCGCGGTGTCTCTCACTTCAACAGGAATCTTGGCGGCGAGTTCTTCGAGCCGCGCCTGCCGTTGGTCGCGCAGATCGATGGCTGTGCCGGGTGCGTTGGTTTCAAACCGACCGATTTGGCCGTTGAGCTCGGCGATCGTGGTGAGAAGCCGGTTGACCTCGGCGACATCGTTATTCACCTCGGCATCGAGGTCGGTCTGGGTTTGAGCGAGACGAGTATCGGCGAGACGGAAGCGATCGGTGAGAATCCCCGCTTTCTGGAGCAACGTCTGGCGCTCACCATCGTCGGTCGGCCGGGCCGCCAAACCGTGGAAAGCGTTGAAAAAACCATCGATCGCGCCGGCCAGACCACTATCCCCGAGACCGCTGGCTTGAGCGGCCCCGGCTGCACGGTCGATCCCCTGCCCCAGCCCCGCCTGCGCGCGTTGATAGCCGCGTTGCTCCGCTTCGAACGAGGATTTCAGTCCAATCTCGCGCATGACCTGGCGATCGAGCAGGGATTCCCGAAGTTGCTGCACTGCGAGGGCCTCGAGCCCCAGACTCTCCGCACCCGTCGGCGTCACCACGGTGCCGCGATCGCCGTAAATCACGCGTTGGCGCGCGTAGGTCGGATTGTTCACGTTTGCGAGGTTCTTCCCGGCAATCTCGATCGCGCGGCTATGGGCGGTCATCGCCTTTACCGAAGCGTTGATGCTGGAATAGAGTCCGGACATGGAGTGGGTCCTTTAAAATGAAGCGGCGAGCAGAGGCTCAACCGGCGGCGCAGAGCGTCGGCGCGGGAGAAGAGGCCGAGACGGAGATGACTCCGGCCGGCGAATACGTTTTCATGAACGCGTGCGGACGGAGTTGCTGGATCGTTTCCTGATGCGATTCAACCGCCCGCGAAAGCAAAGTGTGATTGTGCCGACTGGTGCGGCGAACCCGGTGCAAGAGGAGATTAACTTCCTTGATCAACGCGTCCATCAGCGGACGCGCATCCGCTTCGATCAGCGGGATCATGGCCCGGAGGGACGTGGTCGTGGGCAAGCCTTGCGACTCGGCGAAATCGGCCACGGCCACTTCGCGATGCGTCCGCGACTCCGCCAGAGAACGGGCGTGCGTTTCGATCTCACCGGCGAGGTAGAGAACGGTGTCGGCGTTGCGATTAAAGAGGGCGGTTTGCTGATCCTCAAAAAGGCGCAGGAGACCGCCATAGGCCGCCAGTTCGTCGCGCAGGCGTTCCGCAATAAATTCCCAATGAATAGTCATGGGGTGGATGGGGTTGAAGGGGTCTTGTCAGCGGCCAGCGCCACCGACGGAGTGAGTTGTTGTTCGAGAAAGCGGCCCAGGCCCAGACCAGGACCCGCGGTCAGCTGCTGAGAAAGCGTGTCGGCCATCATATCACCGTAGACGCTGCCGGAGACATCGCCCTCGCCACCCAGCATCGAAGTCATGGTTTTACCGAGCAGCTGGCGAACGAGAATGGCTTCAAACTGGGCGGCAACGGCGCGGCTCTGTTCGGCCGGCGAGGCGTTGCGCAGCGAGGCCGCATTGAAAGCGCCGCCGGTTGACCGCGCCGAAGGAGCGGCCGGGGTGCGCTCGAAACCCGGGAATGGCATCGGAGCTACGGAGGAAATGGCGGACGTATTCATTAGTTGATTACGAGCTCGGCCTGAAGGGCGCCCGAGCGTTTCAGAGTCTGGAAGATTGCCATCATCTCGCGAGTCGAGACGCCGAGCGCATTCAGGGCGGCCGCGAGACGCTCGATCGTGGGCGGTTCATTGACGACCTGAAAGCCGCCCCGCGACTCGTCGACATTGGTCTGGGTGGCCTGGACCGCCGCGGTCTGGCCGGAATTGTTGAAAGCGTTCGGCTGACTGATGCCGACGTTTGAAGTCACCGTGATGGTGAGCGAGCCATGCGCGATCGCAACTTGCGAGAGCCGCACTGTCGACGTGGCGACGATGGTGCCCGTGCGCTCGTTGATGACGATGCGGGCGAGCGTATCAGGAATGGCCTCGATCTGACCGAGGTCCGCTAGAAAGGCCACATCGCGACCGAGGTACGACTCCGGCATCGAAACCGCGATGGTGGCCGCATCAACCGGCTGGGCGGCCGAGGCCCATTTGGTGTTGATGGCCTCAGCCATGCGCGCCGCGGACGTGAAATCAGGATTGTGTAACAGCAGTCGCACTACGTTTTCCCGCACGAAGATCGCGGGCACTTCCCGCTCTACAATCCCGCCGCTGGAAATACTTCCCACCGTCGGATGATTCTTCTGCACGGTGGCTCCCCCTGCTCCACCGGCGCCGCCGAGAAACCCGCCAATCGCGACCGGGCCCTGCGCCACGGCATAGACCCGTCCATCGGCTCCCATCATGGGCGTCTGAAGCAGTACGCCGCCCTGGAGACTCTTCGCATCACCCATCGACGCCACGTTCACATCGATACGGGCACCCGGCTTGAGAAAGGCGCCAATCTCCGCCGTGAGCATGACGGCGGCCGTGTTCTTCGCTTTGATGTCTGCCGCGTTGATCGTCAGTCCGTACCGCTGCAGCATGTTGGCCACGCTGCGCAAGGTCGCGACAGCATTGCTATCGCCGTCACCGGCGAGACCGACCACCAGACCGTAGCCAACCAGCTGATTATCGCGGCCACCCTCCACAATCGTAAGATCCTTCAAGCGCGAAGCCGACAGGCCCGGCGCAAGGCACAAAATCGCCGCGACGACCCCTAGCATCCGAATGGTGGATACATCGAAACACCGGCGGGCGGAACGGGCGGGCCTCGACGCGGAGCGAGCGGAAAGGGAGGGGAGGAACGTCATGTTCGGGAAAATCCTGAAATAGCGGAGGCGATCCGGCTCGTTCAGAGGGGGCGAACCTTCTCGTAGACCTTGGCCAGCCATCCGCGCTTCTGCGCCTCGGTGAGCGAGCCTTCGGCATAGAACTCAACCCGCGCTTCTGCGATGTTGGTGGAAATAACGCTGTTGTCCCGGGCGATGTCGTCGGTTCGCACGATGCCGCGGAGTACAAAATACTGGGTTTCGCCTGAAAAGGTCACCACCCGCACGCCCTCGAGCACGAGGTTCCCATTGGGGAGCACGTCGATGACGGTCACCGCCGCGCGGGCCGAGAGACTTTGCGAGTTGCTCACGTCTCCACCTCCTGAATACGACGAAGTTCCGCCGCCGCCCACCCCCGGCAGCTGCCCTTTGTGCGTGCCGAGTCCGGGATAGATGAACCGCGTGATTGCATCCTGGACCGACGACTCGCGGCTGGCGCTTTTGGACTGTGAACTCTGCGCGACGGCGGACTCCGCCACCACGATTGTGATGATGTCGCCCTTCGCGGCGGCCTTGCGATCGGCAAACATGCTCCGCATCGGCTGGCCGCTGGCGGGCCAGAGCGATTCGGCGCGCGTTTTCGAGGCGAGCAGAATGATGGCCAACGTCACCGCGAGAAAGACGCCGAGCATCCAAGCGGCATGCCACGCCGTGCGATCCGGCGTCTTGCGCTCCGGCGGAGTGGGAGGAGTACGAAAAGGGGTGAGCGTTGACATGTTAGAAGCGCACTTGGACGCGGTTTTCCTCAACGACCAGAGCCGAAAAATCGCGGCGTGATTCCGGATTCCGGACCGTGACGGTGTCACCCTGGGCGCCGTTCTCCATGGCCATGGCTTTCATGGTCACGGCCAGGCTGCCGTCGATGGCGGTGACCTCGACGAGATCGCCTTTCCTGACCAGCGGGCGGCGAGTGATATCCCGCCAGGTGAGCAATCGGCCGGGGGGAAGCGCCCGCGCAAAAATATGGGAGCGATCTCCGACCGCGGCCGGCAGTACGTCGCGTTCGCGGAGCAGATCGACCCGCCGGACTTCGAGCGCCGAAGGATCGAACGTCGTCCCGACGGCCAGCGGCTGACGCGCGGCCCAGGCATCACGCCAAAGCTGGGCGCGAACCACAAACGTCGTCTCCGCCACCGGGACCGCATCGGCCAGCACGCGACAGCGAAGTAACATCGAAGCGGATACAAGCGTGGGAAACTCCAGGACGGCGACTTCCCAACTTCCCGCGACGCGAGCGGGCGGCACCCAGACGCGGATCAGCTCGAGTTGCAGTTCGCCCTCCAAATTGAAATGCGTCGTGATCTTTTGGCCGAGCTGCGCCAGCAGGTCATCCCGGGTGAAAGGCGTCGCATAGGTGGCGACCGGCACTCCGCCGAGCTCGGCGCGAGCTCGGGGGCCCGGAGCCACGATGGTGAGCGCGAAGAGTCCGAGAAAAATGGGTGTGAATCGGGTCATCAGGATCAGCGTTTCATGTTGGCGATATTCTGGAGCATCTCGTCCGACGTCTGGATGGACTTGGAATTGATCTCGTAGGCGCGCTGGGCGACGATGAGGTTCACCATCTCTTCGACGATGTTCACGTTCGACGCTTCAATATAGCCTTGGACCGTGCGTCCAAAACCCTGCTGTCCGGGCTGCCCCACTTCCGGCGTTCCGCTGGCGGCGGTTTCCTCGTAGAGATTGCCGCCAAGACTGCGCAGACCGGCCGGATTGGCGAAACGCGCCAGGGTGAGGGCAAACGTCTGCTTGCCGTTCGGTCCCTGCACCGTCACCTGTCCATCTTCTGAAATCGAAACGGCGCTCGAGCCTGGGGGAATCGGTTGAAAGCCGCTGAGCACCGGGAGTCCGTCAACGGTGACCACCTGACCTTGGGCGCTGAGTTTGAACGAAGCCGCGCGGGTGTAACCGGTGGTTCCGTCGGGACGCTGAACCTCGAAAAATCCGTCGCCCTGAATCGCGATATCAAGCTTCTCTCCCGTGTTTGTCAGCTGGCCTTGCGTAAAGACCTTTGACGTCGCGGCGACGCGGGAACCGTTGCCCACTTCCATGCCTGTGGGCACGAGATTGCCGCCGCCGGATTCGGCGCCCGAAGCGCGCGGCGATTGATATAACAAATCCTGAAACTCGATCTTGCTGCGCTTGAACCCAGGCGTGTTCACATTCGCGAGGTTGTTCGCAATGGTGTTCAGGTTGAGTTGCTGTGCCTCCATGCCGGTGGCAGCGGAATACAGGGAAAGATTCATCGCAGAGAGTAAGAGTTACGGATGGAACGAGGAGACTGGTGACCGGACGCCACGACGACAGGAGCCGGCGCGCCTCCAAAGCGCGCGCGGCCATGCTGTCGTGATTGCGGCTGTCTTTCCGCTAAAGTCATGAGATTCAAAGACCGGGGTGTTCGCGATCAACCGAGGGCTTCCAGCGTCTTTTGCATCTGCTGGTCCACCGTTGAGATGATCTTTTGGTTTGCCTCGTAAGCGCGCGAGATGAGGACCAAGTCCACCATCTCCCGCAGCGCGGTAACGTTACTACCCTCCAAATACCCCTGCATCAATTCAGGCTCCGCGACGGCGAGCGGTTCCGCGCCGGCGGCGGGAACGAAGAAGCCGTCCTTGATCGGGGTCAGTTCCGCCGGGTTGGCGAATTTCCGGATCGAGAGTTTTCCCAGCGCCGTGTCGCCCTGAAAGATCGAGCCGTCCCGATTGATGGTCACCGGGCCGCCACCCGGGATCAGCGTGATCGGCGCCCCACCCTCACTCAGCACTTCGTGATCTCCGCCGGTCACCAACGTGCGATCCGGACGCACCCGAAACTCACCGCTCCGGGAGTAGGCCTTGGTGCCATCCTTCATCTGCATCTCAAAAAAGCCATCGCGCTGAATGGCTACATCCAACTCGCGCCGGGTGGGATGCATCTCCCCCGTGACAAAATTGATTCCCGAGTTTACACTGGGAAACTGCATCGCCATCGACGGCTCCGATTGCCCGCGCGAGCGAGGATCGGCCCGGAGCTCGCCCGCCTGCTTCGTGGAGAAATTGATCGTGCGCTTGCGATAGCCCGTCGTCTGGCTCGAGGTGATATTCTGAGCCACGGAATCCTGCCATCGCTCGAGGGCCGAAAGAGCTGAAGCACTCTGGTAGAGTCCGATATTCATGGGCACTTTGGCTTAAGCCAACGCTGTGCCCAGAAATCACAACCAATCTTAAGGTGCTTTAAATCAGCGAACTAAAATTCTATTAATTCCGCAGGGCAAATCCTTCCACCTCACTCGATCGGCGAACCGGCGCCCCCTCCGGCAGGAATTGCCGGCCTCACCGGGGGCGATTCCCGGTTGGTTGGCCTTTGAGGCGTCGACGACCGCCCGAGCCTTAGCGGCCGGCGGAATACAGGCACTCAATCTCCACTCGTTCACCGCAAACGCAGTGAACAATCAAGCGGACGACCTTGTCGCCTTCCTTCACAACCTCAACCTGAGCACTCGCCGCGTCCGGAGTGCAGACGGATGCAGACCGCAGCTTACCTACTTGCGCTGCCAGCGTAGCCCCAGCCGCAGGCGGCTTCAGCGATTCGACCTCGAGCATTTTCTTACCCTGCAAAAATGATTTCATGGTAACGTTTTCTCCGCC
>JBBQEG010000121.1:0-13203 GCA_038320495.1 Opitutales bacterium | reverse complement strand
GTAAGGGCGGAGCGCATGAGCTTTGTACCGTGGACCGGTTAGGAAGGGGAGCAAGGGACGCTTTCCGGATAATTCGTCGTTTGTCGCGCGCCGGGAGCTGGAAACGCGATAAGCGGGCAAAATGCCGTGGCCCAGGCCAGTCGGGAGCAGGTGTTTAGAGGAGAGCAGCTCTCGGAAACGTCGCTGATCCGGGTCCAAACCACGGGTGAATCAAAAACCTAAGACGACACGTGGTTTACGGTTGCCGCGGTTTAGGCTCGGCATCGGGCGTGCGTTTTGGAATGGGTGGGACTCCGCGCACGTCGCGGAAACTTTCTTTATGTCACTTTGGGAATACAAGGTCATCACCAGCGGCAAAGGCGGATTCGCCACGCCTGCGTTGCTGGAAAAATTTCTGAACGATCTCGGCCGCGATGAGTGGGAGATTGTTCATTTCCAGACGCCGCCGGATAACTTCCTGGCGTTTACCGGGCTCGTCCGCCGCTTCACCCAGCGGGATTGGACGTTGCAGGATGCCGCCGCGGCCGCGGCCAAGGCCGAAGCCGACAAGCTTCGCGTCGAGTTCGAAGCCAAGTTCAAGGCCGCCGCCACGAACGGGCCGGGTGGCACCGAGGAGCGAGCCCCAAGTTTCATCGAGGAGAAAGCCGCTCCCGATGATGGCTTCCGCAAGCTAGTCGATACCTCTCGCGATGACGATCCGGAGTCCGCAGACGACGACAAAGACGATTGGGATAAGCTCACCGCCGCGGAAGAGGATGAGTTGCCGACGTTCTTCGAGGCCATCAAGCCTCACATGCGACGCAACCAGCGTGGTCCAGGCATGTCGGTGGGGGTCGATTATCTCGCGAAGAAATGGGAGCAGGCCGAGGAAGACATGAAGGGCGCGCTCGAAGAGTGCGGTTTTGTGATGCCGACCGATGAGGATTCAAAGGTCGAATACCTCGAATACGACGGCGATCTCTACTGGCTCAATATCAACCGCCGCGGCGAACTGTGGATCAATACCAAGGAGAAACCGCGCCCCGTGTTCCGTCCCGTGAAAGCGCAGCGAGTGATCGTCGAGGAGGCCCCGAAGCCGCCCCAGAGAGAACCGAAACCCGAGTCCGGTGGTCGTACGGCGGAGCCTGTCGAGGCGACCGAGCGGAAGGATGAGTCCGCTCCCGATTCTGAAGCGGCCGCGACCCCTGCGCCCGCTCCCTCTCCCGCTCAGAAAAAGCAGCAAGGCGCTCCGGTGTCGTTGCCGGAGGGAATGGCGCTCTTGGACAAGGTTCGGCCGCATATGCGCCGCAATCGCCGCGGCCCCGGTGGCTCCGGCAGCGCCAGTTTTCTCGCGCGCGCTCTGCGTTCGAGCGAGGCAGACTTGAAAATGGCGTTTGTCGCCTTGGGCATGACGTTGCCGACGAGCGCAGCGGACAAACCTGTTTATACGGAGTTCGGAAAAGAACTCTGGTGGCTGAACATCGATTCCCGCGGCGGGTTGTGGATTAACGGCCGCGAGAAGCGCGCCGGTGAAACGGCCGGCACCGCGAGTGAAGAAGCTCCGGGAGCCGCGGCTACGGGTGAGTCGATCGCCGCCACCGAAGCGGCCGCCACGTCGGTGGACGACTCGGCCGCAGCCAGCATCTCTCCCGAAGGCGCTGATCCTGATCCGACCGCCGCGCCCGAGCCAGGCGCCGAATCGGCTCCGTCCTCAGGCACGGACGCCATTATCTCGGCCCCCGCTCCGACCTCCGAAGCCGGAGCCCAGCCTCCAGTCGAGGATGCCGCCCATGGGTCTTCGGAAGACGCTCAAGCCGCCACCGAAAACGCGCGCGAGGTGGCGCCCGTCGCCGCGGAGTCCGCTGGATCGGAAGATCCGGTGCAAGTCCCGGACGCCGTTCCTGAGACGGTGGCGCCTGCGGGAGCGACGGCTCTTGCCGGCATTCGGGTTTTCCTGAAAGAGACCCGCAGCGGTGCGGCCGCCGCAATAATCGACCGCATCGCGTCCGAGCTCGATCAGTCCGCCGAGGATGTGTTGGCGACGCTCGTGATTGCCGGCTTGAAGGTTCCGGAAAAGCCGCGTGAGAAGCACGTGTTCGTGCAGCACGCCGGAGAAATCTTCTGGTTGAACAAAAACGCGCGCGGGGAGCTGTGGCTCAATGCAAAGGCAGCCAAGCTGGGTGACAAGGACGAGGCGGACAATGACGCCGGCGAGGGTGCGGATGTCGGCGAGCCCGCGGCTGAAAATGCGGAAGGCGAGGCCGACAAGAAGTCAGGGCGTCGCCCGGCTTCCCGGCCCCGGCCCAAGAAGACAGAGTGATGACGTGGGGGAGAATGCGATGACCAGGAATTATCTGATTACGCAGCTCGATGAGGTGCCGCCGGTGCCTTGTCCGTGTGGGCAGTCACGCCGGGGTTTTGCGACCCCGGACAACAAGCTCGCCACGATTCACCTCGTGGACATCTCGATCGACGCGAAGACGCATTATCACAAGCAGATGACCGAGATCTACCTCGTGCTGGACGGCGAGGGATTCATGGAGCTGGACGGCGAGCGCATCCCGGCCAAGCCGATGATGTCGATCTTCATCAAGCCGGGTTGTCGCCACCGCTTAGTGGGTAAATTTCGGATTGTTAACGTCGCGATCCCGGCCTTCGACCCGAGCGACGAGTGGTTCGATTGAGGCCGCAGGCGCGCTTTTCGAGGATTATTTCGTCGTGAAGGCGTCGCGAATGTAAGCGAGCACGGCGCGGCGCTGGTTCACGTTGATCATGGAGCCGAACGCCGGCATGGCCTTGGCTTCATTGCCGTCGGTGATGATCTTGAGCAACTCGGCATCGCTTCTCGCCAGCCGGCTCCGGTCGTCGACGAAGTTGGCGGCACCGCCGGCAATACCCCGGCCGTCCGGCTGATGACACGCTACGCAGTAAAACCGATAAACTTTTTCGCCGGCCGCGATCATCGCGGCGGTGGGGGCTCCGGCGGCCTCACCGGGAGCTTCCTTGGCACCGAGCGACGTTTCGTCAGGCCGGGCGAGACGCGTGGTGCCACCAATCGTCGTTTCGCCATTCAGCAGTCGATTGGCCGTGTAGTACCCTAGTGGATTCGCCAACGGCTCGCCGCTTCGCGTGCGCAGCGTCGGCAGGGAGATCTCGTAAACGAAGCCGGGCTCCAGCCCTGCCACTACGAGTTCAGCGCTGAGACCATCCGCCGCTGCCCGCACCTCGCTCACGGTCACCCGGCTTTCGTCGACCCACGGTGAGCCGTACTTGTGATGATAGTAGAACCGAAATCGGTTGAGCTCAAAACTCCCGGTCCGGCTGAGCGTATCCGAACTCATGGGACGCGTGAAGCTGACCGCGAAGCCGCGGGCGGTGAGGCGAATGTTGCGAACTTCGGCGGGAACGGCGCCATCCCAAGTGATGCGTTGCAGTCCATCTTCGCCGGCGCCCCAGCCCGCGGTGGCGCCGAGATAAAGGCTGCCGTCCGGCGCGAAGACCGCGCGAATGGCGCCTGACTTGAGGCGATCGCCCGTCACGAAAGGCGCGCTCTCGTTGCGACCGAGGAAGGGGAAACACGCGCCCTGCCAGGCACCCGCCACCTTCTCCAACGAAGCGCGAATCACGAGCCGGCTGTAATCGCCAGTGAACACCTGGCCGGCAAATGGGCCGAATTTTCCCTTCGTTAAGTCCCAGGCGGGCTGGCCAGGTGAGACCCCCATCGGCCCGTGCGGGAATACCACCGCCGGCGTCTTCACGCGCCGCCACAAAGCCTCGGTGGAAAGGTTGGCCGGGTCGTATCCAGGTTTCCACTTCAGGCTGCCGGCGTGCCCGTGGAAATCGCCCTGCTCGACGTGCAGCAGTCCGGTGGCGGCTTTATAGTCTCCCTGGTTGTCGGTGACAAAAAGGTCGCCGTCGGGACTGAACGCCAGGCCGTTGGTCTGGCGAAATCCGGAGGCGATGGGCTCGAGTTCGCCGTCCGGCGTAATGCGCATGACCCAGCCGCGCCACGGGCCTTCGGAACGGTGTCCCGTGGGATCGAGGACGTGTGCGAAGTCGCGGTCTCCCCGGTAAGGAAGATTTGGATACGCGGCTTTGTGGGCGGCGTTCGCGGTGACGGTGGAGTCGAGCGAGGGAGATCCGTAGAGATTGCCGGCCTGATCGCGCGCGAGGCCGAAGAAGAACTCGTGGTAATTCTGCGCGAGGCCCCATTTGCCTCCGAGCGAATCAAAACGGTCGGCCTGCCCGTCGCCGTCGGTGTCGGTGGCGCGGAGCACCTCGGGACGGTGGGCGATGTGAATCACGGTTTCCGAATCCGCGATCAGCCCCATCGGTTCATCCAGGCCGCGCGTGAAACGCCGCCAGGCGGCCTCCGGTCGACCGCCGGCGCGGCGAATCCAGATTTCCCCGTGGCGAGTCGCCACCACGAGCGAGCCGGCAGGGGTGAACGTGACCGCGGAAATGCCGCCTTGGAGTTCCGCCGGGTAGGGGACGTTCTCAATGTGATAACCGGCCCAAGCACTCGGGAGAAGAGCCGCGATCGCGAGCAGGGCGCACACCGGCGGGTGGATTGAGCGCAGCCGTGGCATGGCGGAGGGGAAGCGTGAAGGCCGACACTCGGCGTGGGGCTGCGCCACGGTAGCGGGCATTTCGGCGGAGGAATTCACGGCGTGGCCTTTCGGAGCGGGAGCTCGAGGACGAGTGCGCCGGTGTGGTCACGTTTCAGCTCAGTGGCGGGTTGGCCTTCGACCACGTGCCACCACCGGGCGTCGGTCCCGCCGACAAGGTGCAACCGGCGGATTAGCGCGTTGCCATCGGGGCGGGCGCGAATCTCTTCGCGCACCGGCAGGCCGTCGACGGTGTAGCGAAACTCCACGGCGTCATGCCGGAGTGAATACCCGGTGAACTCGATCACAGGCACCTGCATGGGATGGTGGCGCCGCAGGGGCGCAGATCCGTTTTCCTGATACGCGATCGGACCAAGCAGCTGTGCCGGGTGGATGAACTTGCCGATTCCGGGGCGGGCAGGCGTGAGGTCGAGGAAGCCGCCGGTCCACACGTAACTGACCGCGCCGCGCACCGGATCGAAGCAGAAATTCACGCCGCCCGGCAGGCCGATCGCGAAGCTGCTCGGTGAGGCGCCGTGCGGGAGATAGACGCGTTCGATTTGGACTTCGGCCCGAGCGGCGCTCACGAGCGTCGCGACCAGCAGAAGAAGCGTCACTGATCGCACGTTTCTCCAGGCGCTCGACCGCGCACAGTGGGGAGAACGCATGGCGCTCGCAGGCTGTGAGGAAAAGGACGCGCTCATTTTCTTTTCGTGAGGAAGACAAACGCTCCCAGCTTCGAAGCGGTTAAAACGTCGGGGACGCCATCGCGATTCATGTCCGCCGCGATCACTTGAACGCCCAACGCCGAGGCATCGTCGATCAACTGCGGGGTGAAGCGCGCGGTCGTCTTGCCGCCGGGTGCGGTCGCGCGGCGGAGGAGGAAGGCGTAATTGACCGGGGTGCCCATCGGCTCGACATCGCCGGTGGGGCCGTGCGCCCAGCGGCGTTTGCCCGTGATGACGTCGGGCAGGCCGTCACCGTCGAGGTCGGCACTGGTGAGAGCGTGCGGTTGCGAGAACGCGACGCCGAACTGCGCTTCTTCCTCCCGCGTGCCCATCATGCGGTGCTCGGTGAAGGTGCGAGCACCGTTGGTATCACGGGTTTGCTCAAACCACGACAGGCCCCAGCCGTGCGCGTTTATCGCGGAAACAACATCGTTCAAACCGTCCCCGTTCACGTCATACACCAGGATTTGAGCGCCCCCGCGATCGGTGCTGAAAGTGAACGCGTGGTGTTTCCAAAGCGTGCCAGCCGGCGCACCGCTCGGGGGCTGTTCCCACCAGCCTTCGTTGAGCACCAGATCAAGCCGGCCGTCGCCGTTGATGTCCCCCGTGCCTTGTCCATGATAGTAATGGTTGAACTCGCCCGGAGCGGTGATGGCGACAAAGCTCCACGGCTGGGTCGGCTCGGCCCAGTTGGGGGCATACCAGCCCCATTGTTTGACGCGATCGGTCGGCTTGGTGCCTGAGATCGAAATCAGCTCCGGCTTGCCGTCCCCATCGATATCGACGAAGAGCGGAGACTCGCCGAACACACGGGTAGTTACGAAATGCTTCGTCCAACGGGCGTCGGGTTTCAGCGCGTCGGCGGGACCGGGATTCTCGTACCAGAACGCCTCGTGGTGTAGGACGCGTCCGAGGACCAAAACATCGATCTGGCCGTCTCCATTAAAGTCATACGGAAACGAATACATGCTGTTGGTGGGTGTGGTCTCACGCACCTGCGGCACCGGCTCGTAAATCGGGTGGCGATTCTTGAAGGTCGGGCCTGCGTACCAGAATGGGCCGGCGATGACATCGACATGCCCATCGGCGTTTACATCGGCGGCGTTGAGGCCGTCGCACCAGTACTCGTCGGTCAGCGTGATTTTCTCGAACGTAATCTCGCGTGGCGCGGAGGCGGCGAGCAGGGCGGACGGTGTCGACCACGCGAGCGCAGCTGTGAGAAAGGCGGAGTTGAGTGACGAGGTTCTCATGGGGTAGGGCGCCTGCTTTAGCGGGACGCAAACAGGGAGGGAAAGATGCGGGCGCAACTGCTTCAAGCGTGAACGCTATCGCGGCTGCGTTCGAGGGGCAATGTGAAGGAGGGAGCCCGCTATACCATGGAGTTCCCCAATGGGGCGGTGTGCGAAGCGTTCACGAGTTACTCGCTCCGAACAGGATTGAAGGGCAGAAGCACGGGTGCACACTTCCGGTTATGGACTCACCCCACCTGAACACGTCGCGTCGTTCGTTTCTCGGTCAGGTTTCGTGGGGGGCGGCGGCGCTGGCGCTGGCTTCCCAAGGCAGGGCGCAATCTGGACCCGCGCCCCGCAAGCTCGGAATTGCCTTGATTGGGCTCGGTGGCTATAGCCATGGCCAGCTCGGGCCTGGACTGCGGGTGACTCAGCAGTGCAAGCTGGCCGGAGTGGTGACGGGCTCGCGGGAGAAAGGCCTGCAGTGGGCGAAGGATTTCGGTTTCCCGGAGAAGAACGTATATAGTTATGATAACATGTCGCGGATGGCGGATAATCCGGAGATCGACATCGCCTATGTCGTCACGCCGAATTCACTCCATCCGGAACATACGATTGCCGCGGCGTGGGCCGGGAAACATGTGATCTGCGAGAAGCCGATGGCGAACTCGGTGGCCGATTGTGACGCCATGCTTACGGCCTGTCGCGTCGCGGGGGTGAAGTTGTCGATTGGATACCGGCTGCATTTCGAGCCGCATCACCAGGAGATGATGCGGCTGGCGCGTGACCCGGCCACCGGGCCGTTTACGCGTATGAATGGCGGACTCGCTTTTCCGATTCGCCGGCGCGTGTGGCGGGTGGAAAAGAAAATGGCGGGCGGCGGACCGCTGATGGATATCGGGATTTATTGCGTGCAGGCCGCGTGCATGGTCGCGGGGATTGGATACGCGGGCAACGCGCCCATTGCGATCACGGCTCGAGAACATCGGAAGACGCGGCCGGAGTTTTTTATCGATGTGGAAGAAGGGATCGATTGGACGATGGAGTTCGCGAACGGGGCGAGGGCTGAATTTACGACCAGTTACGAAACGGGCATGGATCGTTTCCGCGCCGAAGGTGCGAATGGCTGGATCGAAATGGCACCGGCTTTTGGATACGGCGGCTTCAAGATGACGACCAACCGGGGACCGTTGAACCTCCCGGTGCCGCAAAGCCATCAAGCGTTTCAGATGGATGATTTCGCGGTGTGTGTCCGCGACAACCTGGCGACCCGCGTTCCAGGCGAGATGGGCCGGCGCGATATGATGATTATAGAAACGATCTATAAATCAGCGGCAGCGGGCGGTAAGAGGCTTGAGGTTACGGTCTAAGTAAGAGCGTCGTGGGACGGACTGTCCTCTCTGTTTTCAGGACCATCGCCCCGGGCAGGAATGTCTGCCTTACTACCGACGTCAGACCGCCGTGCCCTGCATGAACTCGATCAGCTCGCCGTTCGGGCCCTCGCAGAAGAAGAGCCGAAGGAGGACGGCGCCCTGGCCGTTGGTCGTCGCGAGCGTGATGTCTTTCGGCTCCACGGTGATGGTACAGCCGAACTTCCGGACGCGCTCTGCGACGACGTCGAGCCGGGTGGTTCGTAAAGCAAAATGGGTGATCGCGCCGTTCGGCGTGACGACGTAATCCGGATCCTCGAACACCTCGATGTAGTTTCCATCACCGGTATCAAGCATCGCCGCGCGACGGCCGGTATCGCGGAGATTCCACGTGATTCTTTCCGTGCATCCGAGAACGTCGCGATAGAACTCCATGCTCCGCATCCAATCGCGGGTTTTCACAGAGACATGATGAAGGCCGCCGCCGCCGAGGATGGGATTCATGACCGAAGGGGACGCTCGATTTGATGCCTGACTCAGCTTGGAGTATGTCTGCGCTGGATTCAGCGCTCAATCTCCGCGTTTTCGCGCTTTAGGGCGCCAGCTGCTGGACGAAAGCCATCAAGTGTTGCACCTCGGGAGGCGGCTGGACCCAATCACTATAAAGCAACTCAGGCATCGCGTTCGTCGTATTATAGAGAATGAAGTTGGCCTGATCGTTGCGGGAAATATGCCCCGCCTTGACCGTCGCCCCGGCGTAAAGTCCCACGGTCTTGGTGTAGGCGAGGATCGGCGTCTTGAGGATCTCCGCCGTCATGCGTTCCTTCTCGGCGGCCTTCGGACCGGCCACCGCCATCGCGTCCACGCCCAAGTTGACGCGGTTCTTAAACAGCAAACGTGGCGTATTCTCATCGGTCAGAATGAAAACACTTTCGACGGACTTTGCGCCGAGTTGAAATCCAACACTGGCCTGGCCGGCGTTGACGAGAACTGGGAGGCTCCAGCGACCGTTCGCCTGTTTGACCATCAGCACGCCGTAGCCGTCTTGGATTCCGAGAAAAAGGCCGGCTTTGAACTGGTTGAGAATCAGCACGCCCTTCGCGCGTTGCCACACCTCTGCGGGAATGGCGAGATCGGGCCGGGCTTGGAACTCCCGCAGGATCGCCTCGCACGATTCGACGCGGGTCACGAGATCGGACCGCTTCGGTTGAGCGTGAGCGATCGAGGCGCAGAAAAGCGCCACGAGGGGCAGGAGAAAGAGGTACTTCATAGCGTTGAAAAGCGAAAAATTGAATTCAGTGTAGGCAGGCGCGGGCGTGGTTGGAAAGCGTGGATTCAGCGGTGTTCCGGAAACCTCTGCCCCGCGTCTACTCGCGAATGCTACTTTCTTTGTCATCGGGCGGCGGCCAGCTCAATCCAAACCTCGCGCGGCGAGGTCATCTTCATCCCAGCCGAAATAATGGCCCAGCTCGTGGAGATAGGTCAGCCGCACTTCATCGCGAAATACATCGAGATCGCCCTCGGCGAAATCCCAGAGGTTTTCGAGATACAACAGAATCTGAGCTGGAACCACGTTGTCATGGCTCAACTCCGATCCATGCGGCGCACCGGTGAAAAGACCGAGGATGTCATCCTCGAATCCGTCGGCGATCAGGTCTTCCGCGGGCAGGCTTTCATAATGGACGGGCACAGTGCGAGCCAGGGGCCGCAGCTCCTTCGGCAGGCGACGTTGAGCGGCGCCCACGGTGTCGGCCGCGATTTGAATCAGCCGGTTGAGGTCGGGGGAGGCGTCGGGCATGAACAAAAAACCGGAGTTACGACGCGCGCAGTTCCGTTGAAAGATCGAGGTGTTCGAACCGTCTGCCGAGCAGCCAGATCCCGGCGCCGACTTCGGCGGCGAGCACCACGGCCATGACGAGCGTCGCTGCTGTGACGGCAATGATCGGGCCGATGAACACGTGCAACGTGAACAAGAGGAGGGAGCCCAACGCCACGGCGGGTACCAGCGCGAGGACCATTGTGACCAGTTGAGCGAAAAAGAAGATCATGCGTTGGCCCATGACTTCCGGGCCGCCACCGCGGATTCGGCTGGTTTGAAACCACCCCGGGAACAACAAAGCGGCCGCATTCGGGACGAGCAATTGCAGCACGACCAGCAGGGGAATCAATGCGGCGAGCCCGAGCGCAATCACGATCTGCAGCGTGCCCGTCAGCCACTCGGATTCCATCACAAGCGGATGCACCGCCAGTGTTCCGGTCAGAATCGCGAGCCAGAGAATCCCGCTGAGGATCGCGGTGGGTGTCAGCAACTCACCGAGGATAATCTGCCAGCCTGCCAGGGGATAGGTTTTGATGATATCGGCATGCCCGAGATCGCTGCGGAGATCCTGACGCGCGAATTGCGGACCAACGATCAGCGTATAGGCCGCGAAAATTCCCGCGGCCGCCGCGATTCCCGGGAGCAGACCGCGCCACGTCGGATGGGCGCCGATCCAGAGGAGCGAAGCCGTGATGATGACCGCGCCGCCAAGGCCGATTCGCACGGTGAAATAGGGCCAGGTGGACAGAAGATTTTTCCACAAGAACGCGAACTCAGGCCGCCCAAAACTCGCGAGCGCAAACGGCCCTCGCCGGGCCTTCGCGCCCGCCACGCTTCCTCGCGTTCCGCCGGCTTCCCACGCCGCCATGCGCGCGGCGCGTTTCTCGGCGTGTTCGATGGCCGAATCTTCAAAGGCGACCGCCGAGCGCACGACCCACAAGTAGTGGGCCACGATCACGGCCAAGGCCGGTCCCAGCGTCAGAAGAAAAGACCGGGTGTCGCCCGCCAGGAACGGCCCGATCACCGTCTTAAAGGGCCAGAGTAGCCACGACATCGGCGCAGAATTTGAGAGCGTTAGGAGCCACTGGCTAAAGGGGCGCGCGTCGAACGCATCCGCGGCTGCAGGCATCCGCTCTGCTTCCGGCAGTTGCGCGAGCGTAATCGCGATAATTGAAATGACTCCCGCGAGGATCAGGACCCGGCGTTTCCATGCTCCAAAACCGAGGTCAGTGAGGCGCGTCAGAGTGAAATTCGCCCCGCGAAAATGCAGACTCAGGCCGGAGAATATGAACCACCAGCCGATCGCATGGGTGAGCGCGTTTCCGCCGAGAAAGGTCCAACGATGGGAGAAGAGCATCATGATGGCCGCGCCGAAGAGGCTGCGAAACTGGGAGCTGACCAGTTTGAAATGGATCAATCCGCGCCGCTTGATGGGGGCTGGGAAAAGGAAGGCGATTTCGGCTTCGCTGAAGCCGAGGGCGGCCCGCCGGGCCGGCACGAGCCAGCTGAAGAGCGTGAACACGAGCAGCATCACGGCGCCGATCGCGGTGCTCAACGGCAGCCAATCGGTGGGAAGCGTGACGCCGGCGGCGGCCGCATCCATCAAGGGACTCGCATCCGGCGGAAGAGACCGGGTCCCGGGCGTCCGCCCGAGATTGCGGAAAAAGAAGAAATAGAAGTACGCAAACGCCACAATCGCCCCGAGCGCGTACTTCGGCTGGCGGAGACGCCGCACCCGCGAACGCACCCAGTTTTTCGATGACGTCAGTCGAAGGTAAAGGAGTGCGTTCAGCATGACCTCAGCCTTCGGACCCGCCGGTGGCGCGAATGAAGACCTCCTCAAGGTTCACGCCGGTTTCACCCTGACTGAATTGCGCGGCGACGTCCGCCAGCGTGCCGTGAGCGATCTTCTCACCTTTCTTAAGGATGAGGACGTGGGAACAGACCTCTTCCAGCAAATGGAGCAAGTGGGAGCTGAGGACAATCGTGGCTCCCTCGCGCGCCCGCTTGCGGATCGAGTTTTTCATCCGCCGGATGCCTAAAGGATCCAGGCCGGTTAACGGTTCGTCGAAGAACATCACGCTTGGCGCGTGCAACAAGCCGCAGGCAATGGCGAGTTTCTGTTTCATGCCGCGAGAGAGCGCGCCCGGGAGCTGGTCGGCTTTCTCCGCGATCTCGAACTCTTCCAGGAGAGGCTGCGCGATTTCCTCGTGGTTGCGGACCCCGTAGATTCGAGCGACGAAATTTAGGTGCTGGCGGACGCTCAGGTATTCGAAAAGTCGCGGCTCATCCGGAAAAAACGCGAGGGCGCGTTTCGCCGCCACCGCGTCGGTCGAGATGTCATATCCGGCAATACGAATGGCGCCGGAGGTAGCCGGGATGATACCAGCGAGGCAGCGTAAGGTGCTGGTTTTCCCTGCGCCATTCGGTCCCACCAAGCCCAGCACTTCACCCGGTCGGACGATCAACGAAAGATCGCGGACAGCGGTGAAGTTACCGTAGCGTTTGGTCAGAGCCTCGACCTCAATCATGGGCGGCGAACGTGCCCGGCCGGCGCTCGCCCGGCAAGCTTGTGCAAAAAACAAGTAACTACTTCCGCGGCGGTCCGTCTTTCTGGTGTCCCGGCTCGTGCCGGGTTTCTTAACCCTAAGTCAGTTTTACCTGTTTGTATGATCATCCGTAAACTCTTACTCTCCGCAGTCGCGTTCGCCGCGATTTCGACCACGTCCCTCGTTTTTGCCCAGCAGGGTAAAGGCGGCAAAGCCAGCGAGGCGGCCATGGCCCGCCTTGAACCCCTGGCCCTCACGGCCAGTCAAAAGACGAAGATCGAGGCGATCCTCGCCAAGTCGGCAGCCGCGGTCGCGGCTCTGCCGCAAGAAGAACGCCGCACCAAGGGCGGCGAGCTTCGCCAGGCCAGCAATAAGGAAATCCGCGCCTTGCTGACGCCTGATCAACAGAAAAAGTTCGATGCTTTGCCCCCAATGACGGGCGGCAAGAAAAAGAACTAACAACTTGTTAGGGTGGGTTTTAGTTGCCGCCGCGGATCGCAGCCCGCGGCGGCTTTTTTGTGTCCGGCCGTCTCGGGTGGCTCGAAAGTGACACAGACATTCCTGTCTGTTGATCGAGATTTACCGCACCAGAAACTGGCAGGCCCGCCATCTCACCGCTAGGATGCGGATTGGTTTCGACTTGCGTAACGGGTCGAACACGTTGCGCCCATGGCTGAGAAAACGCGGGTCGTTGTCGTAGGCGGAGGGGCGGCTGGCTTCTTCGGCGCGATCGCATGCGCGGAAGGCCTCGGGCCGGGAGGCGATGTCATCCTTTATGAAGCGACCGCGCATCCACTTGCCAAAGTCCGGGTTTCCGGTGGCGGGCGCTGTAATGTGACGCATGCCTGCTTCGAACCGCGGGAGTTGGTCAAACGGTATCCCCGGGGTGGACGCGAACTGCTGGGGGCGTTTCACCGTTTTC
>JBBQEG010000120.1:0-13241 GCA_038320495.1 Opitutales bacterium | reverse complement strand
AGCGGAGTGCTACTGGCCCTGTTCGTCGTCGGGTGGCTGATGTGGTCGCGCGGCGAAGGGCCGGAACCGATGGGCGCCGGGCTTGGCGGAAAAAGGAGCACGATTTCCGAAGCCGTGGTTGGGCCGGCGGATTCCCAGGCTTTGCCGACGCGTCCGCGTGCGAATCTCGCTCCGGTGGACCTGCGGACCCTCGAACACGATTTCCCGATCGTGGCGCCGCTGAACCGGCCGGACTCGACGATCGCGCGGGATCTGGGGACCTTGGCGCTGGTTTTCGATTCGTGGCGGAGCAACTTTCCGCGGGAAGGAAACCCAGTTGGCGAAAACGCCGACATCACCGCGGCGCTCGCCGGTGATAACCCGTTGGGCTTTGTCCTGATCCCGCGCAATCATCCCGCGATCAATTCCGCCGGAGAGCTTTGCGACCGCTGGGGAACTCCGTTTCGATTTCACCAAGTCAGTGGTCAAGTCATGGAGATCCGGAGCGCCGGGCCGGATCGAACGTTTGCCACGGGGGATGACGCGGAGTGGACGCCGTTGCCGTAGCCGGAACCAAAGGAAAAAACGAGCGACCCTCGAAAGCTGAGGGTGCGCTCGCATCCGGGTGTGGGTGGAGTCGGCCTGTCGAGACCGCGTGCAAGGTTGAATTCCCGTTCGGTCGGGCCTCCTTGGAGCAATTATTCGACCGCCCGACACCCGGAACGCGTTCCGGCGGAGTCAGTGCTGCAGGTCGATGCAACTTTCGACCCGATGCGCGCGTCTCGACATCCGGGTCTCTATTAAACATCGTTCCCTCCGTCATGCCTCTCTTTGTCCAACCTATGTCGCGCCGCTCTTCGCGGGTCCGCGTCGCCCGTCGTGGCTTTACCCTTCTGGAAATCCTGGTGGTCCTTGCGATCATTGGGCTGCTTGCCGGTCTTGCGATCACCAACGTTGATAAGATCTTCGGCGGGGCGCAGTTCTCAACGGCGCAGCTCTTTGTGCGGGAGAGCATGAAGACCTCCCTGACGACGTACCGGATTCACATGGGTGATTATCCAGGGACCGCGGAAGGCATACAAGCGCTGGTGACACGCCCGGCGACGAAGGCGGATCGCTGGTTCGGTCCTTACATTGAAGGCGGCAAGATCCCGACTGATCCTTGGGGTGAGCCGTACCAGTACGCGTATCCCGGCAATCGCAACAAGACCAGTTATGATGTGTGGTCGAAGGGTCCCGACAAGCAGAGTGGGACGGAAGATGATATCGGGAACTGGGACGCTGGAACCGAGAAGTAATGTTTGCGCCGCCACGGGTGCCGTTCGGCGGTGTCGTGGGTTTGCTCGCCTCGTGCATTTGTTTCCTCGTAACTCCTTCCTTCGACGTGGCGCGCGGCGTGGCGTGACCGGCCGATGCCGCGTGGCGGGACGTTGTTGCCGTGCATTTACCCTGCTCGAAGTGCTGCTCTCGCTCGCGATCATCGCATTGCTGGGTTCGGTTTTGATTGGCGGTGCCTCGCACCTGCTGAACGAACAACCCGTGACCAGTGATCAAGTTTTTTGGAAAGCCGTGCAGGAGGCGCGGAAGGCGGCCTTGAAGACGGAGCATGATATCCGACTGAAGTTTGACGGCGAAAAGAAGCGGTTCGTCCTGATCGACGGACTTGCGCCGTCGGTGCTCGCCGCGGATGGGTTTACGCTGGAAGAGACGCCGATCAAGGTGCTGCCCATTGCGCCCGCGTTGGCGACGGACCTCACGGTCGAGTTCCTGGCGGCGGTCAAAGGCGGCAACACGATCCTTGTGGGCGGCGTGCTCATCGAGGCCCAGACTGTTCCTTACGTGACGTTTTACGCGGACGGAACCTGCAGTGCGTTTCGAGCCCAGTTCACACGGTCCGGCTCGGCGCAGGTGCTGACGGTCGATCCGTGGACGTGTGCGCCCATGCTGGTGGCGGCGGATCCCAACTCGCTTAACTCGCGCTCAGTGCGCTGACCGATGTTACCTCGCGCCCAGAGTTCACGATTGAGCATGCTCGCCCGTCGGCACATGCCTCACCGCCACGTTCGCGGTGACCCTCACCGCGGCTTTACGCTGCTGGAGGTATTGGTGGCCTTGAGTATTTTCGCACTGGCGGTGGTCGTGCTCGGTTCGACTTACCTGAACGTATTGAACAGCTACGAAGCGGTGTCGCGTGGCGTGCAGATTGGCGAGGATTTTGCATTCGCGCGGCAGTTGGTCTTGAACGAACCCGACCGCGAGAAACTCGAGGAAGGTGGCCAGTTTGATACCGCGGGCGGACAGCGCGCGGACTGGCGGGTGGTGATTGAGTCGACGACGGTCGCCGATCTTTTCAATGTGACCTTCACGTGTGAGATCACCGATCCCACGCGCCCGGAACCGGAGCGGGTCGTGCAGAATTTTCGTTTGTTGCGGCCCACGTGGTCGATCGATCCGGCCGAGCGAAGTCAGCTCAAGGAAGACGCGAAGACGCGGATCTACGAACTGCAAGGAAAGCTGAAACAGCCATGAGGGGCGACGATCGATCAGACGGAATTCGGTGCGCAGGGGGCGGCGACCTTTGGCAAGTGCGTCGGGTGACTCGGTGCGTTCGCGTCAGCGGCCGCGCAGTGCGCGAGCGGGGCCGGTCGCAATGGGCAGCGACCTCGCAGCGGGCGTTCACCCTGCTGGAGATTTTGCTCTCATTGGCGCTGGTGGCGCTGATGTTGGTGGCACTGAACACCTTCATTTTTTCGATGGGCGAACTCTGGGGGCAGCGCGCGGAGCCGCGTTTGTTTGATCAGCACGTCCGGGCGGTGACGCGTTTCCTCGAAGGCGAACTTCGCACCGCCTCCTTGCCGCCGGCCGCGCGGGCCAACTCCACTCCGATCGCGCTGCAGGAAATTCGGCCGCAAAACGGGATGATGGAAAAGATGCTGACCTTCGAGTTGCCCGCCGGCAGCCGGCTCTTTAATTGGCCGGAGCGGTCGTTGCCGGAAGTAGTGTGCTCGTTTCAAGCGCGGCAGAATGAAGGCTTGGTGATGCTCTGGCATTCCCGGTTGGAGAAAAACTTTGAAACTGACCCGCCTCGCGAGACGGTGATCACGCCTTTCGTGACGGCGCTCGCCTATGATTATTTTGATCCGGATTCGAAGCGTTGGACGACAGAGACTACGTTAAAAATGGATCCGCAAGGGCAGCCGATGACGCCACAGCGCTTGCGGTTGAAGTTTAATTATAACGGGCTGGCGCGCGAAAGCGTGATTACCCTGCTGACGCCCGGGCAGGCGCTGCCGTCGTTTTGAACATGGCCGAGTTGCAAACACCTTTCCGGGGAATGGGCCGTCGTTTCCGCCTGACGGCGAACGAACGCGGTGTTGGCGGCGTTGTTTCGCGAACGCGCGGCTCCGTGCTCGTGATCGTGATGGTCACGCTCTTGTTCGCGACCTTTGCGCTGCTGGCGTTTTTAGAGAAAGCGGCGGTGGATCTTCTCGTTGATCAACGGGAGGCCGTGACGCGGCGGCTGCGGATGGAGGCCTATTCGGCGCTGGAGACGACGCTCGCGGTGCTGGAAGATTTTCGCGAAGTCGGTAACGGCCTGCGCAGTCCGGCGGAAGGGTGGGGCGATCCGCTCGCGTTTGTTGGGTATGAGCCCTCGGAAGGTCGCACGGTGGAGATCGCATTTGAGGACGAGAGCGGCAAACTCTCGCTGCCGCGCGTGAATGCGCAGATTTTGACCAACCTGTTCCTTCATTGGGGGATCCTGCAGAGCGAGGCGGAAGCGCTGGCCGATGCGATGCTTGGCTGGATGAAACGTGATCATATCTATGCCTCGGCGGTGGTGCCCACCTACGATCAAGGAGCGATCCCGTTTGAAGTGCCGGGGCGTCCGTTGCGGTCGTATCACGAACTCGCGGCGATCGAGAAAGTCCGCGAAACGTTTTATGACGCGGACGGCAGGCCGAACGAGTTTTGGAAACGCTTTGTGGCGAGCGTTTCGCTCCTGCAATTTCAGCGCCCTAATATCAATGGGGCCAAAGCGGATACGCTCGCGGCGCTGGGGCAGTTCGACGAGACGCAGCAGCGTACCATCAGCGAGTATCTGAATGGCGGCGGTTCCTATCTATCGAAGGGTCCGGGCTTTTTCCAGAATCCCACGGACGCCCAGCAGATCGCGGGGCCGACCGGTGATGCAGGGGCGTTTAGCACCACGATTAGCGCCTTGCGCATTTTCGTGACGGTGCGAGATGGTCGCACGGAGTTTCGCCTGGCGGCCGTGATTGCACCTCCGAATGGAGCGACAACCGTGCAGGCGACTGCAACTTCGACTCGGACCGAGACGTCTGCCAGCTCGGCACAAACCGCCGCCCAACAGCGGAATCGCCCGAATGCCGCCCAAGCCGCGGCGACCCCGACGCCCAATCAAAATCAAACCCAAGGGAACCTGCGCTACCCGTATACGCTCCTGGAGATCCGCGAAAATGAAGAGATTCCTCCGCAGCCTAATCTAATCGATCCTTAGCGGGTGGCGAGTCGCTGGTAAGCGAACCATGTCCGACGCCAAGTCCCACTCAACTGCCTTTCGTTCCAAATTTTCCTCTCATTGTGGCTTCTCTCTTCCGTCCGCCGATGAATAGATTCATTTCTCTCCTTTCTCCTCACCACTCGCACCTCTTTACTCGCTCCTGATCGCCCGCTGATCGTTACTTCTTTCGCATGTCCTCGCCTTTAGGTTTTTTCCGTGCCGGTCCGCCACCTCCGAAGGTGGCGCTGCTCCCGGATGCGTTGTTCTTCACGCGCGCGTTGCCGGTGACGAGTGGCGCCACGCCGACGGAAGCAGCGACGCAGATTGAACTGGGCCTCGAAGCCGTGGCGCCGTTTCCCCTTGCGCAACTTTACTATGGCTGGTTCTGGCGGCCGGGAGCTCAGCATGCGCTCGTGTTTGCGGCCTATAGGCGGCGATTCACGACGGAGCAAATTGCGGCTTGGGAAGGTGCGGAGCTGGTTTTGCCAGCGTTTGGCGCGGTGCTCGGAGCGCAGGTCGAGCCGGCCACCACCGTTGTATTGGCGAGCGACGAGAGTTTGACCGCGGTGCACTGGGCGACCTCGGATGCGCCCTCGAGCATCCTCACCGTTCCAGTCGCACTCGATGCCACGGACGAGCAGCGAGCGCAGGTTCGCGAACAGTTGCTCCGGACGGTGGGCGGGAGCAAGACCGTGATCGATCTGGGAGCGCCGCTGCTGGCCGATCCAGCGCGCAGCGATCGGGAACGGGTGTTTCGCTCAGGTGATTTTGTTTCACGATTGCCGGCTGACGCGACCACCGCGCTCGATGTGCGCGACAAGGCTGAGCTCACCGCCATGCGCAGCGCGCGGAAGCGCGACATCCTGATGTGGCGCGTGGCGGTCGGCTGTGTGCTGGGTTTGTTGCTGCTGGTGCTCGGCGAAGCCGGGCTCTTTGGAGCGCGGCAATGGCACAGCGTGCGCGTCCGCGAGGTCAATGCGCAGAAGCCGCTCGTCGATAAAATCACGGGCCTGCATGAACTCGCCAATCGTATCGACGAACTGGCGACGCGGCGTCTGCTGCCGATCGAGATGGTCACCGCGATTGTGGGAGTGGATAATGAACGGTTGCCGGCCGACATCACCTTTACCCGGATCGTCGCAGACCAGGAGCGCCTCTACACTCTCTTGGTGGAAGGCCAGACGCTGAACCCGGCGCAGATCAATGTCTACGAAGCGGCTCTGCGCGCGCTGCCCGAAGTCGAGAGCGCCAATGCCGTGATCGCGCAATTGCAAGGCGATCGCGCCCGCTTTAATCTTACCGTCGTGTTCAAGCCCGAGGCGCTCCGGCCAATCCAACCCATCAAAGCCGCATCCCGATGATTCGCAGCCTTCGCGCCTTGTTCCTTGGTCGCGCTTTGCGCGAGAAACTCCTCGTGGTGACCTTCGTCGTCATTGCGCTCGCTTGGTGGGCCTCCGCCTTTAGTACGCGTGCGGGAAGCTTTTTGACGCGACACCGCTCGACCACGACCGAGTTGAACGTGCAGGCGGAGTGGATCCGGAACCGCATCCAGATTGAGGATACGGCGGAAAGGGCCGCGGCGCGACTGGATCCGACGAAGACTTTGAACGCCAATCAGCTCGCGACGACGGTTCAGCAAATCGCCAGCGAGGCGGGCCTCCGTGAGGCCGGCACCGATGGCGCCGCGGTCACCCGACGTCTCAGCGGCCAATTCGCGGTGCATCAGGTTCGCTACACCATTCGTCGCGCCGATTGGCCCGCGATCACGAAGTTCTATGAAGCATTGCAGGCGCGGGCGCCCTACCTTGGAGTGGAGCAATTCGCTCTGGCGGCGGCGGCAAACAATCCGGCGCAGCTGACGCTTTCGCTGCGCGTCGCTTCGGTTGAAATCGCCCGCTAAGCTTGGGTCTTTGAACTTCAAGTGAGCCCTTTCATCACGCGTGCGGTCGGTGCGCCAGGAGCATAAGAAGCCGGCGATCCCGTGGACGGCCGCAATCGGCGGCCCCCCCCTTCGCCAGGGCGAACGTTCATGGCCCTTCATGCTTCCGGTCGCGTGTGATCCCCGCACTCTCACGGAATACAGCGGGTTGATGCCACCCATTGGCAGGGCGGGGATTCCTAACGAACTGTTACATTTCGCCCGTTGCGCGATCGCGCTTGCCGATTCAATTACACCCAACCGTCTCGTCCGTGATGACCCCTGCTGTCGTGCCTAAATTTCGAGCCTACTCCCTCGCGATTTTTCTGTCGGTGCTTGCTCCGCGGATGGCCCGGGCCGAGAGCTCGGTCAGTTTCAAGCACCAGGACTATCGCGAGTCGGGCGGTCGCGTGGTGATCCGCACTCAGGGTGCTTACGTCGAACAGGACATCGGGACGGCGACGCTGCTCAAAGCGGAGGGCATCATCGATGCCATTGCGGGGGCCACGCCCACGGGGCAACCGGCTCCGGTCGGCAGCGACCAGGTGCCACTCTCAAAGCTCACCGAACGTCGCAAGGCCTGGTCCGCCTCGCTGGGTCACCAATTCGCCCGCAGCCGGATCACGGTCGGCCTCGCAAACAGCCGCGAGAGTGATTACGTATCCACAGGTTGGTCACTGAATACGCAGACGGATTTCAACGAGAAGAATACGCTCTTGCTCGCGGGCCTGAGCGGGACGGACGACACGATTGACGTCTTCTATCAAACCGCGGCAGCGAAGAAGCGAACGAACGATGCCATCCTCGGTGTCACGCAACTACTCGATGCGAAAACGTCAGTAACCCTTAACGTTTCGTGGGGGCGGCAGCAGGGATATTTGTCGGATCCGTATAAGTTGGTGCAACGCCGGACCGAAATCATCCCCGGCCTCTTCCTGCCCCTGACCTTCGCGGAGAATCGCCCGGGTGAGCGGGAGAAATGGATTGGCCAGTTCACGCTAAACCGCGCGGTGCCGAAAGCGCGCGGGGCCGTGGAAGCCTCGTATCGGCTTTATCATGACAGCTTCGACACCACCGCTCATACCTTGGATCTTTCCTGGTTCCAGCAGCTGGGCGGGCGCGTGATCCTCCGGCCGAATTTGCGCTTTCACGATCAGACCGCCGCCCACTTTTATCGTTATCGTTGGGATGATAGCGATGTCGTGCCGGTCGCAGGCCCGCCGCAGCCGCAGGGGCCGTTCTACTCGTCGGATTATCGTTTGTCGGAGATGCAGACGTTTACCCTCGGTTTGAAACTTATCTGGAAGGCAACGGAAGCGTTGGGTTTCAACGCGGCGTACGAACGCTACGAGATGCGCGGCACGGATGGCGTGACCCCGCAGAGCGCGTACGCGCAGGCGGACATTTTCACGGTCGGTGCCAAGTGGGGCTGGTGACGACGGAGCGCGTTCAAACATGGCCACCTTCTCCTCCGTTTCCCGCAGTCCGGCGTCCGCGCCGATGCCGGCGGCCAGCAAGGACGCCATGCCTCTGCGCACGCTTTCGTTTCCTGCGCTGGGAACGTCATGCCAAATTCAATACGCAGCCCCGCAGGGCGACGCCCAGGCTTGGAGCTTCGAGAATAACGTGATTGGTTGGGTGACGGCCTTTGAAACGAAGTACTCGCGTTTTCGGCCAGACAGCCTGATCAGTCGCATCAATGCCGCCGCGGGTGCCGAAGCGGTGGCGATCGATCCGGAGATGGAGGCGATGCTGGCGTTGTGCGATACGCTGCATTTCATGACGCAAGGCGTCTTCGATCCCACGTTGTTGCCGCTAATTCGGCTCTGGGATTTTAAAGCGCCCGAGCCTCGAATTCCAACACGGCAGGATATCGCGGCCGCACGCTCGCTCGTCGGGTGGAAACGCGTGGAGCGGAGTTCCGGCAAGGTGTTTTTGCCGGTGCCGGGAATGGCACTCGATTTTGGCGGGTTCGGAAAAGAGTACGCGATCGATGTCGTCGCCCAGCTGGCGCTCGATCACGGAATTTCGAGTGCGCTCGTGGATTTCGGGCACGATCTTCGGGCGGTGGGAATGCCGCCTGGCCGACCGGCCTGGCATATCGGATTGGAAAACCCGCTCAAGCCTGGGACGACGTCGGGCAGCATGGCGATCATCAACAAAGGGATTGGATCGTCCGGCGATTACATCCGCGGCTTCACTTTCGAAGGGAAACGCTATGGTCATATCCTTGATCCGAGAACTGGTTGGCCGGTGGCGAACGGGTGTTTGCAGGCCACGGTCATCGCGAGCACGTGTTTGCAGGCGGGCGTGCTTTCGACCACGGCGTTTGTTCTCGGCGTACCCAAAGGCATTGAGTTTATCCAATCCGTTCCGGGTACCGAAGGATTGCTGGTGACCGAGAAAGTGCGCGCGCAAACGCGGGGATTTTATAACTATGTCGTGGCTGCCTAAATCGCATTTACGGTTCGCGTGGAGCGTCGCCGTGGTCTTCGCGCTCTGGGTCGGTGTCAGTGCGAGCGCGCGGGCGGAGATCAAAGTGGGCGACCTGTTTCCGTCGCTTGCGAACGCGGGCCTCGTGAACCTTGCGGGCGGGGATCTGCCCGTGACGGCCGGCCAAGTCGTGCTGGTGGATTTCTGGGCGTCGTGGTGCGCCCCGTGCAAGGCTTCGTTTCCCGCGATGGCGCGTCTGCATCAGGAATTTGGCGGAAAGGGGCTGGTGGTGACGGCGGTCAGCGTGGATGAAAAGCCCGCGGCGGCGGCGGCATTTTGGAAACGATTGGCTCCACCGTTTGCGACGCTGCACGATCGTGAGCTCAAGCTGGTGAAGGCGGTCGTAGTGCCGACGATGCCGACCAGCTATCTTTTGGCTTGGGATGGCCGGGTACGCTACGTTCACCGCGGATTCCGCGGCGATTCCAGTGAACGCGAACTGCGCCAACAGATTCAGACCTTGCTCGCTGAAAAAACCGCTTCTGTCCGATGAAAACGCGCCTCCTTACCTTTCTTTTTTTCGTCATCGCGGTCCTTGGTTCCGGTTGTGCGAACACGACGCTGGTGCGCGTGAAGCCTTGGGAACGCGGGTTCTTGAGCGACTATACAATGCGCTCGGATCGCGATCCGCTTTATACATCGATGGCTGAACATATTTACTTCTCGCGGGAATCAGCCACGGGAGGCCGAGGAGTCGGCGGCAGCGGTTGCGGATGCAATTGAGCTGGGTCAGGCGCTTTTATACGACTGAACCGGGACGCGCGCTTGACCGTTTTGCTGGTGCAGCGGATGGTGATGACAGTGGACTTCACTTAACCACATGCGGCCGTATGCGGATTTTCGTAATCGAAGATGAACCCCAGTTGGCCGGACACATTTCACGCGCTCTTGTCCGGCAAGGCCACTGCCTCACCGTTTTTCACGATGGAGTCAGCGGACTGCAAGCCGTCTTGAGCGAAGCGCCGGACCTGGTGGTACTTGATTTGAACCTGCCGGGCCTCGACGGCCTTGCGGTGCTTACCCGCCTGCGCGAGGCGAACTGCAATTCCCGGGTTTTGGTCCTAACCGCACGGAGCGAGCTTGATCAGCGGATCAAGGGTTTGAAATCCGGCGCGGATGATTACCTGGCGAAACCGTTTGCGATGGACGAACTCGTTGCGCGCGTCGAAGCGGTCGGCCGACGCGGGTTCTCGTCAGCGCCCTCGGACCTTTTGCGGGTCGGGGATTTGCAGGTCGACGTGCGGCACCGGCGGGTCACGCGGTCGGGCCAGGCCATCACGCTTTCGCCGCGTGAGTTCGATGTTCTTCACGTACTGATGCAAGAACCGGGGAGGCCGTTCTCGCGCACCGAACTATGCGAGCGCGTGTGGCAGCGCGATCACGAGTACGACACGCGCACGGTGGAGATCTTCATTACCCGACTGCGAAAGAAAATCGACTCAAACCACACCCCGCCGCTCATCCATACGTTGCGCGGCATCGGCTATACCTTGCGTGATCACGAATGAGTTCCTCTTCGGCCAATCGATCGATCTCGTGGTTGCGCTTTATCGCCGCGCTCTTCGGCGGCGGGATTGTCGCGGGCGTTTTCGAGGTCGCGGCGGCGGCCGCGACCATTGAAGGACGGGTGACGCTTCCGAAAACGCGCGCTACTCCGGTCGTGAATCAACGTTACGAAATCGTGAGCAAGGGAGGCACCTTGTCCACCAATCCGCCCATCGCCGTGGTTTATCTGGAAGGTTCGTTTTCTAAGCCTTCCGACTCACCTGTCGTCGCCGAGATCCGGCAAAAGGACCTAACGTTTATCCCCTCGATTCTCCCCGTTCGGGTGGGTACCCGGGTGGAGTTTCCGAATCTGGACGATTCGTACCACAACATCTTTTCTTTCTCTCCGCCGAAGCGTTTCGATCTGGGACGGTATCGGGCGGACGAACGGCCGGTGCCGTCGCAGCTTTTCGATGTTCCAGGTTTGGTGACCTTGCGCTGCGATATCCATGAACACATGCGGGCGTTGATCCTGGTTTTGGATACGCCTCATTTCGTTCTGACGAGTTCCCTGGGTGATTTTCGCCTGACCGGGCTGCCGGAAGGTCGCTACGTTTTGAAGGCGTGGATCGACAGCCGGACGACGCGGGAGGTCGCGGTCGAGTTGAAGGACGACGCAGTGTTGCGCATTGATTTTCCGTGAGTGCACCGTCCCAGCCCCAGGAATCGCGCGTCGCTGGCTTTCGCACGAAGCTGGTGATCGGAACGATGCTGGTGGTCGCAACCGTGACGCTGCTGGCGCTTTACTTCACGCAGCGCCGGTTGGGCGCGGATGTCACGGAGGCGTTGGAACGTGAGTTTCAGAGTGAGCTGACCGCTTTGAATCATGCTCAGGAGGTGCGTCGCGCCGCGTTGGTGGAACGGTGCCGTGCCCTCGTGCGCAAGCCGCGCATTCATGCGGCCCTCGAGGATGATGCCCTGGATCTGTTGTATCCAAGTGCGGAGGACGAACTGCGTGATGTCATGGTACGGGGTGACGCCTTCAACGGCCCGATCAGGCAGGGGCTCCAAGCGGAGTTCTATCGATTCCTGGACCGGGACGGTACGGTCATTCCGCCGACCCAACCGCGGAGCGTGGGTTTGCTGGATCCGTCAGCTGAGTCGCGCCTGAGGCTGCCGGGGGGCGTCGACCGCCCGCAGATTGGCTATCTTCCCGTTGGCGTGGCGGCGAACGGCGAGCCCGGGGTGTTCGAGTTGGTCGCCATGCCGATCATCTCGCTGGAAACCGGCGAGTCGATCGCGGTTCTCGTTTTGGGGTTCAAGCCGTTTGAAGTGAGCGTGGGTGAGGCGACCGAAATGAAAAGTGGGATTTGGCTGGAAGGTGCAGTGTATGGCATCGACCTTCCCGCTCCGGTGGTGGTGGATCTCGCCCGGTATGGCGCGGAAGCGACCCGGCCAATGCGGGTCAGGCTGGATGGTTCGCCGCATCTTCTCCTGTCCAAGCATTTGAATCCAGATTCTCACTACGCCGCGGCTTTCGAGGTTTGCGTCTATCCGCTGGCGGGCCTCGTGGCGCGGCAGCGGCAGGTGCGCTGGCAGGTGCTGGGGGCCGGTACGCTGATGTTGCTGGTCGGACTGGCCGGGAGTCAGGTGTTGGCTGCTCGCTTATCTGCGCCCGTGGAGAAGCTGGCGGTAGACTCCGAGGAGAACCGCACGCAACGCCAGCGAGCGGAGGCCGCGCTGGAGATGACGAGCGTAGAGTTGCAACGCTCCGCACGTTTTTCGGCTGACGCGTCCCATCAGCTGAAAACGCCCGTTACCGTGTTGCGCGCGGGCCTTGAAGAACTGCTCACGCACGAACGGCTGACGCCTGAGCAATGTCATGACGTTTCCGCTTTGATTCATCAGACATTCCGCCTCTCGACCCTGATTGAGGATCTCTTGTTGTTGTCCCGGATGGACGCAGGCCGACTGAAGCTCGAGTTCGCGCGGGTTGATCTTTCCCAATTGATCGAAGCATCTCTGGATGATCTGAGCGCATTGCCGGATGATGTAGACATCCAGGTGGAGACCGATTTTCCGCCTGACCTTCAGATCGTGGGCGAGAAGCGCTATACCTCGATCATTTTGCAGAACCTCCTGGAGAACGCGCGGAAGTATAATCACCCCGGGGGCCGGATCCGTATATCGGCCAGGGTTCACGGCGGGCTCGTGCACGTGGCGATTGCCAACACGGGACCGATGATCCCGGTGGGCGCACGCGCTCATATCTTCGAGCGCTTTCATCGGGCCGCAATGGGCGAGAATGTTCCCGGGTATGGGCTGGGCTTGAACCTGGCTCGTGAACTGGCGCGTTTGCACCGCGGTGATCTCGTGCTCACGCGTTCAGACGAAAATGGGACAGAGTTTGAACTCACCTTGGCGCTGGCTGCGCCGGGATCACAGTCATGAAATTGCGTTTGCTGGCTGCGCTATGCGGGATCGTTGCCTCATCCGACAGGGCGAGCGGGGAGATCCTCGATCGGCTCGAGGACGCCTTGACGTTCAGCAGTCCCAGCGGTCAGGCGCGGATGCGGCTGAGCGGCACGCTCGATCTGGAGGGTTACCAGACGCAATTGCCGGCGGCGGGCGTGATCGACACGACCAAGGAGCAATTTTTGAATCCGCGCCTGAGCGTGTTTCTCGATGCGCAGTTGGGGCGGAGCATCTATCTCTTCGCGCAGGCCCGGGCGGATCGGGGATTCGATCCGGGAGATCGACCCGCGAAGGTTCGGCTCGACGAAGTGGCGCTGCGGTTTACGCCGCGAGGCGACGGCCTTGTGGTCGTTCAAGCGGGCACGTTTG
>JBBQEG010000119.1:0-13281 GCA_038320495.1 Opitutales bacterium | reverse complement strand
CGGTGCCATTCGCGGAAAGTCGTCTGCCGGTTTGCCGCCAGCTCGACGAAGAGGTCGTCGCCGATCTGCTGTTCGATGAAGAGGCCACCGGTGAGGAATTCGTTGTCGCGGCTGCCGCCCGGCCCGGCGAGGTTGGCGCGGAGCGGCGTGATTGACGTATCCAACAAGGAAGGACGTTCGTCGGCCGTGCCGTTGAAAGGCCGCGGCACGGTGTAGACCGAGGTCTGGTTCGGGAAGACCTGGCCGGTGTTCTGGTTGACGAAGGTCAGCGCACTCGTGCGGCGCTCGGTGCCGGCGACCAGCGTGCCCGCCGTCTGCGACATCGGCCGGCCGGCGGCGATCCACGGCGTGACATAATCGAAGGCCAGCCACGGCAGCGCAGTCGTGTCCTTGTTGTCCATATACTCGCCGTCGAAGCGGACGGTGGTCTTCGCGAACGGCCGCCAGCTCAGCGCGAGCGCGGCAGCCTTGCGCTCCAGCCGTTCGAACTCGCGGTAACCTTTTTCTTTCTGGTAGAGCAGATTCGTCCGGATCGCGAGTGTCTGGCCGACGGAGCGGCTGGCGTCGAGGTGCGCGCGGACGCTGTCGAAGCGGGCGACGCGCGTGGTGAACTCCGCGCTGTCACGGCCGAACGAGGCGCGCTTCGTATCCACATTGAACACACCCTGCGGACCGGAACGACCGAAGAGGACGTTGTTCGGTCCGCGGGTGAACGTGATGGAGCCGATGTTATAGCTGTCGGCGGCCTGGTTGCTCCAGGTAAAGTAGTTCCGGGCCATCGTGCTGCCGCCGAGGCCGCGGATACTCACGACCACGTCGCCGCTTTGGCGCACGTTGCCGGTGACGTCGTTGCCGCGGTCGACGCCGATGGCAAACTGGAGCACGTCGGCCATCGTCACCGCGTCCATGTCTTTGAGGAATTCCTCCGTGAACACGGAGATGGCGATCGGAGTGTCGCGCAGCGGCGTGTTGAGGCGCGTGCCGGCGAGCGTGCTGGTGGCGACGTAGCCGACGTCGGAATTCGTCGCGACGACAAACGGCGAGAGGGTGACGGTTTCGTTGCCCGGCTTGGCCGTTGCCGGCGCGGTCTGGGCGTCGAGACCCGGGGCGAAAGCGAGGGCGAGCAGGCCGGCGAGCCGGCGGAGGGGGTTGGGTTTTTGCATGGTGGAAGAATTGGGAGAAACGGGCACGGGACCGGCGCGGGAGGATCCGGGGGCGGGGCCGCCGCCGAGCGCGCGGCGACGCAGGAGGAGCGCGCCGGTATTGGCGTCCTGTTCCGCGACGAGCTCAGTGGGCGCCAGCATCTGCCGCAGCGCGGCGATCGGCGGATAGTCGCCCTTTACGCCGGCGGTCCGTACGCCGGCGACGAGTTCGCCCGGGTAGAGCAAATGCGAGCCGGATTGCGCGACGAAGAGGCGCAGGGCCGCGACTGCATCGTCGGCCGGGATGTCGAACGATTTCTTCGCTTCGGCCGCGGGGACCGACGCAGGGACAGACGGAACCGCGGCGACCGCGCAGGCGGCTGCTGCGGCGATTTGCCCGGAGAGGTAGAGACGGCGCATCGTGGAAAAGAGGGAACGTAGAATGGGGATGAGGCGGAGCGCTAGGGAGACGAGGGCAGGCGCGGCCAGAAACAACGACGAGTGACGGCAGATACCTGACAGGTTTTTTTTCGGGGAAAATACGCGGTGCGCCGACGCGACGGCTTCGCGGAAGCCCGCCGCCCGAGAGAAAAGGGACGGGTCCGGTGCCGGAACCCGGAGTGGGGAAGCACGCCTCAGCGCCGCGCGCGGAGCACGGTTTCCGCGGCCGTGCGCTCGGCCTCGATCGGGAAACTCCCCTGCAGGAAACGCAGCAACGTCTCCTCGTCGCCGACGCGGAACGAGCCGCCGACGGAAAGTTCGCCAAGCGCGGGTTCCGCGATGACGAGGCGGCGCGGGCTGTAGCGATTGAACTCAGCGACGATCTCACGGAGCGGCGTGGGCCCAAATTCGAGGCGGCGCTCCTGCCAGGCCAGCCGGCGCGAGATATCGAGCGGCGAGAGAGCTTCGATCGCGGCCCCGGGCGAGGCGGCCCGGACCACGGTGCGCTGGCCGGCGGCGAGCGTTGGCGCCGACTCGGCCGACGTGGGGGCAAGCAGCGAGGCGTTGCCATCCGCATCCGCAACGTCGACGCGGCCGTGGGTCACGAGAACCTCGACGTTCGCTTCCTCGCGGCGGACGTTGAACGCCGTGCCGAGCGCGCGCACGCGTACGGCGCCGGCACTCACGACGAACGGGCGCGCTTTGTCCGGCGCGACGGTGAAGAACGCTTCGCCGTGCACGAGTTCGATGCGGCGTTCCGTTGCCGTGAGTTCGACGCGCACGGCGCTGTCGGTGTTGAGCACGACGGTCGAGCCGTCGGGCAGCGCGAGTTTTTCCTGCAGGCCGACCGCGGTGCGGGCGACCTGGGTGTGCGGCGCCGGGAGCGCGTGCGACCGCCAGAGAAATCCGGCGGCGAGCGCCACGGCGGCCGCCGCGGCCAGCGGCACAAGCCGCCTCGTCACTGGACGGAAGCGGGGCCGTCGCGGCCGCAGCGGCAGATCAGCGACCGCCCGGCCGGGCGTCGCAGGCTGAAACGCGCCGAGACCGTCGAGCCGGGTCCAGTGGCCGGCGAGCAATTCGAACTCCGCGCGGTGCCGCGGATCGGCGTGCAGCCACGCTTCGAACACGCGGGTTTCCGCGAGCGAAAGCGCCGGACCGCAGTCGCGGCGTGTGAGCCAGCGCGCGGCGTCGGCCGCAACCGCGGCATCGGTCGAACGGGGCGCGCTCATGTGGACGACCTGTTCGCGAGCGGCGGAACGCCGCGGGCGCGCAGGAATGCGCTGCAGAGGCGCATGCCTTTCATGACTTCGGCGTTGACCGTGCGTTCAGAGAAGCCGAGATGTTCAGCGATCTCCCGGTGCGTGAGTCCGTAAATTTTACGGAGCTTCAGCACCTCGCGGGATCGGCGGGGTAAGGACTCGACGGCCTCGGCGAGGAGGGAGAGCTCCTGCTGCAGACACAATTCATCGGCGGCCGAGCGGCGCTCATCCGCGGCCGGCGGCGCGTTGTCGAGCGGCACGGCGGCGATCGGCGAGCTGCGGCCGCGGCGGAATAGGTCGAGCGCGAGGTTGCGCGCCGCCGTGAAGAGCAGACCTCGAGCGTTGCGCACATCGCCGGCCATGCGGCGGCGGAGCAGCGCCATGTAGGATTCCTGCACGACGTCGTCGACATCGTGCAGCTGCGGAAACTGCGTGCGCAGGTAGGCCCGGAGCCGCGGTTCATGCACCTCCACTTCTTCATGGAACCAGCGGATATCGGCGGCTTCGGGGGTAGTCACGGGGTTCGGCAGCGGGCGCATGCGATGACAGGACCGCACCCTAGCTCGTGCGGGAGATCAAACAAGGAAAATCCCAGGGGATGACTCCCGATGCACCGCGTATTCACGAAGGAAGCGTCGGGGGCTGACCGACGGGGTCGGGCGCTGATCGACAGGGTCAGTCCGTGAATTGTTAGCCTCTTCAGCAGCGATGGACGGCTCATTGAGAGATGCCCAGCAGAATGCTGAAGATATAGGGCGAAACCTGCAACATCGCCGGGCCAGTTATGTCCCTCGGGTTGCAGGTTTCGGCCTGTAGGTCTGGCCCCTCGCCTGAACTTCATGGCGCTCACGACTTCATTTCTTAACCGCCGCGAACTCATGAACGGTGGCAATGCGGTGTGGGCCTTTGCGAAAGAATTGGGCCTTGGCTTTCATCGTGACGATCTGCTTGTCCAGCAGGGCCGCCTGCTGGTAGGTCAGCCCCACTCGGCCTGCCATCGAACTTCTTCGCGGGGATGCGAAAATCGACGCCGTCCGCCCCATGAAACATCACGTCGGATTTCGTGAGGAAGTCGTCCGCCTTGGGGTTACCCCGGACTTCGAGCGTTCCCTGAATTTCAATCTCGTCAGTTCGCACGACCCCGTCCCCGAGCGGCATCATGGTCTTAATGCGGGTGATGACGTGTCCCGGCCTTCCGTCTGAGCGTAGAACACCGGCTGAGCCGACGTGGGGTCAGGGTGAAACCGGACCCGAGTCGACGGGTTCAGGGCGAAACCTGCAACGTCGGCTCGGCCCTGCGCGGCCAGAGGGCGCGGGCCGGGTATAGCGCTTCACGGACCCGTCGGTCAGCCCCCGGTACGCAGCTCCCGCGAAGACGCGAAGGCGCGAAGCTCGGGAGGAGGAGAAGTCATTTCCTTGTTTTCTCTTCGCTGCTTCGCGCCTTCGCGTGAGATGGTCGGCCCCTCTTCATCAAGGACAGGCGGCCGTCGTCACTGGCGGTTGAGGTGAAACGAAGTGGCGTTGGGCGAAGGTTTTTCCGGACCCGGTTTTCAGGTATTTCTCGAACGCCCTTGCAACCGATTCATCTGCAAATGCGAAATAGCTTACGATTCTCCACGGACGCGCCTGCTTGGTGGAGCGAGTCTGCCCCGCGTTGTGGCTGGCGAGCCGCGCTTTCAGATCGGTCGTAAAGCCGGTGTAGCGTGCTCCACGATTGCCGACGCTTTCCAGCAGGTAGACGTAGTACATCCCAAAGCGTTCTCCGCGCCCAGTCAGCGGCGCGACGTTCGTTTATACCCAAATCCTAGTGTAGATGGAGGGCCTCCTTCGCAGGGAACCGTGCCCGCCGTCCGTTCTCCCTCGGCGAAACGATTGGGGGGATGGCCACGCCATCCGTAGGCTCGGCGAACATGGGATGGCCACGCCATCCGTAGGCTCGGCGAAGGATGGCGGAGAGGGAGGGATTCGAACCCCCGGTACCTTGCGGTACACCTGATTTCGAGTCAGGCGCGTTAGACCACTCTGCCACCTCTCCGAGGCGTTCTCCCATCGCTCAGGATTCGGAAGAAGGGCGAAACGTAGGCGTCTCTTTTTAAAACGGAAGCCGAAAAAAATGGATTTCGCGTCACCTCTCCCGCGATCCGCTTAACTGGTCTCGCTCCGAGCGCGAGAAACCGTCTATTCCGCCCGGCCTTTGCCGCCATTAGCCGGCAAATGCTGCGGGAAGAAAAAATAGTAGTTCATCAACCACCAGCTGCGCGAAGGACGGTAAAGCACGGCTGGAACCAGCACTGCGCCGACACCGGCGAGGACGATCGCCGTGGTCGTGCCGATGACTCCGCGCCAGGCCAGAATCATGACCGGTACCAGGAACGCCACGATCGTCACTCCGTAGTTCAGTGACATCGATCCCAGGAAAAACCCTTCGTCGTTGTCGCGCTCGATTTTCAGTCCGCACACCCGGCACTCTTTGTTCACTTGAAACAGCGTTCCCGCCTTGAAGAGGGTGCGGGCGCCGCAGTTCGGACAGCGGTTGGTCAGGCCGCGGGCGACGATCTGGGCACGGGAAACGGCGAAGGGAGAGGACACAAGAAGAGGAAATTTTATCGGCGACCCAGGGGGGCGGAAACTAAGACCGCGCTGGGGTGGTCGGAGGCATGGCACGAGCGGCTTCCGTCGAAAACAAAAAAGGCGCGTCACGGATGCGACGCGCCTTGGAAGTGAGTGAGGTACTACAGCTCAGGAGCCGAGTTGATACCGAATGAAGCGACGAATCTGGATGTTCTCGCCGATTTTGGTGATCTTCTCGGTGACCATTTCCTTTACGGTCTTTTCCGGCTGTTTCACGAAGGGCTGATCCACGAGACAAATGGTTGAGAAGAACTTCTCGATCTTGCCTTCGACGATCTTCTGCACGGCGGCAGGCGGTTTGCCGGCCACTTGCGCGGCAGCGATGTCGCGCTCCTTCTGGACGTCGGCCTCGGGAACCTCTTCGCGAGAAACGTAGAGGGGGCTCGCGGCCGCGATCTGCAAGCAAAGGTCCTTCACGAACGCCCGGAAGTCCTCATTGCGGCCGACGAAGTCGGTCTCGCAATTGACTTCGATCAGGACGCCGACCTTGCCGCCGACATGAATGTAGCTCTCGATGACGCCTTCCTTGGTGACGCGGTCGGCCTTCTTGGCTGCAGATGCCGCGCCTTTTTTACGGAGGATCGTGATCGCTTCCTCAACATTGCCGTTGGCCTCAGTGAGGGCCTTCTTGCAGTCGAGGAGGCCCGCGCCGGTCTTTTCGCGCAGATCGGCGACGGATTGAGCTGAAATCGTAGTGGTGGTGCTCATTGAACAGGAGTGCTGGTGGATTACTCCGCCTTGACGGCGGGGCGCTTGGGCCGGATCGCCTTCTTCTTGAGTGCGGCGGCGGCTTCTGCGTCACCTTCGACACCAGCGGCGGCATCGGCTGGGAGTTCGGCCTTCGACGGATCGACATCGTCACCGGCAGCAGGGGCGGGCGCGGGAATGTTTTCGATTCCGGCGGTGGTGCCTTTGATGTCGGCGGCACCGCGCTGGGCGCGGCGCGTATCACGCAGGTTGAGACCGCTTTGAATGGCTCCGCTGATTGCTTCGACGATGATGCGGATCGACTTCACGGCGTCATCGTTACCGGGAATCGGGTGAGAGACGGTCGTGGGATCGGAATTCGTATCCACAATTCCGACACACGGAATGCCGGCACGGGTTGCTTCTGCAACGGCGATTTTGTGATGGTTGACGTCGATCACGAACATCGCGGTGGGCAGGCCACCCATGTCGGAGATACCGGCAAAATTCTTCTGCATCCGGGTCATCTCGCGCTTGATGGCGGACTCCTCCTTACGGGGAAGCTTGGCCATTTCGCCGGAGGTTTCCATTGCCTGGTACTTCTTGTACTTGGCGATGGATTTTTTGACCGTCTCGTAATTGGTGAGGGTGCCGCCGAGCCAGCGATCGACGCACATGGGCATATTGACCGCGGTCGCGGCCTCGCGAACGATGTCCTTGGCCTGGCGCTTGGTGCCGACGAAGAGGACGTTGCCGCCATTGGCGACGGTGTCTTCAAGGAACGCGCACGCCTTGGTGAGGGCCTCGTGCGTCTTGCCGAGATCGATGATGGTGACACCTTGGCGATGATCGAAAACGAAAGGCTTGGAACGTGGGTTCCAGCGCTTGGTTTGATGGCCGAAGTGGACGCCTGCGTCGAGCAGGTCTTTGGGCGTTACGCTGATGCTCATATGATCTAATGTATCTGGCGAGACACAGGTCGGCACGAGGCCGCCTTGCGATCGTTGGATGTGATGTGGTTTTGATTAACGGACGATTCTTAACAAAGAGTTGTTGAACACACCGCCGCAGCCCCGTGCTGGCAAGCGTGAATTCGGAGCCGCCGGATATATCCAAGGAAGGCCGCGGGCGGCTTCGGTCGAGCGGCTGGACCTTTGCTCGCCCGAAACCATTGGGTCGCAACCTCGTTGGTATCGACCGGTCCTCCCGGTTGATCCGTGTCTCGGTTCCGATCGCCGGTTGGCCGCGAGCGGCGCGCGGCGGGTTGGCGGTCTTCAGCAGCATGGAAAGTCGCGCTTCGGTTTCCGCAAGATTTTGAGATTGGTGTGAATGAGTGCTCGATGGTGCGCACTCCGTGTGGCCACCGGTATTTCGCTCGAGCGGCGCGTACGCACCTGCCAGGCGAGCACGGCGGCCCAGGCCTGTCACGTGGATAACCCGCAGAGTGACAATTGCCCTGGAATTGCCCTGGAAGCGAGCACGGCGAAGGAGTGATCCGTTTTGAGGTTGCGTGCGAGCTCCGTAAACGTCGTTGGGCGCTTTGGTGGTGGGGTTTTGCGGCGGTGATCCAATCGTAAATCCAGTCAGGAAAGACGCTAGCGAACCCGAAGCTCGTGCAACGTCGCATACCCTTCTTCGCTGGAAATGTTCGGCGTAATGGTGAGCTTCAAGCAGTTGACGGCGGAGAGTTCCACGTGAACGTTTTCTTCCTCGCGTGGAGTGGAGGATGAGAAGTTGAACTGCTGCCGCACGATCTCCCGGAATGACGCTCCGCCGTCCGTCGAGGCGGACAACACGAATTCCTGCGTGCGCTGTTCCGGGATCTCGAAACGCAGGTAGATCTGGCGGACGGGCTGGGGCACCTTGAAATGGATCGACATCGTCTGTTTGCCGGGCTGCGCCGCCTTCCAGCCGCCGTTTCCGCCCTCCCGCGTGAGGGCGGCCTCGATCGGATGGGCAGCATCCTCTGAAACGAGTTGAACGGTCGCGAGCGCATCGAGATCAAGCCAAGCGCCGTCCGAGATCAGTCCATCCGACGCGACTTGGGGGAAAATTCGCTTTTGCATACCCTCCGTTGACCTTCAGCGCAGGAAGCGGTTCGGCCGATCAACGCTAAAGTCGGTTGCGAACGGAGCAGTCTGTTCCCACGCCAATTTTCGTGACCTCGACTGTATCAGCGGCGTCGCGCGAGGTGGACTTTTCGCCCTCGCGAGCGGATCTGGAGGGAGCGGGGATTGACATTGCTGCGGGTCGCGTTCGGCGACATGCCTTTCGGTATGAAATCCCGGGCACTGATGGTGTTGTTCCTCGGCGTGTGCGGCCTGGCCGGGGCGGGCGAAACGGAGTGGCAGGCGTTGTTTAACGGACGTGACCTGAAGGGGTGGGCGGCCAATGCCGATCCGGGTGCATTTACTGTCGTCGATGGCGCGATCAAGGCGCATGCGACGCATCCGTCCAACCGCGGCCACCTCTTCTTCATTGGCGATCGCACCAAAGGGGAGGAGACATTCCGCAACTTCGAACTCATCGCCGTCGTGCGTGGTGAGCCTAAGTCCAACTCGGGAATCTTCTTTCACACCGACCGGGCCACGCGGGATGGAGTCCTGCATTTGAAGAATGGATACGAAGTCCAGTTGAACAGCTCGCCACAGGAGAAGCGAAAGACGGGCAGCCTTTACGCGATTGTGGACCGGGAGACCTCGCCGGTCGACGAGTCGCAATGGTTTACGGTTCGCATTCGGGTCGAGGGCAAGCGCATCCAAACTTGGATTAACGACACCCTGACCGTCGATTACACCGAGCCCGAAAACCCCGTGCGACCAAAGGAGCGTACCGGCCGTTTGCTTCGCCCTGACGGTGGTGCAATCGCGCTGCAGGCGCACGATGACAAGAGCACGTTTTATTTTCGGGAGATCAAGATTCGCCGGCTCCCGTAGGATGCGTGAGAAGAAGAACCGCGAGTTTGAGCAGATGCTCCTTTTCGGAGTCTACCAGGGTCTCGTCAATGTGCTGAGCGCCTTCGGCATAAGTGCCCGGGATTTCATACCGAAAGGCAGCGTAGAGAACTGCGTTAACTCCTGAATACCGGGCGCGCGATAGCTGCCTTGCACGGGGAGATCGTCGACAAAGCGGCGCATGCGATTGCGTTCATTCGGGTCAATCTGAGCGACAAAGTCCGCGGCGGTCATGGTTTCCTTGTCTTCGAAGCTCTTTAGGGCGGCTTCGAAGTCTTCGTCGGGTGAGTTGGGGGTGAGATCGCCGGAAGAGCGAACGGCGTCCAACTGGAGGGATCCTTTGGCCGCGGTAGAATATAGAGCGGAGCGCTTGATGGACTTTTCCTCGAGCGCGGCCCGGGCGAGCTCGGGCCGACCCTGAATCATATAGCACGAGGCCAGGGCGAGGGCGGCGTCGATCGAATCGGGCGCAAAGGCCCGGGCGGCGAACAGCACCGGCCGGGCCCGCTCGGGCGACTGCATGTCTATATAGAGATTGCCGAGGTTGATGAGGATGCCGAGGCTGCGGAGCGTCCACTTGTGGTCAACGACGCTGCACGCAAGGGCATAGCGGTAAACCACCGCCGCGTCGTCGCGGCATGCCGTGAGTTTCGGGGCCTCATCGGTGCGATATAGGCGCTCCCCGCTGGTGAGAATCGCCGATGCCGCATTCTCGGCCTCGAGGGCTCCGTCCGGATTGAGGGCGAATATTGCCGCGGCATACGCGACGACGAATCGCGGCCGGTCGAGATGGGTGATCGCATACGCGACGGAGTCGGACGCCTCGCGGGCGCGTTCGCGGTCGACCGGAGACAGGGTGCGCGGCAACGCGCTGAAATCCGGCGTCCAGGTGACGTGGACGGCGAACTCGCCGATCGCGTCGACTTCAAGGGCGGCGCGGCTCTCCTGATAGCGTCGCGTCAGAATTGCGAGTGCGTCGGCGCGGAGCTTGAGGAAGTCAGGGCTGCCGACGGCCGGAAGACTTTCGACCGGCACAATTGTCAAACGACCATCCTATCGAAATTTGCCGGTGCAACCAGTGGCCGGATGGCCCATCCGCTCGACGCCTACCTATGATTGCACTTGTTTTCGGGATTTGTTTCCAGCTTTCAAGGTGAGCTTGGAAGACGTTTTCTCGGGCAAGCTTAACCTCGAACTTCTTTGACCCATGAATAAGAACTCCACGGCCTTTGGCGCACCGGGCATCGAACCGCGCTGGACCTCCAGCGCCAAGGACGGCATCGGCACGGCGTATGCCACCAGCGCCAACGTCTGGTTCACGCTGAGCCACGGTATCGTCAATGAGGTCTATTTCCCGCACGTCGATACGCCCAACACGCGTGACCTGCAATTTCTCATCACCGACGGCGAAACCTTTTGCCATGAGGAGAAGCGCGACCTGCTCCACCAAATCGAATACCCGGAGCAAAACGCGCTGCTTTACCGGCTCACGAACGCCGACCGTGGGGGCCGCTATCGCCTCGTCAAGGAAATCATCGTTGACCCGCACTCCCCGGTTTTGCTGATGCACACGCGGCTGGAAATCCTGGATAAAAAGTTGCGTGGCAAGCTGCGCCTTTACGCTCTGCTCGCGCCGCATCTGAAAGGCACGGGCTACGGCAACTCGGCCTGGTGTTGTGGCACTGATGGGCGGAAATTTTTCAACGCGCAACGCGAGAATATTGATATGTGCTTTGGGTGCGCGCCTGATTTCACGCGGCGCTCCGTAGGCTACGCTGGCTTCAGCGATGGCTGGAAGGACTTGATGGAAAACTTCCAGATGGATTGGGAATTTGACGAAGCGGCAGACGGCAACATCGCCTTGCTGGGAGAGGTCGATTTGTCGCGCGGAATGGAGTTCACGCTGGGCGTCGGTTTCGGAGAGACTCCGCACAGCGCCTCGGCCCACCTGCTGCAAGCGTTCGCCACTCCTTTTGCCGACCAACGCGCGAAGTATATCCACCAATGGCAGCGCACTCGGGCCGAGGTTGATTTGAGCGCGCACACCAAGGACGGCGGGTCGATGCTGCGCTTGAGCCAGTGCGTTTTGCTGGCGCATGAAGACAAGACGTTTCAAGGTGCGTTCGTGGCGTCGCTGAGCATTCCTTGGGGCGATACCAAAGACGACACCGACCAGGGAGGGTATCATCTGGTCTGGGCTCGCGATATGGTGCAAACCGCCACCGCGCTCCTGGCCTGTGGGCAAAGGGAATCGCCGTTGCGCGCGTTGATCTGGCTGGCGTGCATGCAGGAAGCCGATGGCGGCATGGCACAAAACAGCTTCATCAACGGCGAGGCTTACTGGAAAGGAATCCAACTCGATGAAGTCGCGGTGCCGATTTTGCTGGCCTTCCGATTGCAACAGGCGGACGCGCTTCGGCAGTTCGATCCGTGGACGCTGGTGTCGCGCGCGGCGCGTTATTTGATCCTGCACGGACCGGTGACGGCGCAGGAACGGTGGGAGGAAAATTCCGGCTACTCGCCTTCGACGCTGGCAACGGTGATCTCGAGCCTGGTGTGCGCGGCGGAATTTGCGCGCGGCCGAAGGGAAAACGCCACCGCAGACTTTTTGCTCGATTACGCGGACTGGCTTGCGGCCCACCTGGAAGAATGGATGGTCACGAATCGAGGCGAATTGGTGAAAGGCAAACCGCGCCATTACATCCGCATCACGCCTGCCGATCCGGCGCATGTCGTGGCTGCGCCGGACCCGGATCAAGCGGAGATCCAAATCGCCAATGGCGGTGGCAAACATCCGGCGCGCAATGTTGTCGGCGGCGATTTCCTTCATCTCGTGCGGTTGGGGGTGCGGGCGGCCGATGATCCGCTGATCGTCGGTTCCATCGCTGTGATGGATCAGGTGATTAAGCGAGACTTGCCGCAGGGCCCGGGCTGGCGGCGTTACAATCACGATGGCTACGGCCAAAAAGCCGATGGCAGCGCCTACGATGGGACAGGCGTAGGCCGCTGCTGGCCGATTCTGACGGGCGAGCGCGCTCATTACGAACTGGCCGCCGGACGCGATCCGCTGCCTTTCATCGCGGCGATGGAAAATTTTGCCAACAAGGGTGGGATGTTGCCGGAACAACTCTGGGACGCCGACGATTTGCCGGAGGGAAAGATGAAGCGCGGCAGCCCGACCGGCTCGGCCATGCCGTTATGCTGGTCGCACGCGGAGTATGTTAGTCTCGTGCGCAGCCACAGAGACGGCGTTTGTTTCGACCGCATCGAACCGGTGTTTCAGCGTTACGCCAAAGCCAAAACCGGCAGCGCCACCGCAATGTGGACCTTCGCGCACCAGCTTCAACGGATCGCCCAGGGAGAGACGCTGCGCATCATCACCGACCAAGCCGCGATGATTCATTGGAGCTGCGATGGCTGGGCCACGGTCAATGATACCGAAACGCGCGACACCGGCATCGGTTGTTGGTTCGCCGATTTGCCATCGAAGAAACTTCCCGCCGGAGCATCCATTGTCTTCACCGTGCGGTGGCCAGAGGGATGGGCGGGGAAAGATTTTAAGGTGACCATTGAATCTCAACCAACCCAAAACACACGATGACCGCACCTGTAATTCCCACCACCAAATCCGGCTTTCGCTGGAAATGGTTGCTCTACCTCGGCGTGGCCGTCGCGCTCATCGCCGCCGCCATTGTCGCCTTCAAATATTTCGAGGGTCAGGAGTTGCTCAAGCAGGCGATCGATTGGGTTGGGCAACTTGGGCCGTGGGGTCCGATCATCTTTATCGCGATCTACATCTTGGCGACCGTGCTGTTCATCCCCGGCTCGGTGTTGACCCTTGGCGCGGGCGCGGTGTTCGGCGTGGTGTGGGGTTCCATTTACGTTTCCATCGCTTCGACGCTGGGCGCGACCGCCGCGTTTCTGGTGGGCCGGTATCTCGCCCGCGACGCCATCGCGCGAAAAATCGAAGGCAACGAGCGTTTCGCCGCGATCGACAAAGCCGTCGCGAAGGAGGGTTGGAAAATTGTCGGCCTGACGCGCCTCTCGCCCGTGTTTCCCTTTACGCTTCTGAACTACGCCTTCGGCCTCACGCAAGTGAAGCTGCGCGATTACGTCCTCGCCTCGTGGATCGGCATGATGCCCGGCACGATCATGTATGTATATATC
>JBBQEG010000118.1:0-13352 GCA_038320495.1 Opitutales bacterium | reverse complement strand
ACCACCCCGTCAGGCCGACGCTCTACCCGAACTTCCGCCGCTTGCTCAAGCAGACGCACAAAGGCTTCCGCGTTATCCGCCCGAAACGTTCCACTCATGCGACGTTCGGCCACCGTCGAGTCCCCCACTTCCAGGCGTGCGCCGCCATGCTGATTGAAGGCCACAACCGCGTCAGCGAGCGTTGTCCGATCGAGCACCAACCGCGTCCTCTGCCAGGACAAAGCCTGCTCCACTTCGGCCGGCGAAAGCTGCTGAACCGCCACGGTTCCCAAGGGGCCACCCTCCGCCAGCCCCTCCACCCGCGCCCGCTGATTGGCGACCACCCGTGGCGCTTCCGGAGCAACCGTCACGGGCTCGGTTCCATGCAAACTCACCGTTCCTTCCGTCACCAGCACGTCGGCCGCACCGCGCTCCCGCCGTACGTTAAATGCCGTACCCACTGCCCGGATAACCATCCCGTCCACCTCGACCACGAACGGCCGTTCCGGTATCCGCTGAACCGCAAAATAGGCTTCCCCCCGCACGAGGCGCACGCGGCGCTCGGTCGGAGTGAAGACCAGTTGCACCTCACTGTCGCCACGCAACGCTGCAATCGAGCCATCCGGTAACGTCAGGCGCCGCGCGGTGCTCGGCCGCACTTCAACCGAAGCCGTTTGCACGATCGGCGGCCCACCGCCCTCGAGCGGTCGCTCACGCCAGGGGCCGGTCCAGGTCAACACGACCGCCGCGGCCGCCGCCAAGACTCCCGTCCAAGCGAAACGCGCGCGCCGCGTCCGCCGTTGCCGCGCCGCCCGTCTCGTGTCCAAATCAATCTGCTCGGACCAAGCCACCAGGTCCGCGTTCGCCTTCACCCCATCCGCCGCGTGCCAGGCAACCGCAAGTTGATCAAACTCCCGCGCATGGTCCGGCGACGCCGTCCGCCAGAGCGCGAACGCCTTCGCTTCCGCCACCGAAAGTCCACGGTCGTGCCGGGCCAGCCACCGCTCCGCCTCCGTGGCCATCACGGCGCGACGCGAACCCAGAGGATGCGATGTGGGATCACTCATGACGAGGCGATCCAGCGGGCACGACCCCACGCTCGCGGAAAAACTCAGCACAGCGACGGGCCCCTTTCCCCACCAAGCTCTCAACGGTGTTTTCGGAAATGCCCAGCCGCGCCGCGATTTCTCGCTGCGTGAGGCCTTGGATTTTTCGAAGGAGGAACACCTGCTGACATCGCTCGGGCAACGTGCGAATCGCCTCATCCAGCAACGCCAGCTCCTGCCGGCGGCTAACAAGGTCCACGACACCCGGGTTATCCTCTAAGACGGCCATCGGCGCAGTTTCCGTGATGGGCTCAGCCCGCGCCACGTCCCGGCGCCGCTTCAAATCGAGCGCAGTGTTGCGGGCAATCGTAAATAGAAACGCTTTCGGCGAGCGCACCAAACCCGCCGCACGGGACTTCCAGAGTTTCAGATAAGAATCCTGCACCACGTCATCGACGTCGTTGTGCGAGGCCAAAGATCGGCGCAGATAAGCCCGCAGCGAGGGCTCGTGCGGCTGCACCTCTTCGGAAAACCAACGGGTTTGTTCGGACTTGGGGGTATTCACGCTCGGCAACACGCGACTGCCTCGGACCGTGCCGGCGGCGGGCGCCGTCATCAAGATTTCATTTTTTCAACTGAGGTTACACCCCGAGTTACAGTCACGTATCGCATTAATGATCGAGTGCAGCGCCATACCGCTCGCTCGCAGATCCGTCAACAGGGGCGCACCGGCCTCGATCCAATCCCGCACCACGTTAAGTAACGATCAGCAGCTAAACCCCGTGTGCCGTATCCCCGCGAATCCCTGGCCCGGAAATTTCATACCTTCCATTGTCATTGCGAGAGCTGGACTAACGCAGCGTTGGGTGGCTAGGCAATGAACCTCCTCAATTGTCATGGCGAGGAGCGAAGCGACGTGGCCATCCATCCAGATTTATGGGGGATTGCCGCGTCACTGCGCTCTTCGAAATGACACTCCCTCAATCCACTCGACTTCCACTATAATCGAGGCCTGCTGGTCCCAATCGACTTCTCAAACGCACAGTATGCCTGCCCGTGCTCCAAACAAAAAATCTGCACCCTCAAATCGATAACCCTCGATTAAGCGGGACATTGGGTATTCGGTCCATAAAACGCGGTGTCGCTCAATAACACTGTTCGGCAAGGCCATCGTGAAACTGATCGCTGTCATCTTCATGCTGTCCCTGGCGAGCTGCCACCAGCGTCAGGTGTTTTCGCCACCCCTCGGCCTTGGCGGAGTGGAAGCGAAGTTTGGAAACTATAGCGACGACGAAGTGGAAGCCCTGCGTGCATCGCTGGCGAGAGTCGCGTTTCCGGCAGAAGAAGGGACGGCTCAAAGTATGCTGCTTCGGCCGGTCGAGCCGCTGAATGTGAGTTTTTCTGATGATGTTCCGGACAAGGAAGGGAAAGGTCGAATGGGCGGGAACGTCGTGGAGTACTGGCTCAATGGTCGGTTCGTTCTTCAAGTCGCAAGCGCATACTACAAACAAGATGATCAGACGTTCACGAAAGAAGAGTGGGCTGTTGTCCTCACGCGTTCCGAGCGAGATCGCTTTCGTCGGCCGATTTACCCGGGAGATTTCGGTATCATTTACGTCGATCAGTGAAAAGGCCGAACAAGGCGCCCTACAGCACAACGCGGGGACGGCTCCCGTTGCGGATAAAGCATTGCCTCCGCGTCGCTAATCTCGAACGTTAGCAACCGACCAAGCCCGCCTATTAGCGTGGTGCCCGTGCGCTCGCTCCTGCGCGGCGCTCCCGAAAACGAACATCTATTATGCCGACCGACGAACCGTCTCCCGAACACAAACGTCTGAACGCCGGCACATGGAACACGCGCGGCGCGATTCGCGCTACTTCTGCGAGCCGATCCACGGGGTCTGCCTGTTACATGCTACACGAACGCCCAACCGCGACCCGGACGGAGAGCCCATTGACAGCATCTCGGTGATTCATGAATAGGGCGCCCGGATTGAGGCTTGAAAAGTGATACAGGCATTCCTGCCTGTTCCTGGAATTCGCCGCGTAGATACAGCAGTATTTATTTCACGACCCCACTCCAAACGGGCGACCCAGACCACAATGACACATCTCTATCTTTTATATCATGCTCGCCCTTCGAGCGACCTACGCGTAGACAGAAGCGTTTCTTCCTCCAAAACCCCGGACTCTCAATTCACTCGACTTCCATTATAATCGAGAGCCTGCTGGTCCTCGATCGACTCCTGAAGCACACGTGGCACGCCGGCTGCAAAGCACCCGAACGCGCCACGCAGCATCCGTCGCTGATCCTTGAACGTTCGTCAAAATATGAAGTCAATACACTCACTCCGCCGCAGTATAGTCGAGTATAATAAGTTTATCGCGCTTCCGCTCGTCGTCGTTTTAACGTTTGTCGTCGGTAAGGTCGCCGAGTACGTCGAGGATGCAATTTGGGCGCGATTCGCACTGCGCCAAATAGAGATTCCCATCATTTGGGTTGTAGGGCTCGGTGGAGCTGCGGCATTGCTCTTCTATTTCCCATACTCGATCGCTCGACGACTAGCAGATTCCAGCTTTTCACGTCTTACTTCGGCGCAGCTCACCGCTCTCCGATCGATTCCGAGGACCGGGCAACTCAGCATAGCGATGAATCAAGAAGACGCTGCTACTGTTACGTTTGATCTCAAGCCTGGTGGGTTCGTTTATGAAGATGATGATGGAGTCGTTTTCCTGTCACCTGAGTATCGGATGTTTCTTCGAAAGAAGGGCTGGCCATTTCCTCTGTAATACTCGGACCCGGCTACAGTAGCATCGCCATTTGCGTAAGAAGCACTCATCACGCTCTCACATCCCTACATGAGGAAGCCGAACCCAGTCGCTACAGCGCAACGCGATAGTCTCGCCGTTTTCTGTTTGCGACCGCCTCCCATCGCGTGGCTGATCTGAATCGTTGGGCAAAACAAATGCCGGAAGAAGACGCACCGATTAGTCTGGTTGACCACGATCCACAGTGGGCTCGGCTCTTCTGCGAAGAAAAAGAGTCATTGGAGCGCGCACTTAGTCCATGGCTCGCTGGTCCGATCGAGCATATCGGGAGCACCGCAGTCCCTGGCTTGATGGCGAAGCCGGTCATCGACATCATGGCTGCGGTTGGGACGCTCGAAGGATCCAGAGGCGCGATTGTCGCCGTCCGGGGTTTAGACTACCTCTACGCTCCTTATCGGCCCGATGTGGAGCATTGGTTCATGCAAGCCGCGGCCTTCATTTCGGACGCATCATCTGCATCTTGTTCCTTATAGCAGCGAATCATGGTTCGCGCGGATTCGCTTCCGGGATCGGCTTCGTGAAGATACAGAAGTCGCGGCTAAGTATTCCGAGTTGAAGCGGAGGCTTGTCGCGTCTTTCCGATATGACCGTGAGGCCTACACCGACGGGAAGAGCGAATTCGTGCTCGCGTCATGGGGGCACCATCCAAGAAGAAAAAAGAGCCCAACCTAAAGTGAAGTGGATCGCGAGCTCCCGAGACGAAGCGCGGGGCCGATCCACGGGGCCTGCCTGTTACTTGTTACACGAACGCCAAACCGGGACCCGGACGGCGAGCGGAGAGCCATTGACAGCATCTCGGTGATTCATGAATAGGGCGCGCGGTTCACGGTCTGCTCCGCGTTCTTCGCGTTTTCCGCGTTTCAGGATCGGATGGCTTGGTTGGGAGAAAATCACCGCACGACAGTTCGCTCGCCTCTCATCGACAAAACTCCATTCCGTGTCAGCGAGGTTTTTAGGTGATGACGACTGGATTGATGCCCAATGCAGAGGCCGCCGCGGTCTGGTGTTTGTCGTGCTTATATCCGTCGGAAAAGCCGTGAGGGATTGCTGTAACGAGATGTATACAGTCCGCTGACCGGAGGCAGATGTTCGGTGGAAGCGTCAGGAACGTTTTCGCTGCCGCCTCGATGAATCAGGTCCGCCGCTCCCGGGCTTGGCGATGAACGATCACGCTGTACTCTTCGGCGATGAGCTCAAGGCCGTCGTGAAATGGGAGAATCCGACCGGGCTTTCTGCTCTCTCCGGAAAAACGATCCGACTTCGTTCATCCTGAACGACATCGACCTCTTCGCTCTGCGCTTCGCGGAATAGCCAAGCACAGGCTGGCCGGAACCCGCGCCCACCTGTCGCGACCATTGGGACGAACGTTCCCGAAGGGGCTGTCTGCTGAGACCTCAGGCAGTCACCCCATCTCAATTACGGACGACCTCACGAGGTCTCACTCCCGAGCACGTGAATCGTGTTTTCAATGGCGCCGGACACCGGTTCTCCATTGGCGCCCTTCAGTTCGTATCGGATCTCCATCTGATCAACGGGTTCGATCTCCGGAAGCGTAAGGCGAAGTGTCCGGCCATCGGGCGACAGGCGGATTTCCGCCACGGTCAGTTCCTTGACGTTGCTGCGCGGGGAACCGTAACGCTCGCTCCGGACCAGACTCCAAGTCGTGACTTTGATCTTCACGCCATCACTGATTGAAACCGGGCCCAGCGGAGCGGAAAACGTCAGGTCAACGCCCCGTCGATGTGCCTTGATGCCGGTCGGCACGTGGATAGGCGTACCCGTGGCTCGAATACGATAAAATCCACCCGGTTCACCCATCTGGTTTGTGGCCCATGCTGATAGCCCGCTGACGTAAAGCTGGCCATTATCCGGATGAAAGCGTCCACGCATCACACCCGTCGGAAACGCCGGGATTGGAAGCGCTACAATGCCACCCTGAACCGTTCCGTCTACGAAATCATGTGGAACGATTTCGATTCGCCCCGTGCCATAGGAAAGATTCAACAGTTTCCCATTCAGGTCGCCCCACGCTTCGCTGCGTACCCAGAGTAATTCAGCCAGCGAACGGTCGAACTGTTTGTCGACCCAGGTCAGCGGTTTCTCCATCGCCGCGTCCGAAATATCGGCGGGAGCACCGTAGCTCCACATGTTACCGAAGAATTGCTGCTTCCCGGGCTGTACCCAGTTGATGCGATTCATCGGCATCCAGTGCCCTTCCTGATCGGTTACGATCAGGCTGCCGTCCGGGTTGAGGCAGACGCCGTTGGCAGCGCGAAAGCCGTTCGCGAGAATCTCCGTTTTCGCGCCGTCTGCGCTGACTTTGAGCACCGTGCCGTGTTGCGGTACGAGGGCGGTGCGGGCATGGCGCGCGCTCTTGGCATAGTAAAGATTTCCCGCCGCATCGGCCTGCAACCCCATCGCGAATTCGTGAAAGTGATTGGTCACCTGATGGTCGCTGTTGAAGCACTCGTAGAAATCCGTCTCGCCGTCCCCATTGAGGTCACGCAATCGTACGATCTGGTCGCGGCAGTTCACCAAGACTGCGCCCTCAACAATCTTGATGCCCAGTGGCTGAAACAGTCCGGCCGCGATTCGCCGCCACCGGATCCGGTCACCGTCACTGCCGATGCCATCGACCCGCCACACTTCGCCGTCCCAGGTGCAGACCACTGCCGCATCCGTCCCGGGAATAAAGTCGTGCCCACTGAGGCGCATCCAACTCTTCCAGGGATTCGTGCCGCGGGCGGGCAGCCCAAGCGTATCCACGGCAAACGGACCGCGCGCATCGCCCCGGGTGATCGCGGTCTCGAGTACGACCGGCCATTGCGCAGGTCCCCCGCGGGTAAAGGGCCGCAGGTCAACCGGCGTGCGCGCCACGACGGGCCCGGTTGCACCAGGGACCGCGTAGACGAGGGCAAGGTTCAACGGCGTCATGGCCGCAGGGATACGGATCACTTCAAAACCATCTTCGGTCCGCCGGTCGATGCCGGGAGCCCCGTGAAGGGCGAAGGCGCTGCCGGAATTCCCGGCGCGGAACGCGAGGTCACGGGACGACTTTCCAATATTCAACGTGCGGACAAACGCCGAGTGGTTTCCCTCCGCCGCCGTGTAACTTTCCAGGATATCCGTTTCGCCAATACGGAAGGAAAGGATGGTCCGCGGTCCGTAACGGTACAGGCCGCGATACTGCGCCCACGCTCGGGGCAAGGGCCCGTAGCGGCGGTCGTCAAGCCCCCGAATGCGAAGGTCCACGAAATCACCCGTCGCTGGGTTTGCCCAACCGGGAACGTCCGCGGTTTCGACAATGACGTTGCCCATCGTGCGCGGACGCACGACGTGACGGCCATCAAAGTTGATGCCATGCCAGTCGATAAACGCTTCCCCGGTCCACGCACCGGCGAGCCGCAAGGTATCGTGTTCAAAGGCCGCCCAGGAGCGGCCACGCGCCACTCCGCCATCTCCGGCATCGAGACGAATAGCGATTGCCTTATACGCCAGGTTGGCGTCGGGAGCAACGTAGTCCGGCAGGCTCCCGGCCGGCAGCTTGGCTTCGCGCCGTTCGGGCGTGGCGACTTCAAATGTGCCGATGAGCAGATCGCCGTAATCCATCTCCCGCCACGGCTCGACCTTGACCGGCGCAGGACCGCGGCTTGAACCCTTCGGTAGTTCCGCCAGATACGCATCGGAGAGGGCAAACAACTGACTCGGATTATGCTCCCGCAAAAAGGTCTCACGGATATAGTGGATGACATCGTATTTCTCCTGAGGCACGAGTTGTACTTGCGGCACCATCAGCCGCCAGCCGCGGGTGAGCGTTTGATACATCGTGAGGGGATCGTTGCCGTGCTGAAGCATTCCCTGGCCGAACCGCAATGACGTCGGAAGGGAGCCCGCCGTCTTCAAGTCGCCGTGGCAGGTCTGGCAATGTTGTTGATAAATCCGAGCACCACGGACGAGCCCGGACTGGTTCCAACCGCGAATGAACCCCGCGTGATCGATGTCCTTCTCATAGTCCGGCAAAGCCGATTCCGAGAGCAGCGGAACACCGGGCGGGAAAGCCGCATCCGGTTGGCCGCACAGACCGATGGCAGTGCGGAGGGAGAAACCGAGCCAAAGGCTCAGACGGAAGGCGGGGTACATGGGCGCAGTGTACAGATTCCCAGCCCTGCGCCATACCCGATTCCAAGACAGTGCTACATAAAAAGGATCCCGGCCTTGGCCGAACATCGTTAAGATTAACCCGTGGAAAAGCCGATTCGATGGTCGCGAGAAAGCAGATCCTTCGGTCGGTCGGGCAACCCCGGCGGGGAACGATGATGAGCGAGCCGCGACGCATGCGCTCCCGTTTTGCGGCGAAGAATGCAATTTCTCGATCAAATCCGCGCGGCCGCCCCCAAGAGCCTGGTACTCAATTCGCGGTGCCGACCCGCGCCCGTTCACGACGCGAAGCGTATTCAGAAGCGTACTACGCCAGAATAATTATTATCCGATCGAACCGCGGTCGAGACTTCCGGTGGCGGGGCGAGCCTCGTTCCTTGCGCGATCCGGCCTCCGATCCTTTATGAGCCATCGCCGCTCTTTGACGTAAGGAGTCCCCGACGCCGCCCTTCCTGCACCGCACCCTCACGCCCCAAGACTTCGAGTTTGCCAAACAGGCCCTTGAGATGCGTCTGGATCGCGGCGTCCGATTCACCCAGGACCTGACCCAGTTCGCGGTTGCGCAGGCCTTGGTTCAAAAGCTTAAGAATCTCGTTTTCCCGTCGCGTGAGGGTAACCTCCACGGGCCGGTTGAGCAATCGGGCAGCGGCGCCGTTCGGCAGATACCGGCTGCCGGCTTTAACCGCGCGAATCGCATCCACGAGTTCGTCTTCCACGACACTCTTGAAGACATAACCCATCGCCCCTGCGTCGATTGCCTGAGAGATGTCGTGATCCGTGTCGCAATTCGAAACCACCAGCACGCACGCCGTCGGATCTTTTTCTCGAATCATCCGGGTCAGTCGCGCGCCGCTCTCACCGCGCAGCCGCAGGTCTATTAATACAACGTCCGGCCGGTGCTGTTGATAGAGTTCGATGATTCTCTCGCCGCCATCGGTTTCCGCTGCGGTTATCATGTCTGGCTGCTGGTTGATCACCGTCGCCAACCCCGCTCGCACCAGCGGATGGTCATCCACAATCATTACCCTGACCAGAGGGTTTGAGGTCATACGGGCGAAAATCAGCAAATGAACGGCTGAGGCTACAGCACAGGTGGGGAAGGTGAAAACAAGGAGCAGAAACCTTCAACACAGCGCGAACGCCGGGAAGACGACGACGGACTGCCGTGATTCCGTTATCATGCCCCAAACTCCGGGAACCGTCCATCACCCGAACGGGTGACGATCGCTCACGGTTCCCCTCATGGCCCACCGGCATCCCGACGCACGAACAGTTATCCGAGCAGAAGCGATCCTTGCGCACCCGCCTTCGCGGCACAGGGATCGGAGCGCCTCTGCGAAGAAGGGGTGGGAAGTGCGCCGCGGCGAGATGGAAGCGGTAAGATTCGCAACTATTTTTTGACAGGATTTACAGCGTTAGCAGGTTTATCAGGATGGCATCCGTGTGCCGCTGGAAGGATGGCTAGGCGCAAATTGGCTGTATCAGATGATTCGATGCGTTGCGTCTCCCCGATAAGGTAGCCCGCTCCTTCAATTCCTAATCCCCAATATCCAATCTCCAAGCCCCGATCCCCATGCCGAACGAACTCACGCTGACCCTGTCGCCGGGACACGCCGCGCTGGATGCATTCGCACCGGGCGTTGCACGTGTTCCTGTGGTATTTGTGAATGCCTACCTGGTGGGCGAGCCCGGCGGCCCGTGGGTGCTGGTGGATACCGGGCTCCCTGGAGCCGCAGGCCGGGTACGGGAAGCGGCGAAAGCACGATTCGGCAGGGGCGCGCGACCCGTGGGCATCGTGCTCACCCATGGCCACTTCGACCATGCGGGGAACGCGGCCGCGCTCGCCGACGAATGGGGCGTGCCGATCTACGCTCACCCGCTGGAGCTTCCGTACCTCACCGGAAGATCGGACTACGCGCCGGGCGATCCTACGCCGGGCGGCGCCATCTCGTTCCTGTCACGCTTCTTTCCCTCCTCCGGCTACGACTTTGGTGCGCGGGTGCGGGAGCTTCCCGCGGACGGCTCCATTCCCGGGGTATCGGACTGGCGCTGGATCCACACGCCTGGCCACACCGCCGGCCACGTTTCGCTCTTCCGGGAAATCGACGGTACGCTGCTCGCGGGCGATGCGCTGACCACCATGGACCTGGACTCGTGGGGTTCGCAGGTGACGCGGGAGCAGGAATTCTGCCGCCCGCCCACCCCGCTCACGCCGGACTGGGACGCGGCCGAAGCCAGCATCGCCGAGCTGGCGCGCCTTGCGCCGCGCACGGTGGGCGCGGGGCACGGAACACCGATCCACACCGGCGCGGCGGCGGGGATGGCCGCGCTTGCAGCAAGCGTGCGTCGCCCCCCCAAAGCGCGGTACTCGCGCCAGCCGGCCCTCGCGGATGCAACCGGAATCGTGTCCGTGCCTCCGCCGGTGTCGGATCCGCTCCCCGTGCGGTTCGCGCTGGGGGCGTTGGGCGCGCTCGCGCTGGCCGTGGTGCTGCGCCGCAAGCGCTGAGCGGTGCATTGCCGCGTCGTCGTGCGGTTGAACTTGAGGGTATTTCGAATCAGCCGGGGGATGCTGACGACGAGATGCCGGTGGGGCATGGCGGCGCAGATGTCGTCGAGGGCGCAAAAGGGTCGAGGCGTGTAGTGTTAGTTGCTAGTCCAGATCGATGATCGAACCCATCCGGGCCAGCCGGTCTCGCTTGATGGCCACTTCCACCGGCCTAACGCGAATAGCGGATCAACTAACAAAATACGCCGTGACCCCATTGGCGCTTGGTCCGAAGCCCTCAGGGACGTGCCTGCCGGGAGTTGCCACGGTTCAACCCGTGGTACAGCCCGCCATCTTCCTCCTCACCCATCCCTACCTCTGCCCGCCTATCATCATAATGTTAAATCATTAATCACTGACCCCTTTGGTTTGCTCCTGACCCCTTTGGTTTGCTCGCTCCCTACTGTAAGGCCATCCGTTTCTTACATGCTGCGCATGCTGGTCCGGTAGCGGGTCAGCACGGCGAACACCACACCTCCCACTGCGTTTCCTATCGTCGCCCAGAGCACAAAGTGTCCGAGGTCGGCACCAGCCACGGCGCCCTCCAGCCAGGCGAAAGTCACCAGTGCGAAGCCGGAGACGGAATGGTGCAGGTGGCCGAGTGCGATGACGAGCGTGATCAGCCAGATGAAGAACACCTGGCTGATGGAGTCTCGCGCAGAAGTCACCAGCCACGCCAGCATCCCCATCAACCACCCCGCGACCGTCGCGCTCAGCAGCACCGCCCACCAGGCATGGCCGAGCAGCACGCGGGCGGCCTCCGCGAGCCGAGAGGTATCCACCACGTGGAGTGAAGGGCCCAGCGCGAGTGTAACCAATGCAAACAGCGCGACCCCAAGAAGGTTGGCCCCGTAGATCCACCCCCAGAAACGTGACAGATTCGCGAACGAAGCTCTCCCCTCCAGGACGGGGAGAACGGCCAGGGTCGTGTACTCCGTGAACAGGTCGGTCCTGCCCATGATCACCAAAATGAAGCCGACGGTGTGAGCGTTCGCGACGAGGAACGCCATCATCGGATCCTGTAACGGCCTTTCCACGAGCGTGAGCACCACCCCGATCAGGAAAAGGCTGACCCCGATCAGGAGCCCGCCCATCAGGCCGGCAACGAAGAGACACGAGGCGGGACGCTCCAACTCCATCTCCGCCTCCTGGATTTCCTCGTCCAAGATGGTCCGGGACGACTTCAGTGCTTCTTCCTGCATCTGGCCTTTGGGTTGCTGATAGGACCGTTCGCCTTTGCGAGCGGCTACACCTGCGGCGATATCCAAATCTCAAGGGCGATTGGCATCTGGGCGTGGCTGATTGGCCAAGCGTGACGGTGGGTCATTTGACCTTCCCTCGTCAGCGAGCGCCGAGTAGTTGAGTAGCCACCACGCCTTTGGGCCGGGTGCCGCGCGGAAGGTTGAGAATAATCGAGTCGTCCGAACTCAGGCGGCCGGTTTCGTTTATTTTCAGAGCGTGGAGCGTGCTGCCTTGCCCCAGCGGAATCGAGTCGTCAGCGCGCTGCGTTACGACGTACAAGAAATCACCCTGCGGATCCAAATCGAGTTGGAGCGGATTTCCCACCCCCTTCAGTTTCTTCTTCTGAATTTCCACGGGACTGAGCGGCAGCGTCGTATTGTCATTCTTGTCGCGATTAAATGCGAGGATCGAGTTGTCCTCGGCTTTGTTGCTTTCGATATAAACGACGGTTTTGGGCTCATCGTTCTTACCTTTGTTGTCGTTGGCGGCAAAGACCGGAGAACTACAGGCCACGAGCAAAGGCGCAGCGAAAGCCATTCATGAGTGCATGCGGCAGGGACGCGGAGAGTTTTGTCCAAATGCCATCATAGGCGCTAGCGGCGAGGTGAGTATATTCATTTTTTCTTTGTATGAGCCTGCGGGTTGGCGGGGCGTGGCGCCGGAAACAAAGTCGATGCGCATGGGTGCAAGCCTTCCAAAGGTTCAACGGCGCATCACTTCTGCCGCACGGGCAGCTTCCAGTCGGGCCGGATGTAGTGGCAGGTGTAGCCGTTCGGCCGTCGCTCCAGATAGTCCTGGTGCTCCGGCTCGGCCTCCCAAAACGGGCCCGCAGCCGCGACCTCGGTCACCACCTTGCCGGGCCACAGACCCGAGGCCTCGACATCGGCGATCGTATCCAGTGCCACCCGCTTTTGCTCGTCGTCGGCGTAGAAGATCGCCGAGCGATAGCTCAGGCCACGGTCGTTGCCTTGGCGATTCAAGGACGTCGGGTCATGGATCTGGAAGAAGAACTCGAGCAGCTTGCGAAAGCCCATGCGCTCCGGATCGAAGACGATCTCGATCGCTTCGGCATGGGTGCCGTGATTGTGATAAGTCGCCCTCTGCACATCACCGCCCGAATAGCCCACGCGGGTGGAGATTACACCGTCGTAGCGCCGGATCAGATCCTGCATGCCCCAGAAACATCCTCCGGCGAGGATTGCGCGCTGTTCGCTCATCTGACGTTCTCCGCTTGATCCAGGTAGGCACCGTAGCCTTCGGCTTCCATGTCGTCACGGTGGACGAATCGCAGCGAAGCCGAATTGATGCAGTAGCGCAGGCCGCCGCGATCAGCCGGGCCATCCGGAAATACATGGCCGAGGTGGCTATCGCCATGGGTCGAGCGAACCTCGGTGCGGACCATGCCGTGCGCGGTGTCGCGGAGCTCGTTGACGTGGGCCGGCACGATCGGCTTCGTGAAGCTCGGCCAGCCGCAGCCCGACTCGAACTTGTCGGACGAGGCGAACAGCGGCTCGCCCGAGACGATGTCGACGTAGATGCCGGGCTCCTTATTG
>JBBQEG010000117.1:0-13378 GCA_038320495.1 Opitutales bacterium | reverse complement strand
CGTGCCCGCAATATTAAACCGCTGCATCCGGTCTGGAACTCCCCGATAGAACGACTCGGGCTCATTGGTCAGATTCGATACATCGCAGGTGAGGTTGAGCCAGGGCCGGAAATGATAGGCTGCCCCAACGTTCAAGATCGTACGCTTGTAACGATATAGATTTCGCGGAGAGTCGACCGCGGTAAAGTTGGTGATATAGTCACCGACGTAGTTCACCGAAAGCCGCGAGCTGAAACTATGATAACGCCAGACCAACCCGAGATTGCCCATGCGGGGAATAAATCCGGGCACGTCGCTGGTGGCACGGGTCGCGGTACCGCCAAAGTCGCCGCTCGTTTCGAGAATGGTGAAATTGCCGGATGCGCCGAGCCCTTTCAATAATCCGGGCAGAAACGTGAACTGCTGTTGATAGGTGAATTCCCATCCCTGCACGGTCGCAGTCCCGGCATTGGCGCGCGTCAGAAGCGTGAACCCTTCATATTCACCGTTGAAGCCGTTGCTGTTCCCCGATCCGACCGTCCCTGCTTCGATGCCATTGACGATGTAGTCCTTGACCGTTTTGTGGAACCAACCGACGGAAATGCTCCCGGCCGGTTCGAAATAATACTCAAGTGCTGCATCCCAATTTTCCGCGGTCTGGGGCAACAGGCTCGGATTGTTGATCGTGAGCGTCTGCTGCGTTTCGTTGACAGATTCATTGGGCAGCAGATTGCTCATGGGAGGCCGACCGAAGCTCGTCGACCAGCTCATCCGTGCCTTGAAATTTGCCGTAATGTCATGGTTGAGATGGATGCTGGGAAAATACTTCGTGTAGCTGCCTTCGAGCTCGCGACGCGTATTGGCGTAGTCGCGCTGCGCAGAACCCGCGGGGTCGGCGACTTGTTGCGCGGCGGTACTGCCAGTACGCGCCCGCACCCAGCCGGCGCTTTCCGTCTCCGTCTTCTCCGCGCGGACACCGCCGAGAAAGCCCGAGCGGCCGAACCGGCCCTGCGTCATGAGATAGGCGGCCGTGATCCGCTCGGAAACAGAGCGGGTGCCAACGAACTTGTTTGATTCGTGGAAATATATATCTTCGCGCCAAAGCTCCGGATGAGTCGGCGTGCGTGTGCTGATGAAGTCCGACGCTTCCCATTGTGGAATCCGGCGTCCCGTCATCACTTCGTCGAACATCAACAGACTGGGGTCCGCCGGCAGGGGACCCGTCCCAATATAATTCCAGCGGCGACCGATATCGCCATCCTCGGCGGCATTCTCGCGCCATTGAAATCCGGTCTTCAGGTGGACGGTGCCAGGCATCGGCACCAGATAGCGTACGTTTCCATGCACCTCCTTCACAGTGCGATCGTTCTCGGCATTGGCATTAACCAGCGCGTTCGCCGGTGCGGGACGGTAGTTGGCAGGATTCGTGAAATCCGGCCCCGCCGTTTGGATGAATCGAGGATAGAGATCAGACTCGGTGCGATCGAGAATCCAACCCACTCCAGTGATCTGATTCACGAGGACGCCGCCCTTGCCGTTGCCTCGGTTGACGTGCGTGTGATTGTACGCCGCGCGATAATCTATCTGCCATCGTTCCAACTCGTGCTCGACGCTGAAATCCACATTGCGCATCCGCACGAAAACGTTGTTCGGTCCGGTCATGGTCACGTTGATGGTCGAAGCCGGAACCGCGCGCACCTCGGTGATTCGATCCGTGTAGCCCGGCCGAATGCCGGCGTTGCCGGTTGCGCCGACCGTTTGGTTCGAGAACGCCCGCGTCTCGTAGCGACGCCGGAATTTTTCATCATTATCGTTCGCGATGGTGTTGAGTGTGATCTTCGTCGTAGGCGAAAGCCGGTAGTCCACCTTTACATTGATGCTCGCCTGGGTATGCGGATTGTAGGTATCGGTGGTACGATAGTCCCAGACGAAGGCGGGATCAGCCGCGGTATTTTGGAAATCCCGGAGGGTGATGAACCATCCGGTGGCGTGTTCGCTATAGAACAGGTTGGCCGCGATGCCCAGATTGCGGTCTCCGCCGAACACGTTGAACACCTCCTGGTATCCAAGATTGAACAAGGGATGGAAACGGTGGGCCTCCCGGAGAGGAATCTGCTGGGTGAACGATGGAGCCAGCCGACCGGAAAGATTATAGGTGATACGACGCTTTTCCTTCATACTGAGCGGTGAGCGGCTCTTCATATTGATCGTACCGCCCAGTGAATCCGCTCCCTTGTCCGGCGTGTGCCCCTTGATCAGCTCCATCTGATCGAACATCGCGCTGTTATAAACATGCAGTTGCGTCGCACGGGACATGCCATCGTCGCGGCTGGTCAGCATTACACCGTCCATCGTAACATTGTTCAATCCTGGCTGAACGCCACGGATGGTAAACCCGGCCACCAGTCCCGCTTCGTTCAGGTTTCCAGCCACCCCCGGCAAGTGCAGCGCGACTTCACTCGCGCTCATGTTCGGCAGTGTTCCGAAGGCGTCCATCGCCACCACATTCTTCACGTTGTCGGCATTGCGCTGCGCAGTGATGGCGGCTGCACCGCCTTCGCGTTCTCCCGTAACTTTGAACTGATCCATCCGGTAAATCCCGCTCGTGAGATCGAAGTTGCGCACCACGCGCTGCCCGGCGGAGACCGTCACGTCGGTTCGGACCGAATCCAAACCGGTGTAGGATACCGCAATTTCGTGCGTCCCTGCGGGCAGCGGCGCGAGAATGAACCTTCCGGTATTGTCGGTTAACGCACTCAGGCCGAGCGTTGGCAATTCGACCCTGGCGCCTTCGAGCAGATTACCTGTCGCGGCGTTGCTAATAGAGCCGGTAATTATGCCGGGATTGACAATGCGGCCCTCGATTATCCCCGTGGATTGAGGCGACTGGGCCGGCAGGGTTTGGGGAGAAATGAGTAAAGCGAGCCAGCCGCCGAAGACGGCAATGGGGTTTCTTTTTTTCATATTAGAGCCGTTGATTGAGTTAGGGTCTGGGGGTGCGCGCACGTGGAGCGTGCGGTTTGACGGGTCGGCGCGACTGACTACAAAGGCACCCGTCGCCGCGTCTTCGTTTACGATGAGTTCAGTTTGCGCGATCAGTAGACCAAGCGCGTCGCGCGGGGTTAATCTGCCGTTGACGGCGCTAGTCCGGATACCAGCTACCGCGTCCGCAGGGAAAACAATTTCGCGTTGAGCCTGCACGGCTAACACCTTCACGGTGTTCGCCGCGTCGCCGGCTTCGATCGCAAACGACCCCGGGGCCGTGTCGGCATCGGGTGCGGCGAAGAGCACGCGCACGACGAGCACAAGACACCACGCCAGCCGGTTGAACGACCGAATCAGTGGGGAAGCGGCACCAGCACGTGACATGGTGAGAATGATGAAATGCCTGGAGCATCGCGGGGGTAATCAACCTCCAAGATGCCTGTGAGGCTGTTTTCCGTTAAAGGATTTTTCAAAAACACTGTTCGTGAAGACGCCGATGCAATAATGACAAAGCGCGCCCACCAATCCCTTGCTAGGACAGCGGCTCTGAAGCTTTGGAGAAGAACGTGCTTTTCTTCCTGTCCTACCGCGCGCGCCGCAATAAAATTTCGCCGTCGCCACGGCGTTCAGACCGCGCGCCAAAACCAGCCTCGAGCAAACGCACGAAGCCTTCGACGTTGTCGGACCGGATGGAGGCACTGACGCGTACTCCCGCCAGTTCGGGATCGATCAAAACAAGTTGCACGACGTTGCGGCGGTTGAACTCAGCGACGATGGCATTGAGCGGCTGCGCCGTGAAATCGAGCAGGCGGTGCTGCCACGCGAGCACGCGTTCGATCTCACCCGCCGTGAGCGTCGCAATCTGGGGCGGCGGTGCTACTGCCGCCAGCGAGACCACTGCTCGCTGCCGCGCATCCAGGAAAGCGACCACCAATTCCGGACGAGTCCCTGGAAACAATGCGGAGGCGGCGCTCTCCGCCACTTCACTAGCTTCTGCGTCAGCTTGCGCCGAGTTGAGTTGCACCCGACCCTCCGTTACAAGCACCTCGACTGCCGTAACGTCGACGCGCACATTAAAGGCCGTACCCACCGCCCGCACGTCCACTCCACGAGCGGATACAATAAACGGTCGCTGTGTATCCTTTGCCACCGCGAAATGCGCCTCGCCCTGATCGAGTCGAACGCGTCGCTCGCCCAACGTGAACTCAACGGAAATCTGCGCGCCCTGATTAAGCTCGATGATCGAGCCATCCTCCAACACCCGCTGATTGGCGGAGTCGGGGATGGCGCGCCCCGCGATTGCCGGAGCCGAGGATTGCTCCTTCTCATCCGGCGCACGCACGAACGTAGCGATGACGATCGTAAGCACAGCCGCCGCCGCAAGCGCGAGTGAAATAGGCCCATACCGGCGCAGGCGAAAGCGCGGTGGTGGCGCCAGCAAGTCAGGATTCGGGCGAGTGCTATGTTCTGGCTTCCACTCTGCGAGTTGATCCAGCCGATTCCAATGCGACCGATGCTTGGCGAGTTGCTCTCCGTGGCGCGGATCGGCGGCGAGCCAGGCCGAGAACGCGTCCTGCTCCGCGGCCGTTAGCCCCCGATCGCGACGCAGGATCCACGCGGCCGCTTGCGGGCGGATCGACTCAGGCCCTGGAGATGGGTCGGTTGCTTTACTCATGACTTATCAACCTGGTTGACCCTTTCGCCGCTCCACGCGTTCGAAGAACTCGCCCAGCTTACGCAAGCCGATCGTTCCCTGCGCCTCGACCGTGTGTTCACTGATTCCGAGTTGGGCAGCGACCTCTCTCTGGGACATGCCATAGATTTTCCGCAAGGTCACGACCTGGCGGCAACGAGTGGGGAGGGATTGAATGGCTTGGGTCAACAGTTCGAGCTCTTGGGCGCGCGCCACGGCTTCAGGCACGTCCGTCGCTTCATCCAAGACGCCCTCGACCGCATTTTCCGTTAAGGCTTCCCCGTCACCCGTCACATTCTGACGCCTCAGCTGACCGAGCACGAGATTACGCGCCGTCGCAAAAAGGAACGCTTTGGGAGATGCAATTTCACTCGTGGTTCGCGCCGCCATCACTCGCGCATACGCTTCCTGTACAATATCGTCCACATCGCGATGGACGGAATAACGGCTGCGCAACCAAGCGCGCAGCATGGCTTCATGCGGCTGCACGTGCTCGGCGAACCAGATATTCTCATCCGAGGAACCAGATAACATACGGGTTGGCTTCAACTAGCACACGAGCCGGAAGCGGCGATAAAAAAGCGCCCACGACCGGCGATAAATCGCATGGGTTTCGCGCAGGATTTTACTATGACTTAATAGTCATGCACAAAGACGAAGCGCCCCTGCCTCGGCGCCTGCCCGCGTGATCCTCCTTCGAAATCACCTTACCGGAAGATGCTTTTCAAACCAGGCGATCATGCGGTCGCGCATTTCCGGCAGGTATTCGTGACCGGTATTCGACCACACCACACTGCGGAAATTCTCCGGCTTCCCGTACAATCGGTAAACTTCGCCGACTTTGCGTTCGAGTGTCTCCACCCCGTCCAATGGCGCACCGGGATCCTGATCTCCCGACAGCTCCAGATGGGGGCGCGGCGCCACCAGCGCGTGGATCGCCTCGGTGTCAAAGTGCTTCAGCATCCCGGGCACAAAATAATAGATCCCATGGGCCCGCATATAGCCATGCTGGATCAGCTCCGTATAACGGGTGAAACATACCACCCCGACAATGGCTTTCACCCGTTCGTCGATCGCCGCCAGCCACCAGCTGCGAGTGCTGCCCATGCTCATGCCAGTCGCCCCGATTTTTTCCAAATCGATGTCCGCGCGCGTATGCAGGTAATCAAGCAGGCATTGCTCATCGCGCACCTGCATGCCCCACAATGAACGACCGAGCCAGAGATTGATCTTACTGAAACTCATTTCCTGCGCCGACTTGTTCTCAATCGCTCCCGCGGGGCCCTTACCCAGCCGTTCGCCATGAAAATAGGAATCGATGGCCGCGACAATATAGCCCTTCTTCACGAGCTGCGTGCCCGCGTGATCCCTCGCGTCCACGTTCAAGCAAACACTGTCCTTCGAGCCCCCGTGCTCGTGCAGCAGCACGATGCACGGACGCCGGGTGGAAGCGGTACCGGCAGGATCGCGGGGACTCATGATAGTGCCGGTCACGATTGCATCGGCGCCGTTGTGAAACTCGATTTTCTCCAGCGTGAAGTCCTCGCGTTCCTCCTTGGACACGATTCGCACCTGGCGGGGATCCGGACGGGCCGGCATGTCGCCGAGGAGTTTTACCAGCGTGGTGCGAACCTCCTCGCGGTCCTGCCGCCAGCGCGGCAGATCCGTCGGAATCGGCCACTCTGGAAGATTCAAGGACGCACGAAACTCCGGCGGAACGCCCTCCCACTTGGAATTGAGCGGCGTACCTCCTTTGGAGTGCGGAGACGTGGCGCGTTCCTGTCCGAATGCGGAGGCGACGAATGACATGAGGGTGACACCAATGGCAGCGAATTGAAAACGCGAATTCATGGGGCTATTCACATCAGGGCGGGCGGCCGAGCGGGTGACCAGCTAAAACCCGGTGGGAGAATTGTCCCACACCCAATTCAACAAACATCTGGAGCGGCATTCGTCGCCCAGATTCCTCCCTGCGAGATTCGGCGGCGGGACAAGCCATTAGCGATTCTGAAACCTTTGGAAACCGGGCGATCCCGGATCCCGCGACCGAATTTTCGCCAACGGCTGCGCGACATTTACGGCGACCGGCAACTGCCCACCACTGCCAAAGAATTGCTGGGCGATGAACACGGCGCGCAATGAGTGATTACGCCGTCACCGGTTTCCTCTGCTCGCTCTTTGGCGGGCAGTGATAAAGCACCGATGCCCACGCCGAATCCAAACATCAGGGCGGCGGATTGACGCGGCATTCCATCCATGATACTACTTCTATCACAATGAAAACAGCTACCGTCGCTGATCTGCGAAATAAATTCTCCACCGTTTCGAAATGGATCCATCAGGGCGAAGCCGTCGTCATTACCAAGCGGGGTATTCCCTTTGTCACTCTGACACCTGTCCGGCGGCGCAAAAAGCTCCCACCGGTTGACCGGCTCGCACGTCTGCAAAAGCTTTTCCCTAACGGGCCGGTCCGAGGTGACTCCAGCGCCGTGGTGGATTATGATCGAGGGGACCGATGACGACCTACATCGATACCGCTCTTCTGGTGAAAGCGTTTATTCTCGAAGCGGATTCGGCTGCGGCGATTGCGATTCTCGAGCAGGTTGGCGAACCTTTTGCCTACTCCCATCTGCATGAGATCGAGATTCCCAACGCGATTCGCCTCAAACGCTTCCGGGGCGAGATTACCAAGGCCCAGGAATCGAGCGCCATCCGGGTCTTCAATGCCGACGTGGACGCCGGGCGCTTGCAGCGCATCTCCTATGATCTCGGCGCTGTCTTCATCCGCGCCGAGCAACTCTCCGCCAGCTTTTCGGGCGAGATCGGCACCCGCAGTCTCGACCTCTGGCATGTCGCGGCAGCGTTGGAAGCCGGTTGCACCGCCTTTGCCTCCTACGATGCCCGCCAACGGAAAGTGGCTGCTCGCTGCAAACTCAATCTCATCCCCATTCAGGCCCCCAGCGCAAAATAACTTGGTCTTTTTTTAGGTACTAACCCGATACGCTGAGTTCCCGCAAATCCGCGCGGGCGGTTTCATAGGTCGTGGCGTAAGCCAGCACCGCGGGATCGGGCTGCCGGCCGTGGACGTCACACCATTGCTGATACAGCGCCGGCCACCAGTTCTCGTGCCGGGTCAGCCCGGCAGTGCGATACTTTTGCCAGTCGATCAGCACCTTCGACCAGCACGCGTCGCCATACTCGATCGCCTGCTTTTGGTCGCCCATTCCTTTCACATACCACTCGCGGCCGATGCGCGCATGCAACACTTCGTCCGCCCAATCGTAGTCCTGGATCATCGCGGAAAACTCGTCTCCGGAGGCACAGCCCACTTCCCATTCGAACCGTTTCCCGGTCTTGGGCATAAGCCCCTGCTCGATGAAATAAAGCACCGCATGCCGTTCGATCGGCTTCAGTTGGGTATTAAGGGCCAACGACCACGTAAAATTAATCCGGACAAATTTCTGCCAGTCGATGCCGGCGCGCACAAACCCCACCTCCCCCATCATCGCGTGCCGCGCCTCATCCCAGAGTTGACGCGTCATGTCGACCGCGTAGCCCCAAGGTTTCTGCGGCGTCTCCGCAATGATCGAGGCCATCATTTCCGGCACATCGATTTCCCGCAGACGCTTGTAGTACATCATTAGCGTCTTCGGCTCCGCCGGAAATTTCTCGTCGTAGAGAAACGCCTCGGCATGCACGCCCATGTTATACGGATCCGGGAATCGCTCGTCGCGACGCGGCTCACGGGCAAAGACGTACGGCGTTTTTGAATACATCCGCGGCAGCGCCTCATCCGCGGCGCCGGCAGCGAGTACCGGCGCCGAGCCATCGAGCCCATCACCCGCGACGAGCAAAGACTCCAACATCGTCGTCCAGGCGCCAAGGGTTTCGTGCTGATCGGCGTTCACGAGCTGCAACCGGCACCGGGCGCCATACGCCACCATCTCCTCCACTTCAATCAGGGCAAACCGGCACAACCGCACCGTCGGATGGTCGACCAGCCAATTGGTTTCCGCGAGGTGCCGTTGCAGCGCTTCCTGCAAGGCGGGCAAAGCGTATTCGTAGATTCCCACCAGCAGAGCCGGCGTATCCGGAGCGACGAGAACCTCATCGAAAAACACCTCCAAGGCAGGGTGTGGCACCGCGTCGAGGCCCAGCGGAGGTTCGCGCATTTCCCCGACCCGGGTGCGCCAGGCCGCGGCGTGCTCGGCACAGTAGTGGGCGTGCAGACTAAAGCCCATTTTGAGCTCGTAAATGGGTTCGGCCGTGAGGCGCTTGATGAAGATCTCGTGCAGCCGGCGGAACGCCCAGTGATGACGCTTCAACCGGCTCACACACTCGCCAATGGACAAACCGATTTTGGCGGCCTCAGCCACCGTCGCGATCCCGGCGATCGGCGGCAAGTCACAGTACGAACGATACGTTTCGGGGTTCATAAAAGGAATGCAGGAGCTACGACTCGACGCCGACTATATGCAAACGAACGTTGATCCTGCAGGCACGAAAACTCAAACGGAGTCCGGTCCGGCGGTTGAAATAATCTGCCGCAAGCTACATCCATAACGGCACGGTTCGCCACTCAAGATCACTCCTCAGCGCTCAGCGTCGAAGGTCGTCGATTTCCGGACGGAGCGCAGCCCGAGGTGCGGCTTGCAACGCGCGCGACCACAGTGCCGCCTCTCCCGTGTGGCCGTGGGCAGTTAGGCCAGCCTCAACCTCTGCCAGAGTGGGCTCGATCACGGGATGTTTCGGGTCGGCTGGCAGATCTGGCCGAACCGCGCGCGTGAGCGCCCAGCACCCCCAGGCTCGCCATCGGCGTTGTTCGCGACGCGGTTCATTCATCCGGTCGGCATAGTGTTGAAAGTGAACCCGGGGATTGCCGACGGCGCGCTCCGGCGGCGTGGATGCGATCAACCACGCCATCGCGCCATACGGGAGGGGAAATTCGCGGAGAACGGGCTCCTCGCCGGTCAGATCCGCACCGAGCGCCCGATCAAGACAGAGGAGTGCCCGCGCCGCGAAACCTTGCTGCCAGAGCGCGTGACCATACTCGAGGCACGCGAAGTAAAATTCCGCGCCGCGGTCAGCGGCACGAAACGCATGAAGGGCCCGCCAGTCGAGGCCGCCCCGGGGAACCGGCAAGTGCGGGCAAGGCGGAAGAGTCGAAGACATTCGCGGGTTGGTGCCTCCGAAAAGGCGGCGCGTCAACCGCGCGTGGGTTCACCCTGTTTCTTTCGCTTGGCGCATCGCGTGGTTTCAGCGAGAACCGAACACCTGAACGCGTCGTCCGCCAACTCCTCTTCGTCCGCATCCGTAACGCCGACCCCGGCGCCGGTACATAGCATCTCCGGCTGGCGCCGGGCGGTGCTCTGGCCCTTTGGCATGCTGATGCGTTTGTGGGGAATGAGTCTGCGCTTCGACACATCGTCCGCCGACCTCCACGCCTATACTAAAACGGATCAGCCCATCGCGATGGTGCTCTGGCACAACCGACTGTTTCTCGCTGCCGAAATTGTGCGCCGTTACCGCGGCGGACGACCCGCGTATGCTTTGGTGAGTGCAAGCCAGGATGGAGCATGGCTCACCGCGTTTTTCTCGCTTGCCGGCGTGCGGACCGTACGCGGCTCGAGCAGCCGATTGGGACGCGAAGCCGCGACCGCGCTGGTTGATACGGTGCGAGCGGGACACGACATCGGGATCACTCCGGACGGTCCACGTGGTCCCTGTTATGAGATGAAACCGGGTGGTGTCATCGTGGCGCGGCGAACGCGCGCTCCAATCCTGCTCATCGGGGGCGAGTTTGAATCCGCGTGGCGATTACGCAGCTGGGATCGCCTTTATCTGCCGAAACCTTTTTCCCGAGTGAGAATGCGCGGAGAAATCGTGATGCCCGATCAACTCGCCGACCGCGATGCGGCCACCGTGATGCTGCGGGAGCGGCTGCTCACCTTAAATCCGGATCACGATTCCGCCGGCTGAACGGCACCCGCGGTAGAGAAGGTCCCAAAGCGGAAAAGTCTCTGCGGCGGCGGGCGCGAATTACAGCGTCTCACCCACCAACTGGGCCTAAACCGACCTCGAAATAACTTATCTGGGCGGGTTCCGAGCCCTCGGGCTTGCACCAGCCTGATCGGGCAAGCGCAAACTCGGGGGCTACCTCAAGACCTGACGTTTTGAAGCGTGCGACCTTGGCGCCCGCGGACGAAGCGTTTCGCCATATCCACGAAGTGGATATGGCGGGAGCGCGACACCCCTGGTTGCGGCCGACCTTAGAAGGTCGGAGACAACAAGGTGCTGGTACCCGGGACCGCGGAATAGTCGGAACCCGTGCTCCAGGTGGCATCGTTGATCAGAAACTTGAATACGACCGGGCGGCCCGACTCTGGCAGCGTGATCAGCCATTCGTTCGCGCTGAAACAGGTCATCTGAACGCCCCGGTCCCAGCTGAGGCCCGCTCCCTCGCCGCGGAGGTAGAGCGCGTTGCCGAAGCCGACATTGATCCGGGCGGTGATCGTCGTCACCAGATGCTTGCTGGCGACCGGCGCAACGACGCGGGCGACGGTTGGCGCCAAGGCGACGGCAACGGGAGCTGCCGGCGAAACCGGAGCGCTGACGGGCGCAGGAGCGACCGTGACGCGTGGAGGCGTCACCGGAGCAATAACTTCCGCGTTGGGAGAAACCACTGGCGTGGCCGGCGCAACGGCAGGCTTGGCCTTCGATTTCGCGGTCTGGGCGGCGGGTTTGGTCGCTGGGGCGGGCGACGTGATGGCTTTGGATGTGGATTTTTTATTAGCTGTCATGGTGAAAGAGAGAGTCTGTTTAACCCCGGATTCAGACTCCACCCTAGCAAATCGGAGGCCAACGCACCAGCGGAGTCTTCGACAATTTATCCAATGTAACGAGATTGACGCAAATGGTCGTCCCAAGACGAAATACGATGCTGGGGGCGCGTAATAAACGTCGGGCAAAGGCCTCTTGAAAAGGATGGAAGATGTCCAAGTTTTACGTTTTTCGAAAATTCAAAGCAGGCGCACCCGGGATCCGAAGGCGCACTCGCAGACGAATTGGGACACAAAAAAGGCGAGGCGCCGAAGCGCCTCGCCGGGAAAAGTGCAGGCAAGATGCCAGCGAACGGACTTAGTAACGACCGCCGCCACCGCTGTTACCGCGGGATTGGAAAGCGCCGGGACGACGATTGGGGCTGCTGAAGCCACGTCCGCCACCGCCGCCGCCCATTTCTTCCTTGGGCTTGGCTTCGTTGACCGTGAGCTGGCGACCATCGAGATCGGCGCCGTTCATTTTCTCGGCGGCAACCTTGGCCTCTTCTTCGGTACCGAAGGTCACGAAAGCAAAGCCGCGTGGGCGGCCGGTCTCGCGATCATTGGCGATATAAACATCGGTCAGGGTGCCGAATTGACCGAAAGCGTCGCGAAGATCGGACTCGGTGGTCTTAAACGACATATTGCCGACATACAGTTTGGAATTCATAGTGATAAGTTTCGCATCATCGTCCGCTGTCAGTGTGTTCCCGACTACCGGGTTTCGAATCATCACTGAACAGAAACGCTCACCTGAAGATCCACCAAAACTGTCATCTTACGCTCTTACGAACCGCCACCGTCGCTGATTTCCGCGAGATAGCAAGGACCATCTGAATTCCGTGCGATGGCGCGCGATGACGAAACGCGGGAGGCGCTTACTTCGCGATCTCCGCCAGCATGCGTTTCAATTCGGCCGTGATCTTATCCGCCGCATCGACCTCCAAATAACTGCTGCGCGCCCGCCACGTTTCATACCCGCCCAACCGATGGTGGTGCGCAGTCGGAAGGTAGCCATTGTAACCGTTGGCAAGTGAGATCGTGAAGTGCTCCTCGCGCAGCTTGCTCGCTTTCAGATCGAGTCCGATTTCGACGAAGACTTCGCATGGAATGGCCGCGAGCGTGAGTCCGCCAATACGATGCGCCTGAAGTTTAACCGGTACGCGATCGGGATAAGCGTCCAGGAGCAACGTTTCCCGCGCGTAGATCGCCTTGCGGTCGGAAAACTGCCCATTGTCCTTCGGCGTTGTCTCCACAATTTCCTGCGCGCGTTTGAGTTCATCCGCGTTCCCTTTGCGCACGCCGAGCATGAGGTCGCGCTCGATACTGGCGAGCGAGGCAGCAGCGGTCCAGGTCAGCCGGGCCCAGGCGCGCATTGCCGCATCGGCGACACTGGCGGTGACGATCTTGACCTGCTCGCCCGGCGGCTTCCTTACTGCCGGCGTCGTGGCGGCATAGTTGACGTTGTTGATATCGCCACTGGTGCCGTTGCTCATGATCCCGACGAACGGCGCCTTGCCGGAATAACGCGCGTCCCCCGCGCCGAGTCGGCGGGCAAGTTCGTTGGCAAACGCTCCAAAATAATCCGCGGAGATCGCGGGCACATTGCCGACATAATGGAGGCTGTAGTTGGCGAGTACGGCGAGCGGTCGGCCGTCGGATTGGGCGCGGACGGCCAGGAGACTGACGTCGGGATCAACCGGTCCCGCCGGCTCCGTGACCTTCGCGTTTTTCACTCCCGGATTCATCCAGGCGCGATCGTTTTTGCCTCCGAAGGGATTCTCGTTGGACTCCCCTTCTTTCACCAACCAGCGGCGATTGAAAACCTGCGTGGGGTCGCTGTCCTTGCCCCAGGCGATCTCAGCGGGTTCCAAGTTTGCATGCGCCCGGATCAGGCTTTGTG
>JBBQEG010000116.1:0-13480 GCA_038320495.1 Opitutales bacterium | reverse complement strand
CTCTTTCATTCGGGTCGCGAGATCCGCTCCGGAGATGAGATGTGCTGCACCTACCACCATGGCACCTAGAGCCGCAGCACGAGAGGCTAATTTACTGACGACACGGGCCTGGCTGACGATTCGACCTGATGCGTTGGTCAGAACCGGGATTTCCCGACCGGCGGCATCCCTCATCAATCGAAAACTTCCTCGCGTGAAGCCGCGCACCCCATTTTGCGTGAACGAAACAGCGAGGGTGGTTCGGTCAACGGCCACCACTGCGTTGGCGGTAATAACACCGGCCGCAATCAGTTCGCTGCGAACGCTCTGTTCGTAGCGCTGGCGGGCTGTCTGGATGGTTAACTCAAATAGCGGCGTGAGCTGGAGGGCGTCTTCAAAGGAGAGCTTGGCGAGGCTGAACGAGGATGTTGCGAGAAGGAGGGGCGCAACGGGCACTAAAGTAAGGGCGCCAGCTCGGGACGGTGAAGGGTGAGCCGTCCTGCGCTTGGCGGCAATTTTGCGGACCGTCTTGGTTGGCTTCGGTTTCTTCGCGGCTTTGGCTTTGGTCGTGATTTTTGATTTCGGGGTGGCGCGTGGCATGACGAGGCGGGCGGCGAATTAAGTGGAAGCCAAGTTGGTCCGATTCATGCGGGTTTCTAACGCCGTAAGTGTGGCGATGAGTTCATCCCATGTGGGCTGCGCACGGAAGAACATGTCCTGCATGGCGCGATAGTCGTCGGCCAGGGCGTGAAGCCGCTCCAGTGGCGGGATCAGTTTAAACCTCCCGGGCACGGCGGTCTCGTAGCTGGCCCATGAGGCCGGGAAGAACACCTGTTTATGGGCTACGACGCGGGCGCGCAGATCGTCGCGCAAAAGGGCGGCGGCTCCGGCTGTGTGCACGGCCAGCGCAGCGAGGTCGGCGTAGTGGCGCGAGAAACGATCCGGCGTGGTTTTGTCGGCCGGGCGGTGGACCTCGGCGTGCAGGATGGTGGCCTTCTCCCAGAAGGTGCGCTCGATATCCAAAACGGGGACGCTGAAGGTGGAGGAAGGAAACGCAGCGGGGAATGCTTCGGCGACGTAGGAAGTGAGGCTTTGTTCGGCCATCGGCCAACGGTCGGAGCGGGCGCCGCACTCGATCTTGACCACGGGCCGCACATAGGCCGCGCCCGAGCCATCGTTGGCGACGGTGGGATAGGCAAAGAGGAGGGTCTGCGGATCGTCGGAGGCAACGGTAAGGCCCCATCCCGCGGCGCCGCCGAGCGATTCCGAGAAGCGTGTGCGCAGGGCGGGCAGGACGTCAGCATGGAGTTTGTCGGCGCAGGTGGCGGATAGTTCCTCGAGGAGCTTGGTGCGTTGTTTTCGGCTGGGGGCGGCCTCGGGGTCGCGCTGACCGGTGAAGCCCAGCCATTCGCGGCTGAGCGATATGTCGATGTCCTCGGAGAAGCGGTGGATGACCTTCCAGACTTTCGAGAGCGAAGTGCCGCCCTTGAAAATGAAGTGGGCGCGGGCGTCGGGCAGGTCGAAGAGTTGGCGCAAGGTCCAGCATACCCACGCGTCTTTCTCGACCATGAGGGCGCGGATGCCACTACGGTTTTCGGCCTCGGTGAAGAGGGCTCGGAGATCCGCCGGATTAAGCTTGGGGAACGGGGGCGGAATCATCGCGAGCGAGTTGGCGGAAGTGGGGACGCATCCAAGCGGGGACGTAGCGCAGGTCGTCGAGGAGTTGTTTTTTATCCTGCGGGCTGAGCCGATCCTGCAACGGGTGTAGTCGGTCCGGGGTGATATGGGCGCGGCCGAGGTTACGAAGCGCCTCGGCCACCCAGCCACTGGCGCGGCCGGCGAGGGCCATGGCTTTGGGCGAGCGGTGGCGAAACACGACCTCGGATTGTCCGTGGACGGGCTGGATGCGAGAGTGCCCGGCGATACCGTAGGCAGTCTTGGCGGACACCTGAGTGCTCAGGCCAAGGGCGTTGGCGGCATGAGCACCGGAAGGTAGGAGCTTCAGGGCATCGCGTCGGGCGATGGCCTGGGCAACCGAGTCGGCTCCGGCACCGACGGTGCCAATGATCGGGTGCTGGCGGGGGACATCATAGACGCCACGTTGCGCCCGGCGAATGGTTCCCTTGCGCGAGAGACGGGTCAGCACCATGCCAATGGAGCGCGGATCGCCAAGGTCGGCGAAGTCGCTGGGAGTAAAGGCCCACGAGGCACCCTTTGCTCGAATTCGACGTAAGAGCTTGTCGGAGATGGATCCGTAAGGATTTACCGGCTTAATCATGTTGAAAATATAGGCACATATTTTCAACAAGTGCGAGGGGAAACTGGATTCTCATCAGTTTCGTAAGCACCCTTCGGTGAAGGTGAAATTGGAAGCGGAGCCTGCAAGGGGTGCGTCTTCATCCTTTGAAAGTAGATGATGATTTCATCGGCGGCGACGGTGTGGCGGTCAGTAGCCGGCGCAAAGTGGATTTCCGACTGGAAGGCGGGCCAAGCTCCGGAATCCCGGCGGATACGAAACACCACCTCAGCTTCGATACACTCGGCGTCTTCACCGGTCCACGGCGTGGCTTGGTCGCCACCCATGAAGACGTGAAGGAATGCGGAGGTTCGCTCACGCTTGAAACGATAGCCGGCGAAACCGTGGAGCGGTTGTCGGGTGTGCATTTGAAGGCTCCGTTGATGCGACTGCTAATACTGCGGCTCGTTTTCCCGACATAGAGCGGCCACTGCGTTTCCGCGCAGGCGAAAATATAAACTTTCCCCATTCCTTTTGTGGTCGCGGGTGCGCGAAACCCCTGTTCCTTGCTCCACCTCGCATCCGCCCATCGCCACCGTTCAGTGATGGCGGTTTCGCCGAAGGTGACGAAGTGGACTACGTGAATCATTCTTCGGTAAATGGAGCGCTCAAAGGCTATCAGGCAGCAGCACGTAAACGCCGATCACGTCCACGGGCAGCGACGGCGTGACGGCGTAGCGGCCCAAGTCGTCGGCGGCTTCGCGAACGCGGCGGTGATCTTGCAACAGTGCTTCGGCGCGGTGGCGGGCGAGATTTTCCAGACGGCCCGTGCTGGCGCGAAGGAGGGTGAGGGCGTGGGTGATCTCGCGGGTGGCGGCCTCGGGGCCGAGGTTGCCGCTCGGTTTGACCTCCAACAGTCGAAGGAGGCGGGCATCATCAATCCAGCGGGGATTTGTGCGCCCTTCGAGGGCAATGGCGACGGTCTCCTCGGCCATGAGAGTGCGGGTGATACCGCGCTTCTGGCTGGAAAGCTGATGGCGCAGGCGGAGGAGGAAGACGGTGGTGACAACAGAGACATCCGCCGTGACGGTGGCGGCGCAGCGGGCTGCGAGGGGCGAGGCGTCCTGCAACGCCCCTTCGAGTAGGTGATCGGCAAGGATGGCAACCAACGGGTGCGTGCGGTGGATGAAATGCGCGCGTGGGTCAGGCGGATAGTGGAAGTCGATCAGTAGATCGCGGTCGATGTCCTCTTGTGCCAAGCGTTCGCGCAGGGCGGGCGGCAGATGCTTGGGCAAGAAACGCCACGCGTGACGCGCGGGCTCCAGAGGAGCGTCGAGCCGGGCACAGGCGTTTTTGACGAAACGGGCGATGGCGGCTTCGTCACCGATGAGATCGAGCTGCCGCCGCCACTCCGGGAGAACTTCCTCGGGCTTGATGCGGCGCTGGGCGAAGACGGTGCGGTTGGCCTTGGCGTTTTCGCGAGCATCTTCCCACGCGGTAGTGAGGGGCTTGAGTTCTTCGCCGAGAAGCTTTTCAAACCCGAAGTCGAGCTGATCGGCGTTGCGGGTGGCGCGGTTGCGCTTGAGCAAGGCGGCCTTGATCATCGCGTGGTTCATGCGCTCGGCGTCCTGCGGGAGCGGCACGAGCACGCCGAGGTCTTTGCGGATGGCCTCGGCCTTGCGGAGAATGACGTTGAGGATGAATCCGTCCACGGGGTTGTCCTGTCCGTAGAGCATGGTGCAGCGGACTTCCTTGGCTTTTTGGCCAAAGCGATCCACGCGGCCCTCGCGCTGTTCGTGGCGAGTTGGATTCCAAGCGAGGTCGTAATGGACGACTGCGGTGTAGCCATGCTGGAGGTTTACGCCCTCCGAAAGGCAGTCGGTGGCGACCAGAATAGGTTGCTCGGCTTCGGCTAGAGCAGATACGCGCAGCTCGCGCTCCTCGGGAGTGAGTTCGCCAGTGACGGGGTCAACGGTGGCTTTCTTAAAATGATTGCGGAGATGGGCGGCGACATAGTGCGCGGTCGCGAGGTAACGGCAGAAAACGACCGGGCGCGCGCCGGTGGCGAGCAACTCCTGTAGGTGCTCGCAGAGGGCTTTGAGTTTGGGGTCGCCCTTCTGACCGGCAAGGGAACGGGCGCTGGCGATGAGGGCCTTGAGTTGGGCCGTCTCGGCGAGGGCTCCGGCGGGTTCGAGGTCATTGGCGGAGAGGTCGGCTTCGTCGCCGTCTTGGAGGCGGGCTTCATCGGCGAGGGCTTCCATTTCTTCGACGGTGCCAGTGAGCCGGGTGTTGAGGGCGCGCTCGGCCGCAGCGGGAGAGGAGCCGACGCAACGCAATAGGGCGAGCGTGGCATACCAGATCATGTGCCGGCCGGCACCGCCGATAGCTTCGGTGCGCTCTGCCAAGCCAATACAGTAATCCTGCACAGCATCAAAGAACTCGCCCCACTCGCCAGTGAGACGGTAGGTAACCTCGGCAGTGAGGCGACGGGGGAACACGCTGACATCCTGCCACTCCTCGATGTCCTTACGGCGCCGCTGAACGAAGTAGCTGGCGAGGTCTTCACGGAGACGCTGGCGCGTAGTGGCGTCAGCATCGGCAAGACGGGCAAAATCGGCGCGGAGGAGTGAAAGCAGGTTGTGAAACGCGGTGTCGTCGCCGGAGTGCGGCGTCGCGGTGAGCAAGATGAGGTGCCGCTCAGCGTCGTCGGCGAGTTGTTTGAGCAACTCGAAGCGAAGCTGGCGACTCTGGCCTCCCGTGGAGCAACTGTGGGCTTCATCCACGATAATGCACTCAGGAGCGATGGAGAGGAAGTGGGCGCGGTGGCGGTCGCTCTTGATGTAGTCGAGACTGACGACGACAACCGGGTGGTGCTCAAAAAGGGAGACGCCCGGCGGGAGGTTTTTCTCCAGGCGACTGACGCTGGCGGACGTGAGTGCGACCGCGTTAAAGTGGAAATGACGGGCGAGTTCAGTACACCACTGGTCAACAAGGTGCGGCGGACAAAGCACCGCGAAGCGGGAGATTTCGCCGCGGTCATGCAGCTCTCGAGCAATGAGACCGGCCTCGATGGTTTTGCCAATGCCAACGTCGTCGGCGATTAGCAGACGAACCGTGGGTTGGCGGAGCGCCATGAGCAGCGGCACGAGTTGGTAAGCACGAGGTTCGACGGCGATGTTGGCGAACGAACGGAAGGGACCAGCGCCGGCGCGAAGTTTAAGTTGGAGTGCATCGCGTAGAAGCAGAGCCGCGGTGTGATTGCCCCGAAGGGCAGGATCCGGCTCCGGAAACGTCGCCGGCGATGGATTCTCAGCCTCAAGTTCGGGCAACAACGTCGTGATGTCGTCCTCGGAGCCACCGAGCGGACGAAGCCGGAGCAGCGAATCCGACGACCCAGGCTGGACGACCCACTCGCGGCCACGCGCACGGACCAGCGCGCCCGGATTGAATGACGTCAATGTGGCAGCACTCATACCGACGCCGAAGCAGGGACACCGAAGGCCGCAGAGTTTGCAGCAAATGTGTTAGCCCAGGTCGCTGGTTCTGTCGAAAAGCAGACGACCATGTATCCCCGGTCCGCCGCGTAGGCTTCCAGTGAGGATGAAGGGGGCGAAAGAAAAACCAACGTGCGGGCTGCCTTGTAGAGCGCATCAACAATGCCCTGACCGTCACCCACGCTTACGCGAGTCGCGTCCGGGGCCTTTAGTCCAAGTTGCTTTAGCGCGACCAGCCAAGGACCCAGCGTGTCGTCATCGCTAGCCGGACCATCCCCGGGTTTGGCTGGGCGCACGGTAGCGTGAGCCAGCTGGATCAAGAACTCCTGAACGGCGGGATCGCGACGGTTGATGTATTCGTGATCGGGCTGGTTGTAGTACGAGAGGAGGCACTGATAGCAACCGGCCTCGCAAATCCGGTCACCAGCGGGCGTGCGGTGTTCGACAGCCACGAGATCATCGGCGCTGAATGGGACCGGCAGCTTGCTGAGATCGAAATGCAGAATTTCAAGGGCTTGGCGGGCAACAACGGCGAGCTGCTCGGGGCTTTGGGCGAGGCGACTCAGAACGCCGGCACCACCTTCGGTCGCCTCATAAAATAAGAGGGACTTGCGGCACTTGGCGTCTGGGAGCGGCTCGACGACCAGCTCCGATTCTTCGATCTGAAACGTTTGAGTAATGCCTCGCTTCAGCGCCGCTTGAAGTGTGGCCATGGCTCCGTCGGAAAACACGGCGTTCGGCGTAATAATGAGGATATTCCGGTGGTCCTCGACGAAGGGAACGATCCGCTGCGACGGTTCCTTTTTGTCGATCTGCTCTGGCGTTTCGTCGCCTTCCGGGGTCTCGTCGGGACTGTCTTGCTTGCTCCAACGTCCGCTGAGCGGATTGATATAAAATCCGAGCTGCTTCTTGTCCTTCCGACGGCGCCAGCCTTTGTTGATGCGCCAGATTCGCGCCGATGGCGAGTAGGCCAGCCGAGCGACCGCCGCTTCATCGCGATCCGCGATTGAATCGTGTCGCTCCAACAAACCGCCGGGACCAGGCATGAAGCGGTAGGTGGTTTGCAGCTCGTAACCCTGACGCTGCCGCTCCTCGTCGTTCACAGAAATCCGCTCCAGCGCCACGGTTTCGACATTTTCGATGCGATACAGAGTATTGATGCGGCCGTCATCGCCCAGCGGGTCATGACAATGCTCGCATACATCTGACAGCGGTTCGGGCTTCGCTTCGTCGCCGAGGTGTCCGTAACCGCAGGAAGTGCACACGCGGGCACTGATCGTCGGCAGCTTCGAATCCGACGAGACCGCGTCCGAGCCGCTAATGTTTAGCTTGGCGCGATCCACCCGAAACATTCGCCCTTCGTGGTAGATAATACTGCGCGGACCGAATTCCGACAGTGCCAGAAAACGGGGGCGACTTACCATGCTGCCCTGATCGTCCTTGCCATTCCGCTTGCGGCCCGTTGACGGGACCCACGCCATGAGTGGTAAGCGCGGGAAATTATACCCGGGCAGGAACCCTTGGCTGGCGAGGTAACGGAAGGTGTAAAAGTCGTTGTTTTGACTGTTGCCGGTCTTGAGCAACAGCGTGAGCTGGTTCTTCGCGTCCATGTAACGTCGGTTGGCGTTTTCGCGGTCTTTCGCACTCGTGGCGGGGCTGCGGATAATTTTGTCCGCAGCTTCCATCTGGCTCTGCACGCCGTCGTAGAGGGACCGCCAACGGTCAAACGCGTTGGCGAACTCCTGCGCGCTGGCGGAGATCACTTGATCGGCAAAGTTGGCGACATACCACGGCGCCGTCTGTGGCGTCAGCTCGCTCTTGATCTGGTCGAGGACGCGCCTCACTTCGGCCAACGCCCGGGTTTGGACGGCCGGATTTTCGAGCTTCGATCGAACTTCGAGGTGAATAGGTTTCTTTGGATCCTGAAGGTCGAGGAGTGGCGCAATGCTTGTCGCCAACTCGTATTCCACCTGAGCGAGCCAGACCGCATGGAGATGGCTTTCGACGAGGTTGCGGTTGGCCAACTCAAGCGTCGGCGCGCGAACGATCCCATGCACCATGTCCGTCGCGTTATTGAAGAACCACTGATCATGGGGACTCATAGCGGCGCAATAAGTCACCACTAACGCAGCCTGTCCGGAACGACCCGCGCGTCCGCTCCGCTGAGCGTAGTTGGCTGGCGTAGGCGGAATGTTGCGCAGGTAAACGGTATTGAGAGAGGAAATGTCCACGCCCAATTCCATGGTCGGGCTGCAAAAGAGAACCGGCAGGCGCGGAATCGGACCTTTGTTATCACCGTTGGCAGCCCAATCTTTAAGGTCCCGGGCATTCCGACGAAAACGTTGTTCAAGCGCTTTACGCTTTTCTGCGTCGACCTGAGCAGTGTGCTCGTTCGCGACAAAATCGAACAAGGGATGCGGCTGCTGCGTGAGGATCGTCGTGATTGTAAGGTAGAGCTGGCGGAAAAATTTATTCGTCTGACGAGGGGCTTCTGCCGAATCCGTCGTAAGAGTCCAGCGAAGCGCTGATGACTTCAGCGTCCAGCCGACAAGCTTTTTGTTGTCCAAGGCCTGGCTTTGGACGTATCCGTGGGTCTCTGCAGCTTTGAGGAATACGCGGCACAAGTTGACCCACTCTGGATTGGAGAGGTGAAGCGCTTGGTCAGAGCAAGCAGACGTTTTCCACCACTCGGCATATTTGAGGAGCCGGACGAGTCGGGAGCCGGGCCCGCCCCCGACGAGATCGAGGCGAGGTTTTCCTTTATTGTCCGGTCGTTTATCCAGGATCAGATAACGGGTAGTCGCGAGCTTCTCGTCATCACCAAACGACCAGCGCTCGGTCAGATAATTGAATATCTTGCCGCGCACACCCTCCTGCTCCTGGCCGTCAAGGTAGCGAGACTCGATGCAAAGATTTTTTGCGAGTTCACCGAAGATCAGCTGCGCAAGTTGCGCGCGTTCGTCCGGCTTCAGACGCGAAAGGAGTACCTGATCTTTGAAGGATGCCTCATGTCGGCAAAATTCATCGAGACCGTCGTAACTCGTTTCGACCAGTTTGAGCTGATCGAGATTCGGATTGTTATAGCGCCAACCTTTGCGCAAATCGCGAATTAGCCGATAGCCGATAACAAAGCGAAGGGCTTTCTGCGCTTCTTTGAGCGCAAGGCCGAGCAACCCTGGATCGCGGAGGTATTCGGCGAGAACTCCAGGATCGCCGCCGTTGAATCCGAGAGCGATGAAGACAGCGTCCGCGAGGTTTTCCTCCGTCAGGGTGCCGCCATTATTTTTCAACCCTCCGAGCAGGCCTGCTCGAATCAGGAGGAGGAAAATAAAATCGTTGAAGTGCCCCGCTTGGAGCGCGGCGTCTTGGCGATTATCCGTGAAACCTAAAAGCTTGCGGTAGTCGTGCTCTCCAAGATCGCCCGACTGCGCAGCATAGAGCTGCCGGAGAATTGACAGCGTTAGAATGGTCGTTGCCGATGAACGACCTTCCCCTGAGAGACTGGACAGGCGGTTGATGTCGCGGCCGTAAGCGTCATGGAGAGTCCCGCAGTTAATGCAGAATCGATACTTTCCGGGGATAAACCAATAGTCGCCGCCCGAGCCTTTCACCCCTTGCGCGTCAACCCGAACCGCGACCGGTGCAGCCGCTTGGTATGTCGATTTGAGCGCAGGCTCGTCTTTGGAGGGATCGAGCCAAGCGTCGGGATATTGTGACACCTCTCCCTTAAATTCCTGCCCGGCGTCGCGTGGAGCGAGGAAGCCGGGGCGAAGGCCAGTTCCTTCGTCACTCGCCGTGTCATCAATTTCTCGGGGGGCGAAGTGCGGTGAGCTGTTCGAGTCGTGCCACACCGGATGATATTCCTGACCGCAGTCGCGACAGAAATGGGTTCCAAACAAGAAAACTTTTTCCTCCTGCCGATTTGGCGCGAATCGTTGCGAATCGAGCGTGATGAGTCGCTGGCCCGCTGGCTCCAAAGTGCAAAGCACTTTGCCGGCGCCGCTGATGAACTGGTGAAGCTTAAAGGCGAAGAGAGAGCGTCCATCGGAGGATACGACCTCTTGCGCGGCGATCAGGAAACGGGCGAGCGAGGCCTTCGCCAATTCCTCCGAGGTGTTCGCGTCTTTGGCGAGAAGCTGTGCCGCAGCAGTCAGCGAAATCGGCTTCGCGCGTCGGGGACGTTCATTATCCGAGAGCGCCAGTCCGAGATTCAACTCAACCCACACAGCGAGCGGATCGTTCGCGAAGGCCTGGATCGACGGCCAAGAGAACTCGGATCGCGCAAGACTGGCTGGGAGTTGGTTGCGGACGGCTTGGAGGCTGAGGTGTTTGTTCGTCGCGCGTTCCAACGTTTCATCGATGACGTTTTCCGGGGCAATGACCTGCCCAAAAAGCTTGGATGCGACTCCCGCCACGGTGCGTTTGCGATCTTCCTTGGAGCCGGTGCTAGACATAGTCGCCGATGTCCCAATGCAGACCAGCTTCTCAGCCTTGAACCGTTCGCGGAGGCGCCGCACGAGCAGCGCGACATCAGCGCCCTGACGTCCACGATAGGTGTGCAACTCATCCAGAACGAGAAAACGCAGCCCGCTGCAATGCTCGACGACGCGCCGATCTACCGGCTCATAACGCGTGAGGATGAGCTCAAGCATCATGAAATTTGTCAGAAGAATGTCTGGCGGATTTGCCGCGATGCGTTCCCGAACGGTCTTATCTTCCTGCCCAGTGTAACGCTCCACGCTCAGCTGGTTTTGCCCTGGGCCAAGGTGATCGAGAAACTTCCGAGCTTCCTCAAGCTGGCTGTTCGCGAGGGCGTTCATCGGATAGATGATGATCGCGCGGGTGCGAGGGGTAGGATCAGCAGCTTTTTCGCGAAGAACTCGGTCAATAATGGGAATGAAAAACGTCAGCGATTTCCCTGACCCCGTACCCGTGGTGACGACGTAGCTTTCTTCAGCTGCAGCTTTCGAGAGTGCTTCCTGCTGATGCTGGAACAGACGCAGTGATTGACTCCCGTCGTTGGGAGAGCTGAAGCGGAAAAGCTTTGCGCAAGTTGGGTGAAGAATTCCTTCAGCGACGATTTCCTCGACGGTTTTGGCGCGCAGATAGTTCGGATTGATCTGAATCAGAGGCTCCGGCCAAAAGCGCCCCTTCCGGTATTCCGCTTCAACGGCAGCAGCGATGTCTGCGGCCCGAAAGCGACTGAAACTACGGGAGAAAGTGGCGTATTCGGCAATGAGTTGGTCCCGAAATTCAAAAACGTTCTGCATACTGGAGGAACTGGAAGAGCAGCACGCATTTGGTTGGAGCCCCCGGATAAGGACAACCCCATACTGCGACAAATCTGGATGGGGGTTGCCTGCGCCACCCACTCCACCCCGTGCGATGGTGCCCGCTGGACGAATCACCCGAAAGCTGAATTCATCACGAGATTCATGCAGCGTCGCATCCAACTCACCGACCTTTATGCCGCGCCGGGCTTTCTTGACGCCTCGGGCGACGCGGGGTCGGGTTTGGATTCCGAGCGGGTTGCTGCCCTCTACTCGTTCTTGCCAGCGTACACCGCCTTGAGCCTGGAAGCTGAAAGCGTCATCATCAGTCGACCCGATTTGCCACAAAAGCGCGAGGCCGAGGTGACTGAGCTCCTGGAACGCGCTGCCAAGCGGGCGCGCGAAGGAGACCACGACAAGGCGATCGAGCAGTACGAATGCGCGCTCGCGATCGCACCTCTCCAAGTGACCGTCCGACGCGACCTCGCGATGTCCAGGATGGCGAAGGGAGACACTGTCGGAGCCGATGCCGAATTGCGCCGTCTCCTACTCTTGGCGCCAGCCGACGCTTGGGCTTGGATCATTCTCGGAAACTTGAATTTCCGGCAGAACTTCGCCTTGGCCGAACGCTATTTTCGCCGCGCTGTCGAACTTGCCCCGGGAGATCCCTACGCTTGGAACGGGATGGGGGTCATGTATGCCGAGAAGCGCGATTTTTCCCAAGCGATCACCGCGTTTCGAAACGCGTTGCAGGCGAACCCACGCTTTGCCAATGCGCACCTCGGACTCGCCTCGGCGTTGTCCGACTCCGGCGATCTGCGGCGAGCGTTCGATGTCTTGGAGCGGATGTTCGCCACCAGTTCCGTGCAGGACTCACGTGCGCTGCCCACGTTCGAGTATGCCTCCCGCACCTACCGCTCCCTCGCTCAACGCATCGCGGAGGACACGCTCACGAGCGGTGAAGCGGATATCGATTCGCTTCACGCGGAGGCTGAACGCATTTCGCGTTATCCGGTGAGATTCGAAGAGTCGGACATCGGCGCGCAGGCGACGGCGATCACGGAAACGGCGTGGCAGCACGGTCGAGATCACCATGTAATTCGCGTCCGCCAGTCGCTCGCCCCGGCGGTCAAACTGCACATGCGGGCGCACGAGCTTTGCCGCCTGATTTTGCAGGCGGAAGCGCGGAACGCCGGGACGAATCGTCGATTCACGACCGATGAATCGCATCGCGCCCTGGCGGTTCGCGAAATCGAGAGCGAACTCAGCGGAGTCCGGCGTGCGGTGCCGGCTCATGCCGTGGAAGGTTTGATCGACCAGCTATTCCGTGGTCTCATGTCGCAACTCTACAACCTGCCGATCGACATGATCATCGAACGGCGGATTGCGACCCGGCACCCAGCGCTGCGCTTCGCCCAAGTGCAGTCGGTTGGGCTGGTGATCGAGGAGGCCGTGAAAGGCTGCTCCGCCCCCGACATTGTCCGCGTCGTGCCGCGGCGCATCCTTCATGCGTCGCGATTTCTTAACGCGTGCTATGCCGCGTTCGTCGATCACCAATTCGCCGGAGCGCTGGCGGCGAGTCCTCCCTTCATCCAGATGGGCGCAATGGATCGCGGTCTGGGTCTGTTTCAACTTTGGGAGAAGGAAACGGCGCATCTCACTCCCGGCTCCGAATACGAGGTGGTGGACAAGTTCGCGGCGGACCTACGGCTGGGCGGCTGGTTCCAATGGCAGGACGAGCCCAGCGAGGCGGCGTCGGAATCATCGACGGAAGGCAGCTCGAATCCCGAACTCCTCGCGCTCAAAGCACCCGCCGCGGTCTTCCACTTTCTCGAAATCCTGAAGCGCCTCGACGGGATGGACGGCGAGACGATCAAACACGTGGCGGCCGAGTCCGCTCGCGCGGGAGAAACCGGACTCGACTATGCGAGCCCAGAGAAAAGCTATCGCGTGCCGGCCTATGGCGAAGAGATGCTCTCCGGCCTCGAGGTCATGTGCGTCATGTTCGCCGCCTTTCAGCACTTCGCTCCGCAGCACGACCTCGCTATTGATCTCCACGATGCGTACGAGAAAGCCCTCGCGCTGCACGAAGCACGGAAACGCGAAGGCCAGTGACGAATTTTGAAGCCCGATGGACCTGATCGTTTACCAGTTCAGTCGCTCGAAAGTGGAACTCGGCGACTTTACGCATTTCCTCGAACTCCACGCGCCGGAGAAACTTCCCCAGGGACGGCGGCTGCGGGAAATGATGAACGCGATGACCTTCGTGGTCGAAGGGTTCGATGATGACCCGCGCGAGATCCATTCGATTCCCGTGGTCCGCGCTTTCTACCACGCGTTTCGTGCCGCGTGGCCCTACGGGCTTTATTTCTGCAATCTGGATACGGAGGAGTTCCACATGATGGCGCTCTGCTGTCTCCCTTCCATTGCGGCCCTCAAAGTCGATCAGCGGACGCACGTCGCCGTGGAGTACGATCGCGGCGAGCTGCTTGAATTTCTTC
>JBBQEG010000115.1:0-13565 GCA_038320495.1 Opitutales bacterium | reverse complement strand
CGCGTAGCCTTCGAGCTGGGACGACGGGCGTGTGGATTCGCAAGGCGCAAACTGCTAGGCACGTGAGGTGCGTTCGGCTCGCAACCGCCCGACGCTATCTTTGCTCTACTTCGGATCTGGAATGATGAGTTCCATCCCGGGCCGGAGAGGCCGCCCGCTGCTCAGCTCGACGACGTTGGCTTCGTAAATCAGATGCCAGCGGTCGGGCATGCCGTAGTAGTCCCGGGATAGTTCTTCCAGGGTGTCGCCGCTCTTGACCACATGGGTGCGCGACGTGGTTGAAATAACCGGCGCTGCTGGCGTGGCGGGAAGTGTGGTGAGCGAAGCGTCTTCGAACGGTTCGCGAAGGTCCTGCGTCGCCGCGCCAGCTGGAGGAGACTTGGCCATTTGCAGCGGCGACCCGGCGGGGCTTCCGGCCGAATTCGCTCCGGGGCTTGATCCGGCCAACGTCGTGGCGGGTGGTACGCGCGCGCTCAATGCCAGCCGCAGCTCCGCGCCCGTGGCTTCGGCGGATTGTTCGGCTTGGACACGGGCTTGAGTTTGCGCGCTGAGCTCGGTGTCGCGCTGCGCGAGTGTCGCCCGGGTTTCGTCGTGGCGTTTCATTACCTCCCGCAGCCGACCATCGAGCACTACGTTCTCCGCGCGCGTTCGTTCGAGCTCCTGGCGTAAGTGGGCGACTTCCGTCTGTAGTGCGCCGCTGGCCCGGGTTGCTGCCGCGAGGCCTTTTTCGAGGCTCGCGGTTTTTTCCGCGCTCGCCGCGGTGGTGATATTTTCTCCCGTGGTGCGCTCCGCTTGCAGCCGCGCATAGCTGGCCCGGAGTTCGGTCAATTCCTGCAGCGCGGTGGTGAGCGTGTCATCCGTGGGTCGGGCGGATAACGCGGTCGCGTGTTCAAGCGCTGACCGCAGGGCGTCGGTTTCCTTGCGGGCGAGCGCGAGTTCGTGCCGCAAGATTTTGTGGTCGGTGCTGAGATCGCTGTAGGCCGCGGCGAGTTTCGCGTCACCGGCAATCGAGCCCAGTTTAGGAGTGCGCCCGAAATGCACATAGCCGCAGCCCGTGAACAGCACGGACACAACGCCTGCGAGCACAGCGCGGGTAAATCTCACAGGTGTGATCAAGCCGCGTTGCCAGTCAGGCGCAATCATGGAACCGACTCTTGGGCACAAGAGTGAAAACGTGCCGGGACGATCCGACGGCCCGGCAGGTTCATCCTTACGGAATGCGGAGCGTGCGTCCCGCAATCAAATCGCGCTCGCTACGAAGAACGTCGCGGTTGGCGGCGAGAATGTCCTGCCAGCGATTCGGAGTGCCGTAATATTGACGGGAGATACCGGAGAGGGTGTCGCCACGGACGATGGTGTGCATCCGCAGAAGCGTTACAGGCGCTCCCGTTGTCACGACCGGCGCTGCCGGCGCTGCGTTGACGGCCGCGGGTCGCGTGGGAGCGAAGGTGGCAGTGCGGGTGCTGGTGCCGCCGGCGGACGGAGTGGCGGTGGGGACCACGGACGTTCCGGTCGTGCTCACGGCTGCGGGCGTGGCAACGGTAGGCGGTGGAAGCGGAGCAAAGTCCACGGGCGCGGGCTCAGAACGGGGTTCGGTCGGAAGGGAGCGGACAACCTCGGTCGGCGCGGGTTCGGTGCTGCGCTCAACCGCGCTCGCGAGCATCGGTGCGGGTGCTGGTTCGAATTCCACCGGACGCGGCGGAGTCACGGGGGTGGCTGCGGCGGCTCGTGCCTCCGCTTGCATCTGGGCAATGGTGTTGGCGGAAGTCGCGAGTTTGTTGTGAAGCGCGGTGACTTCGGCGCGGAGAGTATCGCGCTCCTGGGTCATTAACGTGTAGGAGCGAAGGACGACGGGCAGGCGTTGCTCTGCTTCGCTTTGTGCGGTGCTGGCGGCGGCGGAGACCATGGCCCCGCGGGCTTCATCCGCGGCGTTCAACTGGGCGAGGAGCGTCGCCTTCTCGGTCTCGAGTTGGCGAAGTTGGGGGCCGAGCGCGCGCGCAGCGGGCAGCTCCGTCTCGAGGCGGGTGAGTTCCTGACGGGTGGACTGCAGTTGCTGCTGAGCCTCAGTGAGAGCGCTCCGGGACTGGTCGAGTTCGGCCGTCAGTTGAGTCGTCGCACTGCCAGACGATTCGCGGAGGGTGCGGGCGTCCGTCTCGGCTTGGGCGAGGCGCCGGCGGAGCGACTCGTTGTCGGCGGTGAGTTTCGTGGCGAGTGCCTGGGCCGGCGCGGCCGAGCCGGCGACGGCGGTCGCTTGGGCGAGCTGTGCCTGCAAGGCATCGCGCTCGCTTGTCGTGGAGGCGAGGCGTTGTTGCACGTCGCTGAGTTCTCGGGCGGCGGTACCAGCTTCGGCTTTTTGGGTCGCGAGTTCCGCGACGGCGCTCATCGCGGACGCAAGTTCTTTTCGTACGGTGGCGAGTTCTTCGTTCAACGAGGCGAACCGTTTCTCCGCTTCGCTGCTGGTGCGGGCGCCGGCTTGCGCGGACGACTGACTACGGGCGAGCTCGCCCTCGAGTTGAGCGAGCCGCTGGGTGTGAGCGCGATTTTCGGCGGAGAGGGTCTGCAACGCGAGTGCGTGCGTGGAGGTGGCGGCGGCGATTTCGGCGGCGAGGCGGGTGCGTTCCGCTTCAGCCGCGGTGGTGCGCTCGTTTACGAGGCGAAGCTCCTGGGCCGCGGAAGCCGCTTTGGCTTGGGCTTCGTTCCGGTCGGAGGTGGCTTTGCGAATCTCCGCTGAGAGTGTGCTGAGCCGGCTCTGCGCTTCGCGCAATTGGGCTTCCTGGGGTGCGGCGGTTTGGGCGCGCACAGTGAGGTCGCGCGTGGTGGCTTCAAGGGCGGCGAGCTGGCGGGCGGCATCCTCGGCGCGGGTCCGCTCGGCCTGAAGTTCGGTGCGGGTGAGGGAGAGTTCCTGTGCGGCTTGAGTATTGGCGGCGGTATTTGTCCGCCCGGCGGCTTCACGGGCCTCACGCAACTGGGTCTCGGCGCTGAGGAGCTGCTGTTTCAGATCCTCGATGGCGCGGTGGGTGATTTCAGCGGTGGCACGAGTGCGAGTGGCGGTGAGTTCTTCGAGCTGAGACTTGGTTTGCGCCAGCTCAGCTTGGCTATTGCTGAGGGCGGCGCGGCTCGCCTCCGCTTCCGCGGTACGTGCCGCGAGTTCGCTGGCCTGCCGAGCGGCGGTGGCTTGGGCCGTAGCGAGATTCCCTTGCGCCGAAGCAGCCGCAGCGCTCTCCGCGCGGCGACGGCCGAGTTCCGTCTCGAGTCGCTCCGCCTCTTTCCAGGCCGCGGCCAGTTCATTACTCAGTTGGCGTTTGTCCTCGACGGCGTCAGTGAGCAGCTCTCGCAACTGTTGGGCCTCGCGGCTCGACGGAGCTTCCGTCCCGGCCAGCGGAGAAGAGGAATCCGCCGGCATAATCTGCGGAACTCCAGTAGCGCTTGGCCGGCGCAGTTGCGGATTGGCGACGCGCAGCATCTGAACGCGACGGCGACCTTCTTCCAACTGCACCGGCGTTAATTGCGGAACAATGTTTTCCAGCGCCTTCCCGGTACTGCCGTTGTCCGCCGCAATGGTGAGCCAGACGAATGCCTCGATCAGGTCGGCGGGCGTCTGACGTTGTTGGGCGTAGGCGAGGCCTAGATTGTATTGAGCAATGGAGTTACCTCCGTCGGCTTTGGCGCGAAGCGAAGCGATGTCGGTCGACTCGAGACGGGGGGCCGGAAGCATGACCGGCGCAGACGCGGCAGACTCGGCGGCGTGGGCCCCGGAAATCGAAACCGGAAGCGCCACGAGGGAAAAAAGGGCGAGACGGACGGACATGGTGATAAAGCTGGATGGTGGATTGGCGGGGAGAGGCAAGCGTGACCACGCGGATATCCGGGCCTTCTCTATTGCGGAATGCCCAACGGAATGAGGGAGGTCCACCCGCTCCGGCGTTGGCGCGGCAGTTGATTTTGTAGGTTCATGATTCCGGATAGGCACTGCAAGCGGCGAGCCTGGATTTTGCCTCGTTGTTGCAAACCAGTCTCCCGTGGCAGGTTGAGACCGAGCCCGTGGGCTGGTTTGTTGAAACCTTGCGGCGGTGAGCCTGTCGCACATGTTATCTCAACCCAAGGTCCTTCCATGAAAACCATCTTTTCGCTCGGTCTCGCGCTGTTCGCTGCCACGGGTTCCATCCATGCGCAAATTCTGCGCTCCGAGGCTCTGACGGGAGCTCTGCTGGGGGGCGCGGCGGGCGCGGTGGTGGGTCACAACAGCGGCGATTTGCGGCACAACGCCTGGAAGGGCGCGGCGATCGGAGCGGGGGCTGGATTGATCCTGGGTGAAATGGCGGGGAACGCCCGTGCGTCGGACCACGTCCGCAACGCGCCATCGTACCGCTCCCATTACGGCGACTCTTACGGTTACGGTCAGGCGCCGGTCTATGTCTCGCGTCCCTCGGTCCATGTCGGGGTAAGCTATGGGAGTCCGGGGCTGCGTTATGGACATCATGACCGGTACCGCTTGGGTGCCCGCCATGGTTATCTGCGTGATCCATTTTGGAATCTGGGTGAGCGTCGTTTCAGCGGTTGGGGTCACACCAGCTATGCTCCGGCATACAATTATTATCCCGGATACGGCGTCGGCTACCCGCATGAGACGTATGGAGATTATGGGTACGGTAGTGCATCCTCCCGCGGATTGCTGCTGGGGGCGCTGGCGGGTGGTATCATTGGCCACAACAGCGGCACCCTGGGCCACAGTGCCTGGCGGGGAGCGGCATGGGGCGCGGGCGCCGGCTGGCTGCTCGGAACCCTCGCGGATTCGCGGCGGCGCGCGGTTGTTTCCGAGGCTCCGGTTATATTGCAGACGGCGCCCGCCGCCCCGGTTCAGGTGGTGGCCCCGGCGCAGCCGCAGCAAATCACGATTATAAACAATTATTACAACGCCTCGCCGATGAGTGCGGCCAATGGGTTGTTTGGCCGGTGAAGATTTTCTGAATTCCGCGGTGTCGCGGAACGTCTGATCCGCGGGACTTTTCCCAATTTTCGGCGTCCTCGCATCGGCGATTTTCCATTTAACATGAACCTCACCTCTCGTTTGCTCCTCGTCGGCATTGCTGCCACGTCGGCGTTTCTCGCCGGCTGTGCCACGACTGCCGGGGTGCGTGATCCGGCGGGTGTGCCGGTGACGGAGATGCGTCCCGATGAACGGGGCTTCGTTGCCGGCACCGGCATCGAATCGCAGGATCTTGTCAGTGTGACCGACAAGATGGCGCGGAGCATTCTCAGCATCCCACAGATCGCGCGGGCGCAGGTGCCGCCGAGCATTGTCCTGGATCCGGTGGTGAACAACACGCGGTTCCCCATCAACAAGGACATCTTTCTCACGCGTCTGCGCACGCAGCTGAATTCCAAGGCGAGCGGGCAGGTGAGCTTCCTCGATCGCGAAATGATGAAGACCCTCGAGCGCGAGCGGGAGCTGAAGCGGAGCGGACAAGTCACCGCGAGCGCCGACCCCAATGTGGTGGAATTTGGCGGCGCGGATTTCTTTCTGACGGGCAAGCTGGACGGGATGACGACCCGGACTTCCGCTGGCACCAGCGACTATGTTCTCTATAGCTTCCGGCTGACGGATGCGCGCACCAGCCGCATCGTTTGGGAAGATGTGGCGGAGATCAAAAAACAAGGGTTGGAGGACGCAGCATACCGCTGAGTCGAAACCCGCCAAGGGTGCGAGGCGCGCCCTTTTTCCCATGACTTGGAGTTCCATCACGGCGCAATTCCTGCCCGGAAAAACCCGCCGCGTGAGTGGTGGGATTTTTGTCGCGGGGCCGGTCGGCGGACACGCCCATCCGCGCGGTCGCGGGTGGATCCTTTCGGCGGCCTTATCTGCGGCGGTCCTCCTGGCGGGTTGTGCCACGGGCGTGGTGCCCGCTCAGCGGAGTGGCGCGGACGCTTCAGGCTCGCGCACAACGCGCGGCCTGACGGCCGCTGATCGTCGGGTGCAATCAATCGCAGAGCGTGATCGCGTCCTGTTCAATTACCGGACGGCGGCGCTGGCGCTGCGGAATGGGGATTATGATTTGGCGAAGGAAAAACTCGACGATGCGATCGTGCGAATCGGCGGGATCATCACCAACGATGCCGAGGCGGCGCGCGCCCGGAGTCTGTTTACCGCCGAGAGCAACAAGCCGTTTATTGGCGAGCCGTACGAACGGGTGATGGCGTATTTTTACCGGGGAATTCTCTATTGGCGCGACGGGCAGCCGGATAATGCCCGCGCGTGTTTCCGCTCTGGCCAGGTCATCGACAGTGACCCCGGGCAACAAGGCTACGACGCTGACTACGTCCTGCTTGATTATCTCGATGGCCTGGCCTCAGCGAAACTCAGCACGGACGGCGGTGATGCTTTTCGCCGCGCGCAGCAACGGCTGGGCGAGCAGCGGGCGCTGCCGCCTTACGTCGAAGATGCGAATGTTCTCGTGTTCGCGGAATTTGGCTACGGTCCGCGCAAGTACGCCGCCGGTGAGTACGGCCAGCAACTGCGCTTCTATGTTAATGACTCGCCGACGCATTCCGCCCGGCTGGTGCTCGAGGGCGGAAAACTGATTGTATCGCTGCCCGGATACGACGACCTCGGCCATCAAGCGGCGACGCGAGGAAATCGCGTGATGGATCACATTCTCGGCAACAAGGCGTTCTTCAAGAACAGCACCAGTGTCGCGGGCGATGTGGCGTTGGCCGGTGCAGTGATCGCGAATGACCAGGGGAGGCGCCGCGAACGTCAGGGCAAGGATGGCGATGACGCGAATTACGCCGCCGTCGGTCTCGGGTTGCTCGGTATGATCGGCAAAGCGACGTCCGCCGCCACCCAGACGCACGCCGACACGCGCCAGTGGGATAATCTTCCCCAGCGGCTCAGTTTCGCCGCCGTGAAGCTGCCTCCGGGCGAACACCGCGGACGGCTCGAATTTCTTGACCGCACTGGGACCGTACTCGAACGCCGCACGCAGCCGGTGACGCTTTCCGTCGCCCCGGACGGACGCGACACCGTGGTGTTTTTGAGCGAACTTAAACGCTGACGCCGAGTCTCACCGTTCACCTGACTCGTCTGACACCTATGAACACCCAGTCTGCCTCGATCACCTCGCGACCCCTCGCTCCCCGCGGGTTGAGAGTCCTCTGCCTTCTTGGCTCGCTCGCGGCTTTCGCGTTGTCCGCGGGCTGCGTTTCACCGCCCGGACCGTTTGCAGCGCTCGATACGACCAAGTTCACGCTCGAGAACACCGAGCGCTTCGTGCTGCTCGACAAACCCACTCAGAATTCGGTCACGTGCACGGGGCTGCAGGAACGACCTCTCGCGGACGGTCGACTCGAAGTCGTCGCCAACGTGAAGAACCGCGAGAGCCGCCGGATTCAGGTTCAGATCAACTGCGTTTTCAAGGACGAGCAGGGTTTCTCGACTGGCGATGAGACTCCGTGGCAGACCTTGATTCTCTCTGAAAATTCCACCGAAGCCGTTCGCTTCACCGCCATGAACACGCTTGCCCGCAATTATACCGTGCGCGTGCGCCAGGCCCGCTAAGGCGGTCGCTCTGGCGTACGGTTCCGCACGTTTTCGACTCACCCTGATTCGTCATCCGCGAACTTTTTTCCGCCATGATCCGTTCCCTCCTGCTTGCCACGGTTACGTCCACGCTCGCGCCGTTTTTCCTCGCGTCGAGTTCAGCGCAAACGCCCGTGCCCACCTCGCCGCCCATCGTGCAGGCGCTTCCGCGCGGAACGCCCGTGACCGTGCCGGTGCCGCAACCCGGCCAACCAGCGCAGCCGACCCAGCGCGTGTATGGCCCGAGTGGAGACACGCTCATCGCCCGGCAGGCGGCGGACGGCGTGCTCGAGGGGTTTCGCAAAGTGTATGTTTCCGACGGTGCGCCCCGCGTCGTGGTCTATGTGAACCGCACGCTCGTCGATACGACGGACGGACTGAAACTCACCGAGCGCACGGAGTATTTTGACCAGTCCGAAGAGGCGACGAAGACCAGTGGCACAAATATCTATAAAGCCAAGGAAACGGCGGCACCCGCGCTGGCGGATCAACAGACGGTCCGGGAAGTGGAACGCCTCTTTGGCCGAGCGTTTCGTCATGCCGGGGCGCAGCTCGCCGATCAAACGATCGCCGCCTCACTCCTGCCCGACGACGGCGCGCATCTCGTCGGCAAAAAAGCCGCCAAGGATCGCAAGGCCCTCGCCAATATTGCCGACATTGCGATCGAGGTCTTGATCTCGAGCCGCAATCTCACGGTGCCGGAAATCTCCGGCGACGTCAGCTATCCGGTGCCGGACATTCAGGCGACGGCGATCCGCTTGAGTGACGCCGCGATCGTCGGCCAGGCGGCGGCGAGCGACATCATTGGCAAGGGCGTTCAGGCCGGCCGCGTGATTCGTCAATTCAGTGTGCAGGACATCACGGAAGCGACCGCGATCGCGCTGATGAATGACATGTTGACGGGGAAACGATAGGCGTGAGCCGGCGCTGGCGATGAGGGCTAAGCCTTATCCACCAGGTTCACCGCTGCTGTCAGATCTGGCCGTCGCGTTATTTGAGCGAAGGCTTTGTGCGACGGACTACTTTTTCTCCTTCGGCTCGAAGGTGATGTCTTTCACGGCCTCATTCATTTCGCGCAGCGCTTTGTCCATGGCCGCTTGATCGTCCGCTTGCGACCGCACCACGGGTGCACCGATGGAGAAATCGATGGTGGCGCCATCCTGGATAGGTACCTCCGGTGAGGTCCCCAAAGGCCGCTCGCGGCGTTCGGAAACGACGAGGGGAGGAAGCCGCACGGGTGGGAGGGAGATTTCCGGAAAGTCAACGCGCGGGTTGGGGATTGGGGGCATCGCAAGATCCGGCGGCTGGAAGTCGCGGATCATTCGCTTGTTGAAGCGCGGGGACGTCGGCGTCAGCGCCGGCCGAATCGTCGTATAATAAAAACCCGCCATGGCGGCGAAGACGACAACGAGCCAGATGATCCGTGACTTCATACGAGAGGGAAACTGCGACAGCACCCTGTGCCAACTTTAACCTGATCGCCAGCGAGATTACCCGACGCCGTGCCGACCGATTTGTGAAACGGTCGTGAGCTGCAAATTTTGACGGTTATTCGGAGTTCGGATCTGGATCGGAAGAGGCGGCCAGGCGAAGAGACGAACAGACAGGAATGTCTGTTTCACTTTTACTGCGTCTTGGCGCTTTTCACGTAGGTGTCCAACCAGGTTTCTGTTTCCCACAGCATGTGCAACAGGCTCTCTCGGGCGCGGTAGCCGTGCGATTCATGGGGTAGCACCACGTAACGCGTCGTCGCGCCGTGACCTTTCAGGGCCGCGTAGAAACGTTCGCTCTGAATCGGAAACGTGCCCGAGTTATTATCCGCTTCGCCGTGGATCAGCAGGATCGGATCCTTGACCTTGTCGGCTGAATTGAAGGGCGACATAGCCCCGTAGACGGCGGGTGCCTGCCAGAACGTGCGGTCTTCCGATTGAAAGCCAAACGGCGTTAACGTGCGATTGTACGCGCCGCTCCGTGCGATTCCGGCGCGAAAGAGTCTCGAGTGGGCCAGCAAGTTCGCGGTCATGAAAGCGCCGTAACTGTGTCCGCCGACGGCCACGCGCCCCGGATCGGTCACGCCGCGGCGGACCAATTCATCGATCGCGGCTTTGGCGCTCGCGACCAGTTGTTCGACATAGGTGTCGTTGGGCTGCTTGCCGTCGCGCCCGATGATCGGCATCGCGGGGTCGTCGAGCACCGCGTAGCCGGCGAGCACAAAGGGCAACGCGGTCGTGGCGCTCACGCGGGCAAAGCGCTCCGGGGTGGCCTTGATCTGACTCGCGGTTTCCTCGCTGAGGAATTCGCGCGGATATGCCCAGAGCAGCGTCGGCAGCGGGCCGTCCCCGGGTTTGTATCCGGGAGGTAAGTACAGTGTGCCGGAGAGCGGCACGCCATCGGCGCGTTGATAGCGGATCAGCTCGGACTTCATGCCGGCGAACTGCGGATACGGATTGGGAAAGCGCGTCAGCAGCATCGGTTCGCCGCCCTTCACGTCGCGGACTACATAGTTCATCGGCTCGGTCGCGGATTCGCGGCGGGTCAGCATTCGCTGCAGCGTGGAGTCGGTGAACGCGACGAACTCCTCACAAAACGGCGGAGCCGAGCGCCAGAGTCGACGGGTGGTTTTGGTCGTGAGATCGTACTCGTCGAGAAAGGGACGCTCGCCTTCGGGTGACGCGCCGAGGCCGTTAAAGAAAAGCTTCTGGCCATCGGCACTCCGTTGCAGGACGAGTCGGCCGAGCGCATTGCGTCCCAGGACGGGCGTGCCTGGATCGTTGTAGCGATCTTGCGAAGAGCGCTCGTTCATCACCTCGCCGGCGACCCCCGGCTGACCGGGAGCGACCCGCCACGTGCGCAAGGCACGGGTGCGCAGCCAGGATTCAGTGACGATCGCCAGGGTGTCATCGCCCCAGGTAATCGATTGGACGCGATACTGGAAACGCTGCTGTTCGACCGGGGAGGCGGTGAAGGGAGCGACGTGCGTGAGCCACGCGTCGCGTTTCGGTTCGTTGGAGTTTGCCTCACCGCGGTCGAGGGCCTGGACCCAGCTCAACGTGGCGGGCGCATCGGCGCGCCAGGCGACGAGGCGCGGACCCGGGCGGACACTGCCGGCGGCCATGGCTTCGGCGAGCGGAAGTTCGGCCAACACGTGCACGGAGCGACCCTGTCGATCGATCACATCGATTTTCGTGGGAAAACGCGAATACGGCACCACGTAGGAAAACGGCCGGGAAACCGACTCAACCAGAATGTATTGATTATCTGGAGACGTAACGGTGCGGGTATAAATCTGCGGGGTGCCGAGGTTCTGCAGGCCGCCCTGCAACGAGACGAAGGTCAGTTGCGACGTCGTATAATGAACGAAGAGCGCCTCGTCATGCGGGTTGGTGAGCAGCCCGTCGAACGTGCGGGCGGCGGTGCGTTTCCCGAGATTTTCCTGGGTGATTGGACCGACGGGGACGCGTGGTGCCGCGGGCGGCGCTCCGCGTCCTTCGGGGATTCGGCGCACGAGGAGCGTCTCGGAATCCACCCAGGTAAATGCATCGCCCAAGGTCGCATTGAGAATTGGGCCGGTGAGACGGCGTGCTTGCGCAGTGGCGATTTCGGCGAGCCAGAGTTCGATGCCGTTGTCGCGGACGAGGGCGAGGGCCAGGTGTCGGCTGTCGTTGGACCATGCGTAGCTGCCGATGTGCGTGTCGGTAGGGAAACCGCTGATACGGCGTTCCGGGCCACCGTCGATGGGCTTTATAATGAGGCCGGTGTAAGCGACGGCGCGGCTTTGGCTATTGGTGACCGGGTCGAGGCGGACCCCGGCGAGGCGCAGTTCGGGTTGGGCGAGCTCGGCGATCGAAGGCGCGGCGGCGCGTTCGAGGAGCGCGAGGTTGCGTCGATTCGGCGGGAGAATGGCCGCTGGTGCGAGAGGGGCGTCGACAACGGCGGCGAGTGCAGGGGAGGGCGCCCGGTAAGCGGGGGCGTTCTGAGCGAAGATGCTGGCGCCGGTGGTGAGACCGAGAGCGAGAAGCAGGAGGGCGCGCAGTCGGCGGGAGGAAGGCGACATGCCGGGCACGATTATGGGTGGGTCGACCGTTGGCAACGGTGAGGTTGGCTGATGGCAGACCCGGCCGGAGCGGAGCTCGACCCTTCAGGGATGAGTGGGCGGGGCGCGTTGGTGAGGTCAGCTTTGGCGTGGCTTTCTCGACGAGGCGTTTGATGCTCGGGAGTTAGACATGTCACGCCTTGATTCCTATTTAAGAGAAATCCGGTCCACGTTGACCTTGGCGGTCCCCATCGTGGTGGCTCATGTGAGTCAGATGTTGATGGGCGTAACCGATAGCGTGATGATCGGGCGCGCGGGTACGGTGCCCCTGGCGGCGTCCTCGTTTGGCGGGAATGTATTCGCGGTTTTCTTTGTGCTTGGGATCGGGCTGATGGTGCCGGTCGCGATTTTTGTGGCGCGCTCGCGGGGATCCGCGCGGCCGGATGAAGCGGCGGAGTATATTCGTCACGGCGTGGCGCTGGCGTTGTTTTTTGGGCTTTTGGAAACCCTGATGATGGTGGGGGTGAGCACGCAGCTCGCGCGGTTTGGTCAGCCTCCGGAAGTGCTCGCGATCGTGACGCCGTATTTCCTCTGGATCGCCGCGTCCCTGGTGCCGGTGCTGCTCTATATTGTGCTGCGCCAGTATGCGGAAGCGATGGGTCATCCCTGGGGACCCATGTTTATCATGCTCGCGAGTGTCGGGGTGAATGCGGGCCTCAACTGGATCTTCATTTACGGTAATCTCGGAATGCCGGCCTTGGGTCTCACGGGCGCCGGGGTGGCGACTTTGCTGGCGCGGGTGGGCGCGGCGCTGGCGATTTTTCTTTGGTTGCGGCGGGATCCGAAAGTTCACGCGGCATGGCCGTCGCGCTGGTTTGGGCGGTATGCGCTGGACCGCTTTCGCGCCATGATGCGGGTGGGATTTCCGACGGCGGGAATGTTGCTGTTCGAGAGCTCGGCGTTTGCTGCGGCCAGCATCATGAATGGCTGGCTGGGAACGATCCCGCTGGCCGCGCACCAGATCGCGATCAGCTGTGCTTCGTTGGTGTTCATGATTCCGCTGGGCCTGGCAATCGCGACGGGAATGCGGGTGAGCCATGCCGTGGGTTCGGGAGCGCGGGACCACTTGCGCACCATCGTCTATGGCTCGATGGGGCTGGCGATCGCGATCATGTCCGGGATCGCCCTCACGTTTGCGTTCGGCGGCGGCGTAATTGCAACGTGGTTTGTGCGCGATGGCGCGGTCATCGCCCTCGCGGCTCAGCTGCTGATCGTCACGTCGCTCTTTCAGTTGTTCGACAGCGTGCAGGTGGTGGCCGCGTCCGCCTTGCGCGGCATCATGGATGTGCGCGTTCCGGCCTTGATCACGCTCGTGGCGTATTGGGGAATTGCGCTGCCGCTCGGCTATCTCCTGGGGGTGCGTGGCCCCTTTGGCGCCGTTGGCGTCTGGTCCGGGCTGGCGGCCGGGCTGGCCTTTGCGGCGGTCTTTCTCACCGCACGGTTTGCCCGACGGACCTCGGCGGGAAATTCGTACACGCACTCATGAGTGAGGGCGCGCTGCCGGCGGGGTCCTCCGTGGCGTATCTATTTTTTAACTACGCATCGTCCAGGAGCGTTGCGACATGGTCGCGGACTTTTTCCAGAGGCGGGACGCTTTTTCATTCCGAGTTCGGGTTAGGGATTCTGCGCTGAATCAGCGTGGCACAGGCATTCCCGCCTGTTTTTCCGAGAGCGCGGGAACGCAGGCCGGCCGGACGGATCGGCGTTACTCAGCCGAGCGCTTCCTCGAGTGCAGCGATGATCTCCTCGGCAGGTTCGGTGCCGCAGCACAGGCGGAGCAAGTCGGGATCGAGGCCGCTGGCGGCAAGCTCGGCGATGCCGGCGGGCGTCGTCACCAAGTTGTAATGCGCGAGGTACATGAACGGACAGATCAAGGTCGTCGTCATGCCGAAACTC
>JBBQEG010000114.1:0-13571 GCA_038320495.1 Opitutales bacterium | reverse complement strand
CCCAGTGAGCTGAGGAGAATCGCCTCGATTAAGAATTGGGTGAGCACGTCGCGTCCGTGGGCTCCGATCGCGAGGCGAATGCCAATCTCGCGGGTGCGCTCGGTGACGGAGACAAGCATGATATTCATGATGCCGATGCCGCCGACGATAAGGGACACGCCGGCGATCCCGGCGAGAAGGCCCGTCATGGTTTTGTTGGCCTGAGTCGCGGCAGTGGCGAGTTCTTCCTGGGTGCGCACGACGAAGTCGGGTTCGCGTCCGCGGCGACGTTGGGTGAGGAGATCTTCGACCTCGGCCTTCACCGTATCGATTTTCTCGGGGGTCGCGGCCTGGATGCGGATCATGCTGATATTGCTTCGGCGTGAAACGCGGCGCATGTGAGAGCTATAGGGAATGATTACGACATCGTCTTCGTCGGAACCGAAAACGCTGAATCCCTTGGGCGAAAGGACCCCGATGATGCGGAAAGGGAGATTGCGGATGCGCAGGGTTTGGCCCAAGGGATCTTCGTTGGGAAAAACCTGATCGGCGACGGTCCGTCCGATGAGAGCGACTTTGGAGAGGGACTTCACATCCTGTTCGGTGAACATGGCGCCGGCTGCAATTGGCCAGTTGCGCACGTAGGGATAGTCCGGGCCGACGCCGTTGACGTTGGTGTTCCAGTTGAGGCCGTTGGCGAGGATCTGGCTACGGTCACGCACTTCGGGGCTCACTCCATCGATATTGGGTACCTCGGTCGCGATCGCTTCGGAATCCTCGGGCGTGAGGGTGGGGGGGCCACCAAAGCCGCTGCGCATGCCGCCGCTGCTGTAACTGCCGGGCATGACGGTGATGAGGTTCTGGCCGAGCGAGGCGACTTGAGCTTCGACTTGGGCCTTGGCTCCGTTGCCGATGCTTACCATGGTGATAACGGCGGCGACTCCGATGATCATTCCTAGGGCGGTGAGAATGGAGCGCATGGTATTGCGGCGAAGGGCGCGAAGCGCGACCCGGAGAGTATTGGAAAAGCGCATGGGAGTTAGGTGACAGTCGCCGTAATGAGTTTCGCGGCGGTTTCGGCCTGTTTTAATTTTTCCAACTCTTCGTGTGCGAACGTCCGATCGGAGACGGCCTCGTCGCGAACGACCAGCCCATCGCGAAGGATTAGATTGCGCTTACAGAATCGCGCGATGTCGAGTTCGTGAGTGACCATCACGATTGTGATGCCCTGGTCGTTCAGCTTCTGAAACACCCCCATGACCTCGACGGCGGTCCTCGAATCGAGATTGCCCGTGGGCTCATCGGCCAGCAGCACTTGAGGCTCGTTGACTAAACCGCGGGCAATGGCGACGCGTTGTTGCTGGCCGCCGGAGAGTTGATTCGGGAAATGATCGAAGCGCTTGGAAAGGCCGACGATATCGAGGCAGTGCATGGCACGGTCACGAATCTCGTCGATGGAGAGCTGCCTGCTCCGCCCGTAGAGCATGGGAAGCTCTACATTTTCCAATGCCGTGGTACGGGCAAGGAGATTGAAGCCTTGAAAAACAAACCCGAGCTTCTGATTCCGCAGATCCGCGAGTTCGTTGCGGTCGAGTTTGCCGATATCGATACCATCGAGGAGGTACGTGCCCTTCGTCGGGCGGTCAAGGCACCCCAGCATGTTCATCAAGGTCGATTTGCCGGAGCCACTGGCACCCATGAGGGCGACGAATTCGCCCTGATGAATATCCAAGGAGACGCCGCGCACGGCGTGAACCGGCACTTCGCCGGATTCGTAGATTTTGTGAATTTCCCGAATTTGGACAACAGGTGCCATGGGAACAGGAAGAGACGGAACGTTGAAAGGAAGGTGAGTAAAAAGGGGCGATAAGATGGTTTACCGCCCCCGCATGCCGCTGCTGCCGCCGCTGCGGCCACCGCCGCTGAAGGGGTTCTGCATTCCGCTGCTCTGGGCGCCCGCCACCACGGGGGCGGCGCCCGGCATGATTACGCCGGTGACGACCGTGTCACCTTCGTTCAGACTACTGATGACTTCTGTGAAAAAGCCGTCGGAGATACCGAGCCGGGTCGTGACCGGTTCAATTGTTTTATTAATAGCGGCCGCATCGGTCATTTTGTAGATCGTCCGACTCGTCACGGCATTGGTGGCGCCGCCGCGCTCGGCGGATGCAGCCCCGCCGCCACCACCCCGGCGTCCACCGCCTGCCGGGCCTCCGCGAGAGGTCATGCGCGTGATCATTTCCGGATCAATCCCTTTTGCTTCAGCTAGCTTCCGGGCTTTTTCCAAGGCGTCCGGCGATGGTGGTTGTCCCGGTTGAATACCGGCTTCTGTCATAATCGTCCGCATCGCGTTCCGACGCTCTTCATCCGTCATCGTGGCTGCCACTGGGGCGGATGCGCCGCCCGGTGCTTTGGCCTCCCCGGCTTTTGCCACGACGGGCGTGGCCGGTGTTTTCGGGAGCAGGTCAGCAGGAATGCGAGCCCGCAGGGCAGCATTACCAATGCGCAAGACGTTTTGGCGCTGCTGTACCACGATGGAGACATTCGCCGTCATGCCGGGCTTGAGGCGCAGGTCTTCGTTGTTCACGTCGATGATCGTGGCGTAGGAAACGACGTTCTGGTTGGCGCTTGCCGCGTTACGAACCTGGCGAACGACGCCGGAAAAGGTGCGATTCGGAAAGGCGTCAACGGTGAAACTGACCTGCTGGCCTTCGGCAATGCTGCCGACGTCCGCCTCGGCCACCGCGGCGTTAATCTGCATCTTGGACAAATCGTTGACCAAGGTGAAGAGCACAGGCGCATTCATGCTCGCATTCACGGTGCGCCCCTTGTCGGTCTTGCGGTCGAGGACCATGCCGTCGATCGGCGCGGTAATGACAGTGCGCTCAAGATCAAGTTTCGCGTTGGCGACCGCCGCTCGACGCGTGAGGAGAGTGGCGTTGGATTGCGCGAGTTGAGCGTTGATGCTGTCGAGTTCCTGTTGCGAAACGAGGGTCTTCTCGTGCAGCTCCTTCGTCCGTCGGGCGTTGATTTGCACGAATTGATTGCTGGCCTCGGCGGAAGCCAGGTCGGCTTCAGCCTGGTTAAGGCGCTGCCTAGGCGTCGACTCGTCAATCCGGGCCAAGACGTCCCCGGCCTTTACGCGGGAATTGAAGTCCACCAGGACTTCTTTGATCTGCCCTGAGACTTGGGCGCCGATATCGACGGTGATCACGGGCTGCAAATCGCCGGTAGCGGTGACCACCTGAGTGATGTCGCCGCGCGTGACCTTGGCAGTCTGGAACTCCGGTGCCTTAACGGTCTTTCCTTTGTAGTAGTACCAGCCGCCGCCGGCTGCTGCCGCGACGACCATTAGGAGAACGATTAGACCGCCGTAACTTTTAGATTTGGCCATGACGAAGAAGAAGTGAAAGGAAAGCGAAGGAGGGAGGTACGCGGAAAGGGAGTCTGAGCTGGAGGCCTGGGACGCATCATCGCCGCGGTCGCAAAGACGCAGGCTTTTACGAAAGGTGACGGGAATTCTTGGCCCGTTTGACTGAAACCTGGATCGGACGTGGATGACGCCCTGAAGTCATCTCCTGAAGTGGCCTCCTTCTTCCGGTACGGGCGACTCAGACCCGGAGCGGTCGCTTCCTTTCAATCCACGAGGAGGCTGAGGGAAAGCGGCCTTCAACGCGGCCGCGACGTTGGGCGGGACGAAATGCTGCACATCGCCGCCGTATTTTGCGACCTGTTTAACAAGGGTGGAACTCGTATAGCTGAACTGCTCGTTCGGCATGACAAACAAGGTCTCGAGCTTGGGTTCGAGGTGCCGGTTCATCAGGGCCATGTTGAATTCAAATTCGAAGTCGGACAGGGCGCGCAACCCGCGGATAATCGCATCCGCCTTCTGCTCCATGCAAAACTCGACGAGGAGGCCGCTGAACGTGGTGACCTGAACGTGGCCCAACTCCGCGACGTTTAATCGTACCATTTCCAGACGTTGCGCCGCCGTGAACAGGGGGCCTTTTCCTGCACTTTCCGCAATGGCCACGGTCACGCGATCAAAGAGCCGGGCGGCCCGTGACAGCACATCGATGTGACCATAGGTAATGGGGTCGAACGTTCCGGGATAGATACAATGACGCAAAGCCACGCTGAAGAGCGAAAGTGACATTCCGGCGGCTGGCGATTCGTTTTGGCGGCAAAAGCGAATGTTCCCGCTACGAAGGGCCGGATCGCCGTCCGCTATAGGCCCCACTGAGCCACTGGCGAAGACCGGCCCGTCAGGATGTCCGCGCTTGCTTTCACCCGGCCATCGCGTGTTTTACCTCAGAGCGTCCAGCGCCCGCATGCTAAATCTGCCGAATATCCTGACCATTTCCCGGATACCACTGATGTTCATCGTGGTCGGGCTCATGTATGCGCAGTTCCAGTGGGCGGCGACCGCGGCATTCTGGTTGTTTATTGCAGCGGCGCTGACTGATTGGTTGGACGGCAAAATCGCCCGGGAACGCAATATTGTTTCCTCGTTCGGTCGTTTCATGGATGGAGTCATCGACAAGGTGCTTGTCATCGGAGTGATGATTGCCTTGGTGAACGGCGACTATTTCGCCGGCTACAACATTGTCGCCATGATGCTGCTGCTTTGCATCCTCTGTCGTGAGTTTGCCATTTCCGGTCTGCGCATGGCCGCCGCGGTCAAGGGTCAAGTGGTCGAGGCGGATGCGGGCGGCAAGGTGAAGACGTTTGTGCAGCTGAACGCCATTGGGTGGCTGATCGGCGCGCGGATGTTTTCCCACGATTTTCCGGAGCTGTTTTCCGGTGCCGATAGCGACTGGGTGACGGGCGTGCGGTTGATGGGCATGGGCCTGTTTGCGCTGTCCGCGGTTCTGACGATCACGTCGGGCTTATCCTATTTTCGGAGGCATTGGCAGGTGTTGCAGACCTGAGCGGACCGGGATTTGAACCATGCCGTTGACGCAGCCGCGGTGGCCCCGGATTTTCTCGAACGGATTTGTCATTGCCTGCGCCACGCTCGGCCCTCTGGGTCGAAAACTCCCGGCGCCCGGAACCTGGGGATCACTGGCGGGCTTGTTGTATTTCGTGGTTTTTTTTCAGCGCGCCAGCATCGGCGCGATTCTGGTGGCGAGCGTCATCGGCGCGTACCTGGCGGTGGCGTTCTGCGGTGAAGCCGAATTGCGCCTGCGCCGCAAGGATCCCGGGGCGATCGTACTCGATGAATTTGTGGTGATCCCGTTATGCTTTCTGGGCTGGCGGTCGTTGCTGGACGTCTTGCCTGCCTGGGGGGTGTTGCTCGCCGGGTTTCTGCTCTTCCGCTTTTTCGATATCCTCAAGCCGCTGGGCATCGGCCGACTCCAGTCCTTGCACGGCGGCTGGGGCGTCGTCGCGGACGATATCGGCGCCGCCCTCGCGGCCTGCGCCACCCTCCACGTGGGTGTGTGGCTGTGGCTCCAGTGGTAAAACGGCCTGAGCGCCAGATCTCAGACGGCAGATCTCAAATCTTTCATCCGAGACTCGTGCACGAGCGCCGGAAGGAAAAGCGCAACCACCCGCAACACGTCGAGATTGATACCGCGCTGCCTAAAGCGGGACCGGAGTAAGCGGATCGAGGTGATACAGACATTCCTGTCTGTTTGATTTTTCTGCGGGTTGGATTCGGGATCTCGGAACAGACAGGAATGTCTGTTTCACTCCGATCCCTGGAGCGCCCGAAAGAAAGTCGATACCGTGCTGCCGAAAGCCGGACCGGAGTAAGCGGATCGAGGTGCAAAGCTGAAATTCCAGTGTGAGATTTGAGGCCGCTCAGCGTTTCAGCAAAAACCGAATCGCGGCGTGGTAACCTTCCAGACCGAGGCCGGTGATCACGGCCACACAAGCCGGAGCCGTGAGCGAGGTATGCCGGAATTCTTCGCGCTTATACAAATTCGAGATATGCACCTCGATCGTCGGGATGTGCGCGCCGAGGAGCGAGTCGCGCAAGGCGACGCTGGTGTGGGTAAACGCCCCTCCGTTGATCACGATCCCATCGAACTTCGCATCCGCGAGCGCGCCGATCTTATCGATCAAGGCGCCTTCATGATTCGACTGGAAAAATTCCAACTCGGCCGCCGCGCCAAATTCCGCGCGCAGGGCCTGCTCCAGATCCGCCAGCGTTGCGCTGCCGTAGATCTCTGGCTCACGTTTGCCGAGGCGGTCGAGATTGGGACCATTGAGCACCGCGATCTTTTTCATAGGAGTGGCGACGGAATACGGGGACGAAGCGGAAGTGAAGACTCAACTTCGCGTCCGCCACTGCGCGGCAACGAAACCCACGGGAAATCATCGTTCATGCCGTGCCTTCCGCGGAAAGAAGTGGCTGCCCGCTCAGAGCGGATTTTCCGTCGCAATAAACGTCCACGGCAGTTTGAACTTTTTTGCGAGCTCCCCGGCCAGGGCTTTCACCGCGTGAACCTCGGTCGCGTAATGGCCGCACAGATACAGGTTGAGACTGTCTTCCTGCGCGCGGTTGAACCACTCCTCGCGGAGTTCCCCGGTGACGAGGGTGTCGACGCCGGCGGCGGCCAGTTCGGGAATGGCGCTATTTCCCGATCCGCTGCAAAACGCGACTCCGCGCAGCTTGCTTTGACCAAATTCGATCGCGATTACGCGGCTATACAGTTTTTCCAGCTTCGCCCGCAGCGCCGCGCGCTCGAGGCGCGTCTCGGCGATGCAGCCAATCGCTTCGCCGTCACGGACCAGAAAGGGTTTCGTCGGCTTCAATCCCAGCTGTTTCGCGAGGAGGGCGTTGTTGCCAATCTCGGGATGTCCGTCGAGTGGCAGGTGGTTTGAGTACAAAGCGCAATTGCCGTGTATCAGGGTGGCCACCCGCGCAAAGGCCGGCCCGATTAAAGGACGAGGCATGTCCCAATAGATGCCATGATGAACAATCAGAAAATCCACCTCAGCGGCGACGGCCAGTTGAAACGGGACCAACCCTGCGTCCACGGCCGCGCCGATCTTGGTAACGGTGCCATTGTTCGCGACCTGCAGGCCGTTATAGGCGCCGGGGGCATCTTTGAAGGCGGTACGCCGGGTGCGCTGGTCGCAATAGCGGACAAGATCGGCAAGAGAGGCCATGCGCGAATCAGTGAAGCAAATGGGATTCTAATTCCAGCCGACAATTGCAGAAAACGGTGAAGACCGTAGCGGCGGTTCGCCGGCGCGCTGAAACTCGGACGATGGCGCTCGCGTTTCGATCTTCGATTATGGTCTCAGGGGAAGGCGATGGGCACAACGCCTCAGGGAAAGCGTGACGGGAGCGACGACAATTCGACGGAAGGAAAAGCGGCGTGAAGCCGGAGAATCAAGCGTCGCCGATTCGACAACTATGAGCACTGAAGCCGGCGCCGAAGCTGACGAGCCAATGGTCTCCCGTGTGACTGGGTGCTCCCTCCTTGAGCGTTTCCTCGAGCGCAAACAGGACCGAGGGGCTGCTCATGTTGCCATAGTTGCGGAGTATCCGGGCACTGGCGTCCAGGTGATGCGGCGCCACGACGGGCGTGAGGGCTTCGAGCACATCGCGTCCGCCGCCGTGTGCGACCACCCGCGCGACCGGTCGCTCCCCGCGACGGTTCCACAGTTCGGCCACCGCATCGGCCGCGAGTTCAGGAACCGAGCGGTGGAGGAGATTTCGCAGTTTCCCGTTCCGTTGTTCAAAGCGGAGTTTGTCGCGGTTCTCCGGATGGTGTGCGGTATCGAAACCGAAGGCTCGCATCGGGCTCTTTCCCGGAGTGGACCGCCAGATGGTGGCGGCCGCGCCGTCGCTGAACAAACAAGCGCTGATGATTACGCCGGGATCATCGTCGAGGTAAAATGCGGCGGAGCAGATCTCGATCGCGATACACGCAACGATCGCCTCGGGATGGGCCGCCAGCAGATGGCTTGCCGAACGCAGGGTCGGAATCGCGGCCCCGCACCCGAGGCCCACCAGGTCCTGCAGGTAAGCGTTGGAACGGATGCCGAGTTGCTCGGCCACGTAGCTCGTGATGCCGGGGCAGAGATAGCCAGTGCACGTGCAAACGAGAAGTGCGTCCAGCTGATCTGCTCGCAACCCGGCTTGTTCCAGCGCTGACGTGAGCGCGCGTGCGGACAGACGTGGAGCCTCAATCCGAAAGGCCGCGTTCAAGTCATCGGGCGAGAGATCGAATACATTAGTGATGTCCGGCATCGCGAAGTGACGTTTATCGATGCCGTGATCACCGCGGAGAATAGATTGCAGGATGAGGGTTGTCCGCCGTTTGAGCCGTTCGCGCACGATTGAGCTCTGAAAGATCTCCCAGCAATCCGCTTGAGTGTAGGTGGCGGCGGGAACGGCGGTGGCGAGCGCGTGAAGATACATTCGGTAAATGGAGTGAGCGTGGTTGCCGGGGGAAATTGGGCGGGCGGGAGAGCAGAGCAGAGCAGAGGAGAGTAAAGGAGGGTAGAGGAGAGTAAGCGTCCGACCTCGTGTCGCTTGCAGTCGAGTTCTGACTCTGACCGACGAAATCGAAATTGGAAACTCGCGGGTAGGAAAATTCCTTCAACATCGGGCAAATCGAGTGATCGATAGCTCCGGCGTAGTCGTTGGGTAGGTCCTATCCGCGGAACTCATCGGATGATTTCCCATCGTTGCGATCGGCTTGCTCGCGCTTAGTGGAGCGCCGCGTACAGCGCGCGAAACGGGAGGAGTCGCGCCCGGGCGAGTCGTGCGAGCCAGCGCTGCCACCGCGCTTGGAGGAGAATGGGGTGCAGCGCTCCTGACGAGGCGAGTCGCAGCCGGAACCGGGCGTGAAGCGCCGCCCGAGTGGCGGCACACGTTGCCTCCCATTCGGTTTTGCCATGTGCGAAATCGAGCAGCGGGTTGAGGGCCGACTCTGCGCTCTGAAACGCCATCGCCATGCCATTGCCGGTAAACGGCGGGATCATCGCGGCGGCGTCACCGAGGTAAATTCCCTGCGCCACGTGCACCTCGCGATCAAACTCCACCGCGGCCACGGCACAGAATGACCCTTCATCCACGGACGCGCCTTCGATCCGGCCTGCGAGGTCCTTCAAGCCCGCCGCCCACAGATAGGCGAGCAGGACGGTCGCACCGCGTTCGCTGATCGCGCGGCGCTGAAACAGGCCGCATACGTTGACCTCCTGGTTTTCAATCCGGCTGAGCCCGACATAACAGCCGTCGCCGAGGTGCAGTTCGAGTTCACGCACGAGTGTTAAATCACGGACGTGAACCTTGAGCCCCAGCCATCGCGAATTGGGGGCGCGCCGGCGACCGTACGCGTGAACGCGACCCGGGATGGATGCCTCGGGGGAACCGTCAGGATCGTTGATGATGCGCGCCCGGGTGTGCAGTTCGCCTCCCAAGGCGACGAACTGATCCGCCATGCGCGCATCGAGACGATGGCGGCTCAGGCCCAGCGCCGGCGCGGGCAGTCTTCGGACGAATGGGGCCTCACCGGGAAGATGCCAGGCTACGTCATGATGCACGAGCGCGCCGGCCAGCGCCTCGTCCAGCTGGAGGCGCGCGATCGTCGCGGGTGACAGCCCCGCGATGAATTCTCCGCAAACCCGGTGTCGCGGATAGTATCCCGCCTCGTGGAGCGTAACCGGAATTCCATGACGTCGCAGGGCGATCCCGAGCGACAGTCCCGCGAGGCCTCCTCCCACGATTTCAATAGCCTGCATGGTTCAGAATTTCACTGACGCTGAAGCTGATTCGAGCGGGAGCGGAGCTCAAATCTCGTGGAACGCGCGAAGGAGTGGCGCGGTGAGAGGTGAATGACACGGGGCGGCAGTGACCTCGTAATCACAGGTCGATAGGAAAGGCTCGCGAGATAGCAGCGGGTTGAATTCACGGGTATGTCGGTCCGGCAACCGCAGCGGGTTGGCGCCGGATTGCGACCATCCTATATAAACCCAGAAGGGTGGTCGTACACGTCACGGACCAGGTGTCGGTTGCGAGACCGAGCAGCCGGGGCAGATCGTTTCCGCGAAAGCCCGCGGCGATGCTGATATTGGCATCGTGAAGCGTGACGTGATTGGCGCCAAAGAGCGGCGCGAGATTCCGGTAGAGCATTTGGGAAATCCGCCGCCGATGTGGTTCACAGGCGACGATCACGCGCGTCCGTCGGCGGAGTTCTGAGCCAAGGGCCGTGAGATCGGAATCGGAAAACTGATGGAAGATCAGGTTTCCGATCAGGACCGAATAATCTCCGTAGCCGGAAAACGTTTTCAGATCGCCCTGGTGCCAGGTGGCGGACGCCGGCCAGTTTTTGGGGCGCGGCCAGAGGTCGAGTCCGTCCACGTTAACGCCGGCCCGATGCAACCGCCGCCCGAGCCCGCCCGTCCCCGCGCCGAGTTCGAGGGCGGTTTCGTTTTGGCGCACGAGCCGAGGTAAGGTGCGCCCCAGCCACCGGTGGTTGCCCAACACCGCATTGGTGAGTCTCAGGTCGCGTCGGCTGTGCTGCGCATCGGGGTGATCGGGGGGCAGCGAATCGAGCAACTCAGGTTCAAGGGTGCGCTGCATGGGTAGGGAAACGGAGGGATCGCGGGTTGCGATATTTCCGGAACGAAGGTTGCCCGCGTCGCGGATCCTGTCCAGAGTTCCGCCCACATTCATGAGCCTTCCTGCGTTCCCAGTCCTGTCTGACGTTTCCGCGGTTCCGTCCGCTGCGGTCTTACCGGTGGATCTGATTGCGGAAGCGGCCAGGAACTTTCCCCATCGTCCGTCCTGGGATGAGTACTTCATGGCAACTGCGGTGCTCATCTCGTCGCGCTCCATCTGCGAGCGCCTGCAAGTGGGCTGTGTGATTGTGACGGGCGGCGAGCGGAAAAACCGCCTGGTGGCAGCCGGCTATAACGGGTTTCTTCCGGCGACGCCGCATGTTTCGCGGGTGCGGGATGGCCACGAGCAGGCTACGGTGCATGCCGAGCAGAATGCGGTGGCGGATGCGGCGCGCCGTGGAAGTTCGGTCGAAGGGTGCGTGGCTTACGTCACGCATTTTCCCTGCATCAATTGCGCGAAGATTCTGGCGGCCGCGGGAATTGCGGAGATCAGGTATCGGGCCGATTACGCGAACGATCCCCTGGTGGAGCCCCTGTTGGCCGACGCCGGGGTGAAAGTTCTGAAACTTTGAGGCCAGGCCCCGGTCCGTCTTGAAAATGTGATGCGCGAGCGAAGCAGAAGTTCACGTGATACGCTGGCGGGATCGTTGCTGCTCGCGCATCCAGCGATGAAGGATCCGAATTTCCGGCGCGCCGTGGTGCTCATGTCGTCGCACACGGCGGAAGGCGCGATGGGCGTGGTACTCAACCGTCCGATGGGCAAGCGGCTCGGCGAATTGAGCGGTGATTTCGCGCTCGGGCCCTTGAGCGGCGTACCGCTGTATACCGGCGGCCCCGTGCAGAATGAACAACTCGTGCTCGCCGCCTGGCAGACACGGGACGACGGATTTCGGCTCCATTTCGGCATCGAGCCCGAAAAGGCGACGCAGCTCCTGGAGGAAGGGGACACTCATCTGCGGGCGTTTCTCGGTTATTCCGGGTGGTCTGCGGGGCAGTTGGAAAACGAGATGTCGGTGCACACGTGGATCGTGGCCGACGTGCCGGAGGATCTCTTGACGCACTCGCAGGACGAAAGCCTCTGGCGAACCGTGCTCGGCCGCGAAGGCGCGGAGTGGCGCCTGCTCGCGGGAGAACCGGACGATCCTGAGGTGAACTGAAGTCGGGCGGGCGGAGCCGCGTCCGGCCGCCCTCGTGCCGGCTCATGTCGTACCGCGCCGGCCTCGTTGCCTGCGGCGTCGTGCCAGTTGAACCTGGAGCTCAGGAGATCAGAAGTTCTGCTTGCGCTGTAGTGTTTGGCACTTTCACGTGTGGGCGGCCTGTGACATCGCACGGAGTGCGGGTTCACAGTCCGGGTCAGAGTCCGGAGAGGTGGCAGAGTGGTCTATCGCGGCGGTCTTGAAAACCGCTGGGCCGCAAGGTCCCGGGGGTTCGAATCCCTCCCTCTCCGCCAGTTTTCTCCTCTGAGGAGCAAAAATCGTCGCCTAGGTTGCCAGTTGACGTGGCAACCTAATATGCCCGATAGCACATTCGACGTCACCCGGTTTGAAAATCGCAACGGCGTCACCTCATGGCGAGTCTCCGGTTGGCTTCACGGCCTCCGTGTCCGTAAGAATTTCAAGTCCCGCCAGGAGGCCGGCGCCGAAATGGCGGTCCTCGAGGCGCAGGCCGCCCAAGCTGCCAGCAACGTTCGCGCGACCTCCACGTTCTTGAATGACGATCAGCTACGGGAGGCAGAGGCCGCGTTCCGTCGCCTTGCCGATGCCCCCAGGTCGTTATCATTCTACCTCGATTACGGGCTCACCAACTACCGCTCTCCGGACCGCGAAATCTCCATTACCGATGCGGCGGCCGCCTACCTGGCGACCAAGCAAGAGGAGCACGACCGGGATCTTCTCTCCGCCTGCCAGCTAAAGGACATCCGGCTTCAATTGGAGATGCTTAAAAAGCACTTCCCGAACCAGACCCTCTCCCAACTCTCGCGGGATGGTCTTGCCCTTCACTGCCAGCGAGGCAACGCCAGTCCGAAGACGTTCAACAATCGCCGGGGCATTCTCTTTACGTTTTTCAAATTTGCGTTCTTCAAAGATTGGTTGGCGACGAACCCGCTCGAGAAGGTTCCTCACCTTCGTATTGCACACCGGCGCGGGTCCGCGAAGACCCTCTCCACCGAACAGGCAGAGAAACTGATGCGTCACGTCGAGAAACTCGCGGGCGGCGCCTACGTGCCCTTTTTTGCCTTGGCTCTTTTTGCCGGCATTCGTCCGTGCCTTCGCGCCGGTGAGATCCTGAAACTGAAGCGCGAACAGGTCCGCCTCGATACCGGCGTCATCCACATTGAACCCGAGGTTTCGAAAGTGCGGATGAAGCGGAACGTCACGATCCAGCCGAACCTCGCCGCCTGGTTAACGGTCTATCCCTTGGACGCATTTCCCATCATCCCGGCAAACCTCCAACATGAGCGCGCCCGGATCGCCCAGACCTTTGGCCTGTCCCACGACATCATGCGGCATACGTTCATTTCGATGCATGTGGCCAAGTTCCGCTCGATGGGCGAAGCGGCGTTGCAGGCCGGCAACTCGGAAAGCATCATCCGGAAACATTACCTCGATCTAAAGACCGCCGCTGATGGCGAAGCGTTTTTTAGCATCATGCCCCAGAAGCGTCGTGATCCTGCCATCGCCAGTGACGAAATGCCCGTGCCGGTCACCGAGGTAAAAGCAGCCGCGTGATTACCCCCGTGCGACCCGTCGCACCGCAAAGCCCGCACCCTGGCCGGTTGCGGGCTTTTTCATGCGCACGCGTGGACACGCGGCCTGTTGCATGAATCCTCCCACCGTTTCCGCTCCCTGCTTCAGCTCCCAGCTCACTGACATCATCGGTCTTCGCGCCAGCGGCATTTTTCCCGCTGGGGGCGAACCGTCGATCCGCACCCTCCGCGAATGGACAAAGCTCCGCCGCATTCCCCATCATCGCGTCGGCCATTTCGTATATTATGACGCAGCCGAAGT
>JBBQEG010000113.1:0-13705 GCA_038320495.1 Opitutales bacterium | reverse complement strand
GGAGAAGCCGAGATTCACCACGGGGTGATCGAAGCGGCGGCCGAGAATCGCGGTGTGCACCATGCCGGGACGAGAGGCGCTTGCGCCGTGCGTGATCGACGTTCCGTAGAACACAATCGGCTTGGCGGAACGTGGCGCCATCGGCTCGAACTTCGCATTCGGCGGCACCCCAATCGAGAGGTTTTCGACGCCATTATAAAGCGGCAGGTACACGGCATACTCGCGGAAGCCGGGGGCGAGGCCCGAGATGATTTCCTGACGAACAATTTTTCCAGCGGGCCGGGTGACGCCGACCCAGCGCCACGGGCCCTGACCGTCGCGGGCGTAGAGATCGAGTCCGCTCGCACCGATGGCGGTCATGTTGGCTCCGGCCAGACGTTCGTTGAACAGCGTATAGTCGGCCCAGAGCGAGGTCGCATCGGTTTTAAATCGCACCATCATGCCTGCGCTGTCGCGACTGAGTCGCCAAACCGCGTCGGTCACACGTCCTTCGGCGGCGGCTGGGAATCGATCGAACCAACGCTTGCGCTCCAAGTCGTCGAACGCGCGGCCTTCGACGCCCCAATGGGTCACATCCTGCCATTTGAGCGCGGGCTCGGCGGCTTTCTTCGCGGCCGCGCCGGCGGCTTTCCTGGCCGGCGGCGAATCGGCCGTTTGGGCCTGAACGCCCACGGGAGCGACGAGCGAAACCAGGAGCAGGGTGGAGATCAGGCGGAGGCGCATGGTGGGAAAGGCGAAAACAGAAGGGGAAAATGAATCAAGCGAAGGCGAACCGGTGGTCCGATCACTCGGTTTTGCCGGGGGGCGTGGAGGGCTTTGGCGGCTGATAATACGGCGTCATTTCCCGGACGATGGTCGCAATCGCCGTATCCAGATCGATGACACCGTTGTGCCGCCAGACGATCTTGCCGCCAGGGGCCACGAGGACGGTGTGCGGCAGCGGGCCGGGCCATTCGGAATCCAGGGCCGCGCCCAAGGCATCCTGACTTGCGCCGGTATAAAGGTAGTGGTTGGTGCGGCGGCCTTCTTTGTCCACCGATGTTTGCTTCCGCTTGGTCAGCCCTGCGCCCTGCTTTTGCAAGAACGCCAGGGCTTTGGCTTCGTGCCGGGGATCGTCCATACTGAGCGTGATCAACTCGAATTCACGCAGGTCGAACTTGCGGGAGATCGCGACGAGCGCGGGGAATTCTTCGACACAGGGCGCGCACCACGTGGCCCAGACATTGATGAGCCGGTATTTTTCGGTGGGATTAGCCCGCAGGGCGGCGATCCCGGCGGCATCGATCTTGTCCAGGTTTACGGGGATCTTTGTCCAGCTGCTCTCGGTGGCGACGTGGCCCGCGCGCTTTTCCCGCCACTTGGTGGAGCAACCGAAAGGCTTGGTCATTTCGACCGCGACCGGTCGGCCGGCTAACATCGCCTCGAGCGCGTCGCGCACATAATGTTTACTCACCGTCTCCTCCTGCGGATACCGGGAGTCGTCAAACGCGCCGGCGTAACGCAGCATGCGCGCGCGGTCGAAAAGGAAAACGTGCGGTGTGGCCAGGCAGCCGTAGGCGCGGGCGGTGAGCTGTTTGTCTCCATCATACAAATACGGAAAATCCCAGCCGTTCTTTTCCGCGTAGGGCTTCATTTCCTCGAAGGAGTCGCCGAATTCACCGTAACCGAGCTCGTTGACGCTGAGTCCATCGGGATGATTGGGGTTGATCACGACCAGCCCGAAACTGCGACCGCGGTAATCGTTGCGCAGTTTTTTCAAGCGCTCTTCGATGCCGTGCGACGTCGGACAGTGATTCGAAGTGAACAGCACCATGAGCACGTCGGGGCGGGCAAAGTCGGCGAGACGATGCGTTTTGCCGTCGATCCCCGGCAGAGCGAAATCCGGCGCGGCGTCGCCGATCGCGAGGGTGCGAAAGCCGGCGGGATTGCCGCTTTTGTCGAGGAGCGATGCGGCCTTTTCGGCGGCGTTCAAAGGCGCGGCGCCCAGGGCGACGAGCGCGGAAAACGTGAGACTCAGAGCGAGGGAACGTGGCATGACGGGCGAGGGGGACGGGGTGGAAATTACGCCGGACAGAACAGTCGTAGGCTCGGAATCTGACGCTGGCAAGCGGCTGCTGATGCCGGTGGGCTGGATGAGAGACGGCACGTGGCCGGAAAAAGAAGTTGCCGCCCAAAAAGTTCCGAGCCGATAGTCGCCCCTACCTCATGAAAAACGTTCGTCTCGGTATCGTCGGTCTCGGCAACATCGGCAAGTTTCACACGAGCTATCTGCTCGATAACAAAATCTCGCGCTGCACTCTTAGCGCCGTCAGCGACGCGTACGCGCCCGGCCTCAAGCCCTTCGAAGGGCGTCCCGGTCTGAAAACCTACGCGAGTTGCGACGAGATGATCCGCTCTGGCGAGATCGACGCGCTGGTGGTGGCGACCCCTCATTTTCTTCATACCACGATCGGCATTGATGCGTTGAAGAACGGCCTGCACGTCATGATCGAGAAGCCGATCTCGGCCCACAAGGCGGACGCGGAACGGCTCATCGCCGTGGCAAACGAGCACCCGAAGCAAGTTTTCGCGGGCATGTTCCAGATGCGCGTCGAGCCGCGTTATCAAAAAATCCGCAATCTCATCACGAGCGGCGAGCTCGGCAAGATCGTCCGGGTAAACTGGATCATCACCGACTGGTTCCGCACCGAGGCGTACTATGCGAGCGGCGGCTGGCGGGCGACCTGGAAAGGCGAGGGCGGCGGCGTGCTGCTCAACCAGTGCCTGCACCAACTCGACATGCTCCAGTGGCTCTGCGGCATGCCGGCAAAGGTGCGCGGCTTCTGTCAGCTTGGCCGGTTCCACAACATCGAAGTCGAGGACAACATCACGACGTATTTGGAATGGGCGGACGGAGGCACCGGCGTGTTCGTCTCGTCGACGGGCGAGGCCCCCGGCACGAACCGTTTCGAAATTTGCGGAACGCGCGGCAAAGTTGTGCTCGAAAACAACAAGCTCACCTTCAACCGGAATGACGCGGACATGATCGAGTTCAGCAGGACCTCGAAGAGCGGTTTCGCGAAGCCCGAGGTGTGGAATGTCGAGATTCCATTCGAGACCGCGACCAATCCGCACGGGATTCTCATGCAGAACTTCGTAGATGCGATCCTCGACGGCTCACCGTTGATCGCTCCCGGAGCCGAGGGCATGGGCTCGGTGGAGCTGGCCAATGTTCTGCTCTACTCGTCGTTGAAGAATGAAACGATTGAGCTGCCAATGGACAGTGCCGCCTGGGAACAAAAGCTCAACCAGCTGATCGCCGACTCGCGTCACGAAAAGAAAGTGGTGGAGACGGCGACCGAGGATTTCACGAAGTCCTTCCGGCGCTGAGCCGTTAAAGCCGGACGGGGCGCAGTCGCGCCCCTTTTATTTTGTACGTCTGGGTGCCGTCACCGCTCCCGGGCGGCATCTTGGCCGCACGTGAGTGCGTCGGGCAGCTTCGGACGCCAAATGGCTAAAGCGATTTCGCCAACGGATCGGGCTGATCAAAAAATAGCCGCGGCCAAGTCCGGGGAGGTATCAGCGGCTTGGCTCACGAGAGGCCGCTGACGGCGGCGCATTGGCCGGAACGATGACGCGATCGGACCGCTCCAGGATGGCACCCGACGAATCCTGAAAACGTACCATGCGTCGATCCTGGTCGTATCCAACAAAAACGATTCCAAGTTTCTCATCAACGACGTCGCCACGATTGAACGAGACCTTTCCGACCAAAATCCGCGGATTCGAACCCACGCGCACGCCGGATATTTTGACATTATCAACCCAGGAACGAAACGCGGCTCCGGCGTCTTCTCCCGGCAGGTGAAGGGAAGGTGAAGGGGCAAGTTCGGATGCAGGAACAGGGCCTATCGGCGGCGCTGTCGCGCGTTCGGACGCAATGACCGTTGGCTCCGCTGGTGCGGGTTCTTGAGACGAAAACAAGGAAGGGGCCGGGTTCTCGAACGCACCGAGCACACTTTCGGAGTGATCGGCGACGGGCGGACGAACGATAAGCCGGTAGGCGAGGAAACCGGCTCCAACGAAGAGCAGAAAGATAAGGGAACCCAGGACGAGAACGGCGCGTTGGGCGCGGCGGACAGCTGGTGGCGGCGGCGTAGCAATGGGGGGAGGGTTTGCGCCCTGAAAAGCACCGGGCGTTTTCGGGCTCACGTTGGCGGACTCGCTACCGGCTTCGAGGTTAGGCTGTAAGGGAGGCGGAGCCATCCGCTCGGGCTCCGCTCCGCCTGGACGATTCGAATTTTCAACCGCGCCATCGGGCGGACCGGGCTCTGTCCGGAGCGCAGATGAGACAGGCGCGCCAGCAGATGCACGCGGCTTCAGTCGGAGTTTCTGCACGTCGTCGCTCATACGTCATCCTTCGTGGAATGTGAGAAACGGAACAAGATTTGTTTGGCGGAATGATCGGCCTTGGAGTGGGCGCCAACGCAGCAGCAGCGTGACAATCGAGTGTCGGGTTTTTGGTCCGCCATTTTCATGCTTTATTGATTCGTATCGGGGCGAACGGAAAGCGTTCGCGAAGCGCTCCATCTACTTGCGGCGCAGCCGCCGAAATCTGTAATCGATTCTCGGTTGATCTTGGGATTCGGTCAACGCTGAGGGCGGCTCCAAGAGCAGGCGAGGTGAACGGCTGGAGTCATTGGGCAAAAATCGGTTCGGTTCCTGCGAAAACGGGTATTTTCGACCCTCCTCCGGCCCTTGAATTGGGGATTTGGGCCCATTGACGGGTGGTCCATGTCCGCGTCGGAGTATTCGCACAGAACCCTCACTGATCCGGCTCCGGCGTCTTAACTCGTTCCTCCTATGATCAACCTATGTCTCCCGCGCGCAGTCTTCCTGCTCGCCGCCATTGTTAGCCACGCCACTGCGACGACCATTGGCCAGTTCAGTGTTCCCGTTATCCAAAACTTCGATACGCTCGCGAACGCGGGCACAACAAACACCACGATTCCCGAGGGCTGGAGTTTTGCGGAGACCGGTTCCGGGGCGAACGCCACCTACGCGGCCGGCACCGGAAGTTCCGCGACCGGCAATACCTACAGTTTCGGGGAGGCCTCCTCAACCGAGCGAGCCTTCGGCACGTTGCGTACAAGCTCGATCTTATCTGCAATTGGCACCGTGGTCACGAACGAGACCGGTGCAACGATCACGAGTTTGATCGTCGCATATACGGGCGAGCAATGGCGGCTGGGGGCGATCGGACGGGTTGATCGACTCGATTTTTCCTATAGCTTGGACGCGACGTCGCTCACGACGGGTTCGTGGCTGGACTTTGACGCGCTCGACTTCGTCGCACCGATTTCCGCAGGAACACTTGGCTTGCTCGACGGCAACGCGGCGGCCAACCAGTCGGCGGTCTCGTCCACCCTTAGCGGTCTCAACCTTGCGGCAGGTTCGACGGTGTGGCTGCGTTGGACCGATTTCGTGGCCACGGGCTCAAATGACGGCTTGGGGATTGATGATGTGACGATCTCGGCGTTGGGAGTGGTGATTCCGAATCCTGAACCGCCTACCGCGAGCGTGCCGGAAGGGTTACCAACCAGCTTTTTGGCGATCGTTCTGCTGGGTGTCCTGCGGGCCGGAGCCGCGCGCCGGATGCGTGCTGTCCCGGTTGGGTAACAATCCCCTGCAAAGCCTGAGTGTGGGGGCACTCGCCGAGCCGAGCGTCTCGACACTCAGGCTGATTGCGGATCCCCCCGCCGGCCCGGCTGTGCTCCAAACGATTGCCGGGAGCCGTTCTGCTGTGGTGCAGGCCGACGACGTGCGGACAGCGTCGAAGTCGTTTGCTTTACACCGGAAGGTCGCTCCGGGGCGTCCGAGATCACGCGGACCTCGCGTTGGATCTCGGATCCGCCACGGACCCTACTATGAATCGTGGTAGACCGAAAACAAACCCGAGTCCGAGCCCGGCGCCAAAACCAGCGAGATGAGCGCCGAGATCGACGTTGGCTCCGCCCGCGCCGTGAAGCGCCAGGACGGTCATTCCGGCCACCAGGGGAACAAACATTGCCCGCCAGCGGTGCGGGTGCCGAGACCGGGCAACGACACGGATGGCGCGGCCCGTCAGCAAGCCCACGGCGGCGAAGATCGCCGTGGACGCCCCCAACGAACGGTAGTCGGTAGGGTAGTGTGCGGCAGCCATTGCAAGATTGGCTCCGACCGATGCGATGGCGACGAGCAGCCAACCTCGACCAAGGCCAAATGTCGCTACGACTGCGGTGAAGACGAGAATACCACTCAGCGCGTTCGAGATTACGTGGGAAGCACTGCCATGGAGAAAAAGGGCGGTGGCCGCGCGCCACCATTCACCGCGATCGATCATGGCGCGGGGATCGAGTAAGCCGGCCTCCACCCACGGGGTTTGTTGCACAAAGCAGGCGAGAACCATGATTGACCACAGAAGGGGCGTGAGCCAGGCGAAGGAATGGCTGATCCACGGATCCGCAATTGCCGGTGGGGGCCACCCGCCGCGTTCCTGTGCGTAGGCGGCGAGAGGTCGTCGTACGGCGTTCACGGCGGGGCGTTCGACGAGCAACCGGTACCGCTCACTCGCATTCTCCACCCAGTACGGCCAGCCTAGGGCCAGGATAACCAGACCGTGCTCGTGAGCTTCCTTAGCCGTCAAAAACACGCCCATCGCGACGAGGTCCTCCTCCGGTAAGGGTTCGCCGTGAGCATCGGCCAAGTCGAGCGATTGCACCCCAGACCCATAATCACGGATGCTACTTGTTCCAGCCAGCATGCGGAAAAAAACTTCCGAGTGTCGGCTCGGCCTTGCGAGTCAAGACGGTCCGCGATCAAGTGCAGCCCATCTCACCCCATGAATCGTCGTCATTTTATCACTCGTTCCGCCGGAGTCATGGCGGCCGGCAGTCTGATCCCACAGATCACGCGTGCCGCCGGAGCACCGGCCCCCGTGGAAAACACCGCCTACGCCCCCGGACCCAAGCCATCGCCGGTGGTGAAGGCGGGTGAGTTCGTGTTTGCCGCCGCGCATCTCGACCACGGGCACATCACCGGCCAGTGCAGTGCCTTGATCGATACCGGTGCGACACTCAAATGGGTTTTCGATCCCGACGAAAAAAAGGTCGAGGCGTTTCGCCGGCGATTTCCCCAGGCGCAACCGGCGCGTGCACTGGACGAAATTCTAAACGACTCCGGAGTGAAACTCGTGACGGCCGCGGCGGTGACGTCCGAGCGGGGCGCTCTCGGTTGCCGGGTGATGGAGGCGGGCAAGGATTACTTCACGGACAAGGCTCCGTTTACCACCTTGGATCAGCTGGAAAAAGCAAGAGTGGTCGCGGCGCGGACCGGTCGGAAGTATATGGTTTACTATAGTGAGCGGCTCACCTCTGAGGCCAGTATGTTCGCCACGGACCTGGTGCGGGATGGCGTGATTGGCCGGGTGGTGCAGGTGGTGGGCCTGGGGCCTCATCGTTTGAATAAAGCTTCGCGTCCCGCCTGGTTTTTCGAGCGCGAGAACTACGGTGGAATTCTCTGTGATATTGGCAGCCACCAATGTGAACAATTCCTGACGTTTGCGGGTGCCACCGATGCCACCGTGACGCACGCTGCGGTCGGGAACTTTGCCAACGCGGACACACCGGAACTGGAAGACTTCGGCGACGCGAGCTTTGTGGCCACGAACGGTGCGACGAATCAGTTCAGGGTCGATTGGTTCACGCCGGACGGCTTGAGTACCTGGGGAGATGGGCGGACCTTTATTCTGGGGACGAAGGGCAGCATCGAGCTCCGAAAAAATCTGGATCTTGCGCGCGACAAGAGCGGCAGCCATGTCTATCTGGTGGACGCCAAAGGTGAGCATCACCTTCCGGTCGCAGGAAAGGTAGGCTATCGGTTCTTTGGGGAATTGATCCTCGATTGCTTGAATCGGACGGAACGAGCAATGACCCAGGCTCATGCGTTCAAGGCTGCAGAGTTGTGCCTCAAGGCTCAGGCCGCCGCGCGGCGTTTGACCTGAGATGGCCGGCCCCGAGGGGCGACGCTTATCGTCTAAATATTGCGGAAAAGGTCTTCCAGGCGGCCGCGTCGGGAAAACCTGGTACGTATTATGTTTGATGTGCCTGATGGAGACAACCGCTGAATGGCGGATTCTGAAGTAATGGACTTCGTGCGGCTTGCGCTGGTCCTGCAGTATCCTCATTCCCATCCCTGCCTCGAATCCGAGGCAGCTGCGCTTCGTGGCGCACCCGTGTTCGATATATCGTCCAACGTCCGATTCCAAAATGCACAACCCAATGATTGTATCCGAAATCAATGTAGCGTATGGCGCTCAACCCGATGCTGAGACAACCGGTCCGGTATCGGCTGTAGTTGAAGGAACCCGGCAAAAGCCGCGCTCATTTCGCCGCGCGGCGCTGGTCTCCTGCCTTGTCTCTGTGATCGCAATCACAGGGGCGGCTCGCGCCGCTGAACTTCAAGTGGTCGCGACGGGGCTCAATAACCCGCGCGGTTTGGATTTTGCACCGAATGGCGCGCTCTATATTGCCGAAGCAGGGACAGGCGGAAACGGTCCGACCTTGGACGGGGCGGAAGGACCCGTTCGCTTTGGACTCACGGGTTCGGTGACACGCCTGTTCAAAGGAGTGCAGACGCGTCTCATTGAAGGTCTCCCTTCGCTAGCGAGGGAAGGCGGTTTTGCCGCGAACGGACCGTCGGCTATATCGTTCGGACAACTCGGCACCGGTGTTTTGACAATCGGACTGGGGCAGAATCCCGCGGTGCGCGACGCAGAACTGGGGGCGCAAGGAGCGATGATGGGAGGGGCGTTTCAATTGAATCCGAGTGGAAAATTGAAACTCATAGCCGATTTGGCCGCAGTGGAGGGCGCCCGCGATCCTGACGGGCGCGGGCCGGACAGTAATCCGAATGGAGTGTGGAACGAACCCGGTGCCACCTTTGTTACCGATGCGGGTGGTAATTCGCTCCTGTCGATCGCCGCAAACGGGCGCGTCTCGGTTGTGGCGATCTTTCCAGTTCGATATGTCGCGACCCCTCCGTTTCTGCCTCAGCCGCCGTTTCCAGCGGTGCTCCCGATGGAGACGGTTCCGACGAATGTGGTCCGTGGCCCGGACGGTGCACTTTATGTGAGCGAGCTGACTGGATTTCCATTTCCCGTGGGGGGAGCGCGAATCTATCGGGTTGTGCCTGGGGCCCACCCGCAGGTTTACGCGGAAGGTTTCACCAACGTTATCGACCTCGAGTTCGACGCCGCCGGAAACCTGTATGTCCTGGAGTTGGACACCAACGGCCTGCTGGCGCCCGAGGCGGCAGGTCGCCTTGCTCGGGTCAACGCCGGAACGGGAGTCGTGCAGACGATCGTTTCCGAAGGGCTTGTGATGCCAGGCGGAATGACGATTGGCCCTGACGGGGCGATCTACATTTCGAACTATAGCACCGCTCCCGGAGCGGGCGTTGTGGTCCGCGTGCAACCTTGAGACCGGGCGCTGAGCTTTGAACGGTCGCCTCGTGATGTCGCGGGGCGTTGAGTCAAGAGGACGAGGGCAGGGCCAGGAGGCCCGGCCCTCTGGCTTTCAGTCCGATTCAATTTAAAGTCAGGCTACGGCTTTCGCGCCGGTGCAAGGACAGGATGGGCCGAAAGGCGAAGACCGTAATCAAGGGACCTCTTGCTCTATTGCGTCAGGCACGATTTCCGTCATGCCCTTAGTCCATGGATCCTTTCATTCCTCCCACTTCTGTTAGCCCGGTTTCGACTGAAGATAAATCGACGGCGATTATCAGCTATATCACCTTGGTCGGATTTATTGTGGCGATCATTATTCACTCCAATAAGAAGACCCGCATCGGAGCGTATCATCTCAGGCAGTCTCTCGGTCTGATTTTGACCGCGATTGCGCTCATGATTGGAGGCTTCGTCCTGGCATTTATTCCATTCATCGGCTGGCTCATCAGCCTTGCCGCATGGATCGGTCTACTCGTGTTATGGGTGCTGGGTTTGGTAGCTGCTGTAAATGGCGAGTTCAAGCCGGTGCCGGTTCTGGGTGAACACTTCCAGAAGTGGCTCGGTAACGCGTTCGACTGACAGTGCTGTGACCTGAGCAGTGTCACGGCGTTCATTGCCCCCCGAGTTCTTGGGAGTAGGTTGGTCGCTGGGCAGGTGCGAATACCTGCCTAGCGAACGGATCAGGTCGGCGGCTTGGCCAGACCGGACACTTGCCGCGTTTTTGACCGAAACCCGACTGTTTACGACGTGGTGGCGTCAGATCTGTTGCGAATGGAAACGAAGCGTTCCGAGCCCGACGTGGGTCCTCATCGGTTGGCTGTCCATGCCTAAGCAGTGCGGTAATTACGAGGAGTTAGCGGTTTGTAATCAGGAGCCTTTGTGTCTTTCTCCCGGGCCATGGGATCATCGAACTCAGCGGAGTAGCGTCGGAATCTAAAATTGTTTTCTGCCGTAACCACGCCGGGACTGTGACGATCACACTGACGCAAACCCGCAGTTTGCCCTTCTTTCGATGTTAGAACCAGCCTCACTTCCTGCACGGCCCTGGGTTCGCGCCCTAATTCTCGCCTCCGCTTATTTTGCGTGTGCGATGATTTCACGAACGTTGACGACGAGGTTGAATTTCGAGGCAAGCTATTGGCTGCCAAGTGGAGTGTTTCTGGCGGGATTGTTAATCTCGGACCGCAAGCACTGGCCCGTCCTGATTGGGGCGACCTTCGTCGCGAGTTTCCTGTTTAACTATCAAGGATCGCGCTGGCCATTTCACCTCTGGCTCTTTACGCATCTGGGCAACTGCGCGACGGCCGTGGTGGGAGCGTTGCTCGTTCAGCGCTTCGGGTCTCGTCGTCCGAATTTAGGCAGCGTACAAGAACTCATCGCGCTGTTTCTGTTTGGAGCGCTGCTGAGCAACCTGATTAGTGCCACTGCCGGAACGTTTGCGCTCAAAGCCCAGGATCTTCTCACCCCGTTCTGGGACATCTGGCGTCCCTGGTTGCTGAGTAACGTGCTTGGCGTGGTCCTGCTGACTCCGGCCATTATCGCCTGGCAGGGAGCGGGCAGGTGGCAGCGCTTCACGCTTCATCCCCGACGGATGGAGGCGGTTTTGATCGTCGCGGGTATGGGATTCGCCATGATGCTGAATTACACCTTTCGCGGTCCATGGCTGCAGACAATCGTATCCCAGTATCTTCCTATTCCCTTCGTGATTTGGGCGGCCATACGATTGGGACCCCGTGGCGTGACGCTTGCCAGCTTGGTGGTGGCGACGCTCACGGGATGGTTTTCGATTCTGGACCAGGAGTACACGTCCGGCAGCTGGGGCGGGCCACAGCTCAGCACCGCACAGGTTCAACTCAACTTGGCCGCGCTATCGTTTTTTGGTCTGTTTCCTGCGATTGCCATCGCCGGACATCGACGAGCGAGCGAAGCGTTACAGGCAAGCGATGCACGTTTCAACCGCGCCTTGCGCGGAGCAGGCGATGGCCTTTGGGAGTGGAACATCGTCACCGGTTCCTCCTACTATTCGTCGCGTTGGAAGGAAATGCTCGGCTTCACCGAACCGGAGTTGGCGAACGACCGCGACGAGTCCTTCGTGTCGCGCATCCACCCGGAAGATTTAGCGCGCGTCCAGCGGTCATTGCAGGCCCACCTCGAACACCACCTTCCCTATGATGTTGAATGCCGGTTGCTGACCAAGTCGAAGACCTATCGCTGGTTTCGCTCGCGCGGTCAGGCCGAGCGAAATGCGGCCGGCCAGCCGATCCGCGTCGCCGGCACCTTGCAGGATGTGACCGATCGCGTCGAGGCGGAGGAGTCACTGCGCGAAAGTCGCCGGGCACTGGCTACGTTGATGAGCAATCTTCCCGGCATGGCGTATCGGCGGACCAATGACGCGAATGGCACCTTGGAGTTTTCCAGTGAAGGCGCGCGTGAACTGACCGGCTATCCGTCCGAGGAACTGCTCCGGCCGGGAGGTATTCGCTATACGCAGCTTATCCATCCGGAAGACCTTCCGGGAGTGTTAGACGAAATTTCCGCGGGCGGACGTGAACGGCGGCACTACCGGCTTTCGTACCGGATCCTAGCCGCAGGGGGCGTGGAAAAATGGGTCTGGGAGCAGGGAGTCGCGGTGGAGGGAAGCGACGGCAACGTCGTGGCCTTGGAGGGATTCATTATCGACATTACTGAGCGAATCAGACTCGAGCAGCAGGTCATTCGCGCGCAACGGCGAGAGAGCATCGGCACCCTCGCAGCGGGGGTCGCTCACAATTTGAACAATATGCTCGTCCCGATCGTAATGGGTGTGGAGCTGCTGAGGATTCCTGCGGGTGCTAAAGAAAATGAGCGGGTGCTCGAGAATATTGAATCGAGCGCTAAACGCGCCTCCGACCTCGTGAAACAACTCCTAGCGTTTGGCCGCGGGTTGGAGGTCGCGCGTGCCAGGATTGTTTTCGGCCAGCTGATACGGGAGGTGGAATCGATCGTCGTCAGCACGTTTCCAAAGAACATCGTCTTTCAGACGCAGGTTCGAGCCGATCTTTGGAGCGTCATGGGCGACGCGACTCAACTCCATCAGGTCCTGCTGAATCTCTGCTTGAATGCCCGCGACGCGATCACGGATGGCGGTTGCATCACCTTGTCGGCGCGCAATGAGGCCATTCTCCCGTCCGACGTGTCGTCGCATCGTGGGCTCGCGCCCGGCCATTATCTTTGTATCGAGGTCTCAGATACAGGCTGCGGGATGACCAAGGAAATCGCCGAGCGGATTTTCGAGCCGTTCTTCACGACGAAGGAAGTCAACAAGGGCACAGGTCTCGGTCTCTCCACGGTGCACGGAATTGTTCGCACGCACGGTGGGACGATCAACGTCGCCAGCAGCCCAGGCGCTGGGACCCGTTTTACGATCCATCTGCCGGCCCAGCCCGAAGGGGTGGCCCTCGCGCCAAGTGCCTCTTCCGAGCCTTCGCCCAAAGGCTCAGGCGAATTGGTACTCGTCATCGACGATGAGGCGTCGGTCTTGAGTTTAACCCGTCGGATCCTGGAGTCGGCCGGCTTCAAGGTCATCACGGCGGAAACCGGGGAGGCCGCTCTGGAGCTGTATGCCAAATACCGGACGACAATCGCAGTCGTCATCACGGATAGTATGATGTCAGGAATGGACGGCCCGGCCGTCGTAAAAGCGCTGCGCAAATTCAATCCGTCGGTGAAAATCATCGCGACCCGCGGCCTGCCGGCTGCGACGAACGCTGCGCGGTTACAGGTCCATCACACGCTGGAAAAGACCGGGGACTCGGCGGAGCTGATCGCAGCTGTGCATCGCGTGCTTCGTCCTGCGGCAGCCTCCGGTTAAAGGGGGGCCGGCCGGCGCGCGCGGTGATGGGTCATTGGTTCCCGCCGTGACGATGCGATCGCGCCGTGCGGAAGCCCCGCGATGGTGGACGACGGCGCGGTGCTCGGCTGCTCGTCAGGCCACGACTCGCTCCCGAGGCCGGCCCGGCCATCGGGGAGCCTCCATTTTCATGCTGCCTGGCCACAATCAATTCGAGGTCCGCGAGCCGCAGTTGGGCAAAGCGGAATGCCCGCCAAATTGCCGTCACGGTTTCCTCGTTGATTCGTAGAGCCCGCTCCGCGTGCTCTTCCGTGCCTCGCGATGCTTTGTTGACCAATCGCCAGCGGAGTTCA
>JBBQEG010000112.1:0-13764 GCA_038320495.1 Opitutales bacterium | reverse complement strand
GACGCGCCAGCAGTGGGGTGCGGGCATTGGTTATTATTATGTCGGTCGCTACACCGACACCGGCGCGACCACGTCCCTGGCCACCTGGGATTCGCTGGGAAATCCCAGCTATATCAAACCGGTCGCCACGAACGGAACCACTGTGTATCGGTATTTTGTGGAGGACTCGGCTTCATATAACGCTTATGTCAGTTATCGGCTGAGCTCGCAGAACCGCTGGTTTAATGACACCCGGATCCGTTTCGGCATGAACAATGTGTTCGACGAAAAGCCGCCGCTGTCGAGTGACTCGCGGGGTTACGAGACGTCGCTCTACAATACCATGGCCCGCGGTCGTACCTACAGCCTGCAGGTGACGAAGCGGTTCTAATTGCATTTGTGCGGCGGTGGTTTGAGCGATCAAGCCACCGCTTTTCTGTGTCCGGGCCAGGACGCTGATTTTGCCGCGTGCGGGCCACGAAGCAGCGTGCGGCAGCCGTCCTGTTCCGGCGGACCCGTTGCCTGATTCCGGTCGCGCGGGCTAATTGCGGCGCACACGTGGCCTTCTTCCCGTTTGATGACGGGCTTTACGGTTTACATGCCGGGAGGTGGCAGCAGTTTGGCCATCATGAAAAAACGCAACCCGGCGACTCCCCTGGCCGCGAACAAGCATCTCCTGCGTTGGATCGAGAAGATGACTGACCTGTGCAAGCCGGATGCGGTTCACTGGGTGGATGGTTCGAAGGAGGAGTATGATGCGCTGTGTGCGCAGATGGTGGCAGGCGGGACGTTCATTAAACTGAATCAGAAACTCTGGCCGGGGTGTTATCTGGCGCGGTCTGATGCCAGCGATGTGGCCCGCGTGGAGGATCGCACGTATATTTGCGCGCTCTCGAAGGAAGCGGCGGGGCCGACGAATAATTGGGTCGATCCCTTTGCGATGCGGAAGACCCTGAAGAGCGTCTTCAATGGTTGTATGACCGGCCGCACGATGTACGTGCTGCCGTTCAGCATGGGCCCGATGGGTTCGCCCATGTCGCAGATCGGGGTGCAGTTGACGGACTCGCCTTATGTGGTCGTGAACATGCGCATCATGGCGCGCATCGGGAAAAAGGTGTTCGAGCTGATCGACAAGGATTTCAAGCGCGTGGTGCCGTGTATCCATTCGGTGGGAGCGCCGCTGAAGAAAGGCCAGAAGGACGTGGCTTGGCCGTGCAACCAGGAGAAGTACATTGTGCACTTCCCGGAGACGCGTGAGATCTGGAGCTACGGTTCCGGTTATGGTGGCAATGCGTTGCTCGGGAAAAAATGCTTCGCGCTTCGGATCGCCTCGGCGATGGCGCGCGATGAAGGGTGGATGGCTGAGCACATGCTGATTTTAGGCGTCGAGAATCCGGAAGGAAAGAAGACCTATGTGGCGGCGGCGTTCCCGAGTGCGTGCGGCAAAACGAATTTCGCCATGCTCATTCCGCCTCCGCATTTTCAGCAGCAGGGTTGGAAGGTGTGGACGGTCGGCGATGATATCGCATGGATCAAACCGGATGCGAATGGCCGGCTTCGGGCGATCAATCCGGAGGCGGGGTTTTTCGGCGTCGCGCCGGGGACCAGCAATGCCACCAATCCGAACGCCATGGCGGCGCTGGCGAAAAACACCATCTTCACGAACGTCGCTCTCACCGATCAGGGGGGAGTGTGGTGGGAGGGAATGACGGAGGAGCCGCCCGCCCACGCGATCGACTGGAAAGGCCGCGATTGGACACCGGAGATAGGTCGGGCGAGCGGAACCACCGCAGCGCATGCCAACTCGCGTTTCACGGCTCCGGCGAAACAGTGTCCGACGATTGATCCCGACTGGGAAGAGCCCGAAGGCGTGCCGATCAGTGCCTTCGTTTTTGGAGGCCGGCGCGCGACGACGATGCCGCTGGTTTATCAGGCCTTCAACTGGTCGAGCGGCGTATATGTGGGCGCCACGATGGGTTCGGAAATGACGGCGGCGGCGGCGGGGACGATCGGCAAAGTACGACGCGACCCGATGGCGATGTTACCCTTCTGTGGTTACAACATGGGCGATTACTTTCGTCACTGGATCAACATGCAGCGGAACCTGACGGAGGCTCCGCGGATTTTTCATGTGAATTGGTTCCGCAAGGACAAGGCAGGGAAGTTCCTGTGGCCCGGTTTCGCGGAGAACATGCGCGTGTTGAAGTGGATTGTGGACCGGGTCCGCGCGGGTGGTCGCGCCAAGGAAACGCCGATCGGCTGGGTGCCGCGCTACAAAGACATTGATTGGACGGGGCTGGACTTTTCCGAAGAGAAGTTTGACGAGCTGCAAACGTTTGATCGGGAAGCGTGGCGGGCCGAGGTCCTTGGCCACGAGGAGCTCTTCATCGATCTTCATGCCCATTTGCCAAAGGAAATGGTTTACGAGCGGGAATTGCTGATTTGCCGCATGTAATGAGAACGGCTCCGGTGCTTCGCTCCCTTCAGTGGATAAACGCGAGGCAGGCGCGCATCGAAATTGAACAGAAGGTAACAAAGAAAACGAAGGTGTGCGCCAGGAAGCTTGGATCTTCGTTTCCTCCGTTACCTTCTGTTCATTCTTCTGTGCTCACCGGAAACAGCGGGATCCAAGGCTCCGACTGCCACCCGTGCAAAGGGCCGGCAGGCGCGGAGCTCCGGTTTGACGTCGACGACTCGGATGGCCGGCCCTGCGCAAAAAGGTGAGATAGCTTAAATTGGAGGAGGGCGTGCCGATAGGGTTCTATGCCCGACGCACCCGCCATTCGCATACCGTATCCTCGGGAAAAACTCCTGCAAATCGCCCGCGGTTTGCCCGCCGATCTTCAGGTGCTCGCGGCCTTGGGGGAGATGTTGCAGGACGCTAATAGCGAATTGGATGGGATTGCCGCTTTGCTTCGCCGGGATCTGGCGCTGGCCGCGCGCATCGTGCGGATTAGCAACAGTGCATCCTACTCTTCAGGTGACCGGATTGGCTCGGTGGAAGAGGCCGTGAATCGAGTTGGATTTAGCGAGATTTTGAAGCTCATCGGAACGGCCGGAGCCGCTCGGTTTGCCGAGAAATCATTGGATCATTACGGCGTGAGCGCGATCACCCTCCGCGATAATATGCTCTACTGCGCGCTGGCGGCGGAAGCGCTGGCCCGGCACAGCGGCGTCGATACCCGAACTGCTTACACCGCCGGATTGACGCGGCCTCTTGGAATGATCGTGCTCGACCGCGCGGGCCGCTCATTCCTCAAAGCAGAGCAGCGGTTCGCCGTGGCCGGGTGGTCAACGTATTCGGCTTGGGAAGATGCGAATTTTGGCATTAACAATGAAGCCGTCGCGGCTTTGATCATCGAGGAGTGGCGATTTCCGGAGGAAATGGCAGAGGCAATTCGTAGCCACCATCTCAGGAAGGCCGACGATTTTTCGCAGCCGCTCTCGTGTGTGCTCAATCTCGCAAATGCCCTGGCCCAGCGAAAGGAGCGCGCCTTGCCGGGCGAAGTCCCCTCGTGGGAGATCACCGAAAGGAAATTGGCCGGCGCGCACGTTTCGGCCGACCAACTCGAACAGGTGGCAGAGGCCACCGAAATCACATTCGCGGCGGCCGTGACGGCCCTCACGGTGTAGCGCCGCTCGCCGCCGCTCGCCGCCGGTAGTTGCTGGACGGCGAGCGGCCTGAGGGGCCGGCTTCAGCGCCTCGCTGCTTGTGCCGATAAGCGAATCCATGATGCTCGCCTCCCCGGTTTGTCGACTCACGGTTACGCAAGAGATCATCCTCGCCCATGCCCGCGCGTTGCCGGCTTCGCCGCAGGTTCTGGCCGGACTTTGTGAACTCCTGCAGGATATCAACACGGGGCTGAGTCAGATCTCAGCGGAAATCCGACTGGAAGCGGCTCTTGCGGCGCGCGTCATTCGGATCAGCAACAGCCCCGTCTTCGGTCCGGGACGTCGCATCGGTTCCGTCGACGAGGCGGTCAACCGGGTGGGTTTTAGTGAAGTCCTTCGTTTGGTGGGGGCGGCAACGGTGGCAGGCTTGGTGGATCGCTCCCTGAGTTGTTATGCCATCCCGGCAGAGCGTTTGCGGCATGCACTGTTGTTCCATGCCTTGGCCAGTGAAGCGTTGGCCAAGGCCGCTTCGATTGATCCCCGGATGGCCTACACCGCCGGACTTCTCCGCGCCATCGGGATGATGGTACTCGATCGGGAAGGTCGCTCGAAAATGGATGCATCGAGCGCTTTTAATCTGATGAAATACGAGCGTTACACGGGTTGGGAGGCGCTTCGGTTTGGCATAACGTCGACCGAGGTTACCGCCGTGATTTTGAATGAGTGGCGCTTTCCGGCGACGATGGTGGATGCCCTGCAAGGCCATCTGCTGATGGACGAAGCGAATTATCAAAACCGATTCGCGTGCGTCCTGAATCTCGCCGGCGCCATTGTCGTTGAGTACGGGTTGGCCCTGCCAGGCGAGTCCGCGTGCTGGAAATTTTCGGAAGAAAAATGTACGGCCGCCGGGATCACATTGGAGCAGTTTCAAGCGGCCAGCGCGGAGGCATTCGCGGAGTTCGAGAAACAGCGCAGCGCGCTGTAGACGTTGATCGGTGCGCGATTGCGGCAGCCACCGCGCACGCTCAGGAGAAACGTCCGTTTCGGGGCTGAGGTTTTTCACGACGCCGAGACTAGGGATAGGGCCTATCCTTCGGAAAACTGACCAGAACTCCGCGCGGATAGGGCTGTCGGAAGAAAGGTGCATCTCCGTTTCCCCTTTCTTCTTTTAGTGCTATTTGCCGGCGTGCCGCCGGTGTTGGCAAGCAACCAGGGCCTGATCGAGCAGGCCGTAGAAGACTGGCTGGGAGAACGAGATCACTGGGCGTTCACCCAGCGCGCGGTCGAGTACGACAATGGTCAGCCGCGCGAGCGTTTGGAGCGCTATGATCCATCGCTGCCGGGTAATCGACGGTGGACACTCCTCGCGGTCGATGGCCACACTCCCACGCAGGCGCAGCACGAAGCTTGGGCGCGCAAGAAATTCCGCAAGAAGCCCCGCCGGATCGACACGCCAATCGGAGATTTCTTCGACTTCAAGGCAGCCGAGAAACTCGGAGAATCGTCCACGGCGGTGCGCTATGAGGTTCCATTGCGGGCGGATAAGAACTGGCTTTTCCAGGCAGACAAGGTTCGCGTCGTGGTCACGATCAACAAGCAGACCCGCGCCTTGGAACATCTCACCGCCAATGTGCGGGAGCCCGTGAAAGTTCTCCTGGGTCTGGCTCGCATCACTGACGGCGTGGTGGATGTCAGCTTTCTCAATTTCGATGAGGATGCGCTGCCGGGTCCTGAAACGACGGAGCCGACCGGCACCGCGAGTATTTCGGTATCACGCTTCGGCGAACGCGCGGAGTTTACGTGGAGCGATTTCAAGCGCGTCAGCCCCGCCGCGGTTGCTTCGGTCAAACCACCGCGCGATTGATCACGCAATCGCGAACAGGGATACACCAAGCTGCTTGCGACGGCGATTACGAGGTGGCAGATTGGTCGCTCGGATAGTCTCCCTCCACATGCGCGCCGTCGTCCTTCTCTTATTTTCCTTCCTGCTCACCGGGCGACTTCTGCCGGCGTCCGGAATCGAGCTTCCCGCCAACGCGTCGGTTCGGCCGGCGACCGCGGAGGAGTCGTCCGTGGTGTTAAACGTCTTGCATAAGACAGCCGATGATCTGGCCCGCTGGGCTTACACCGAACACCGGGTGGTGAGGACGGAAAAAGGGACGGTCAAATCACAACAGGTCGTGCGTTACGACCCGTCGCTGCCCTACGCGGAGCAATGGACGCCCGTCGAGATTGACGGTAAGGAGCCGAGCGCCCGCGATCTCTCGCGCTTCCGTCGGCGCGGAGAAGAGGCGGATCCTGCCAGCCCGAAGGTGCGGAACAATCGCCGGGCGCGCCCCGCTCTCGGTGAGGTGATCGATGCCGGGCGTGCATTTGTGGCGGCGGAATCAGCCACGCATTGGGTGTTCGAGATTCCTCTGCTGAAGCTGGGCAATGAGCGGTTTCCGCCGGAGAAGTTTCAAGTGCATGCGCGCGTCCGAAAAGAGGGTGAGCGCTTGGAAACGATCGCGGTGAGCTTGCGGGAGTCCTTTCGTTCCAAGCTGCTCGTAAAAGTGAAATCCGGCGAGGGCACGATCGAGTTTGCCCAAGTCGATCCCAAGTACCCGCCCACGATGGTCGCGATCACGGGTGACGCTTCCGCTTCCGTGCTTTTCGTTAGCATTGGCGGTTCGGTGGAGCTGAAGCGCACCGAGCTCCGACACGTCCGACTTTTTGACGAACGTTTCGAAGTACAGATTGGATCGTTGAAAGCCATCGATTTCTGACCCGCTTGGGTCCGCCTGAAAGGGGGAAACGGCTGAAAAGCGGCCTTTGCAACGCGTTCACCTGGCGAGAAAGAAGCACCCGAGAGCGGACGGTTAAAGTTTCCGCTTAGTCGCGGGCAGGAACGTGTCGAAACGTGGTAAGCACTCTGCTTTAGCCACATGACACTCACGCGCGACACCATCATCACCCTCGGCAACAAGCTCGCGCCCGCCGCGTCGACCTTTGCTCGACTGCGCACGCTGCTGCTCGATCCGGATACGGACCTGAGTGACATCGTGAAGCTCATTCGACTGGATCCCGCCCTGACGTTCAACGTCGTGCGTATGAGCAACAGTGTTCTTTTCGGATTGCGGGAGAAAACTGATTCGCTCGACATCGCGGTTGGCCGGGTGGGTCTCGGAGAGGTCTTTCGCTTGGTCGGGCTCGCCGCAGCCCGCCAGGTCTGCCAGCGCGATTTGGTCACGTATCGCCTACGGGCAAGTCGACTTTGGGAAAACGCGGTTGCGACGGCGGCGGCAGCTGAAGTTCTGGCTCAACGGGCCGGGATCGATCCCGGTCTGGCCTACACGGCGGGCCTGTTGCGAACGATCGGGCGGGTCGTGCTCGACGGAGCCGCCTTCGGCAAACCCTATCCGGGCGAGGCGGAGTGGCCTTCGGTGTCCGAGTGGGAGAGAAAGACCTTCGGTTTATCCAGCGCTGAAGTGACGACCGAGTTGTTGAATCACTGGCGCTTCCCAGGTGAGTTGGTGGATTCGCTCCGCGATCATTTCGACCCGATTGGGGCCGTGGAAGGCTCCAATGTGGGCGCCTGCGTTTTGAATCTGGCGTGCGGCGTCGCCGCGCGCTTCGGACTCGATCTGCCCGGTGAGGGCGGTGATTGGGTACGGACGCCAGCAAAGCTCATGCTCGCGGGCGTCAGCGAGGCCGATGTCGAGGACTGCGCGAATCGTGCCCGCGCGCACTACGTGCTGCTTTGTTCGACCGTGGCGTAACGCCGCGCGTTCAGCAGTGAAGGCGGTACGTCGCTTCGCGGCGGTCTTCCTTCCCCCGCTTCGACCGGAGTGAACCCGCGCCGGAGTACGTTTTCCGCGACGCCGCGCGGAAACAGAAAGTTTTCCAGGTAGCCGCGGCCCCCGGCTTGGTGCCGCTACCGCTCATCTTGTATCCCCAAAATGGATGCCGTTCGACGATGGCGCCGCTGATGCCGCGATTGCGGTGGATGTTCCCCGCCTGCAGTTCGCGTTCGGCGAGTTGGAGAGCTTGGGCTGCGAGAAAACAGTCCGGCCGTCAGCGCATAGTCGGTGGCATTCGCGAGCGCGAACGCCGCGTCGAGATCGGGTGCTTTCATCATTGCGAGGACGGGCCCAAAAATCTCCTCTCTCGAATTGGAAAATCGGTAAAGTGAAAAATCGGAAAACAACGGGCGAGCGTGGCTGCGTAACCGGGGCGAGCTCGCGATTGGGGAACGGACGCTGGAGCGGATCGCGTTCAGAAAAAGGATTCTCCTTCCGCGCCGGTGAGGCGAGTGATTCCTCCTTTGAGGCGAAGCTCGTTGAAGTGGGATCAGGAATCCGAGATGCAGCGGGATTAGTCGGAGGTAATTCCAAGCACTCTTGTTGAATCAATCATTTCTTCTCTGGGTAGTGGGTCTCCGCCGCCGGCGCGGCTGCGGCGGCCTTCGCCTCGCGACGGTGCCGATGAAGAATGGCTTCAGTGTAGCCGCTCGGCTGCGCCGCGCCGAGGAATATCAGATCGGATGCCGCTCGGAAGGCCGCGCTGTTTTCCCCTCCAGGCGCCATCGCGCGATAGGCTGGATCGGCAGCGTTCTGCCGGTCCACGACCTGCGTCATGCGTCGCAACGTCTCTTCCACGTGTGGGCGCGTGCAGACGCCGTGGCGCAGCCAGTTCGCCAGGTGCTGGCTCGATATGCGCAAGGTCGCACGATCTTCCATCAAGCCCACGTCGTGGATGTCGGGCACTTTGCTGCACCCGATTCCTTGGTCGATCCAGCGGGCGACGTAGCCGAGGATGCCCTGAATGTTGTTATCGAGTTCCTGCTGAATCTCCGTCGCGGTCGGCTGCGCGCCGCCCAGCAGCGGCAGCCGAAGGATGTCGTCGAGCGCGGCACGGCGCTTCCCCAGCAGCTCGGACTGGCGGAAGGAAACGTCCACCTCGTGATAATGCATCGCATGCAAGGTCGCTGCGGTCGGCGAAGGCACCCAGGCGGTGCTCGCGCCGGCGCGCGGGTGCGCACTTTTCGCCGCGAGCATCTCGGCCATCTGGTCGGGTGCCGCCCACATGCCCTTGCCGATCTGCGCCCGGCCCCGCAGTCCGCAGGCGAGCCCCACGTCGACGTTCCAATCCTCATACGCCGCGATCCACGGCTGCTGCCGCATCGCGTTTTTCCGCACGACCGGACCTGCCTCCATGCTCGTGTGAATCTCGTCGCCCGTGCGATCGAGGAAACCGGTGTTGATGAAGATCACGCGCTCGCGCGCCGCGTGGATGCAGGCGGCGAGATTCACGGTCGTGCGCCGCTCCTCGTCCATGATGCCCAACTTGACGCTCAACGGCGGCAGGCCAAGCGCCGCCTCGATCCGCGTGAACAACTCGCAGGTAAACGCGACCTCTTCGGGACCATGCAGCTTCGGCTTTACGATGTAGATGCTGCCCACCCGGGAATTCCGATGGGGGCCATCGCCCCGCAGATCGCGCGCACCGATCGCGCACGTCATGAGCGCATCGAGCATGCCTTCCGGCGCGGGCTGACCCGCGGGATCGCGCACGGCGTCGGTATACATATGCAGTCCGACATTGCGCGCCAGCATCAGGCTGCGCCCGGGCAGCACGAGGGGCCGGCCATCCGCGCCTGTGTAGGTGCGATCCGGATTCAGCGCGCGCTCGATGCGCACGTTCCCGCGCATAAACGTTTCCTTCAACTCGCCCTCCAGCAGCCCGAGCCAGTTCTCGTAAACGCGGGTCTTGTCGGCGGCGTCGACGGCCGAGACCGAGTCTTCGAAGTCCTGGATCGTCGTCACGGCCGACTCCAGCACGATGTCTTTGATCCCGGCTGCGTCGTCGCGCCCGACGCGATGCGCGCGATCGAACAGCAGCTCGACGTGCAATCCGTGATGCCGGAACACCAACGCCGCCGGCTCCGCGACCTCGCCCCGGAATCCCACGAACGCACCGCGTTCGCGCAGGCCGGTGCGTGCTCCACTGCGCAACGTAGCTTGGACGGCTGCGCCCTCGACGACGTAACGCACCACGTCACGATGACTGCCCTCGGCGAGCGGAAATGTGCGGTCGAGAAACTCGCGTCCGAAGGCGACGACCTTCGCGCCGCGCGCCGGATTATACTCGGGTCCGCGCTCCGCGCCGTCGGTTTCGGGCAGCGCATTCGTGCCGTAGAGGGCGTCGTAGAGACTCCCCCAGCGGGCGTTCGCGGCGTTGAGCGCGTAGCGGGCGTTCGTGACCGGCACGACGAGCTGCGGGCCGGCAATCGTCGCGATTTCGGCGTCCACATTGGCCGTCGTGATCGCGAACGGCGCGGGCTCGGGCGCGAGATAGCCGATCGATTCCAGAAACCGCCGGTAATCCGTCGCCGCAAAATTCCGGCTGGGATGAGCGCGGTGCCACGCATCGATCTCGCGCTGGAACGCGTCGCGCCGCTCGAGCAGCGTGCGATTCCGCGGCGCAAATTCGGCAAGTAAGCGCGCGAAGATCGCCCAAAAATCCTCCGACGAAAGCCCGACCAGCGGCGCCACGCGCTGTGCGACGAACGCGTGCAACTCCCGGGCAACCGCCAGTCCGCTCACAGTGAAGGTTTCTGGTTTCATGGGGATTTCGTTAGGAGCGAGCAGGGGTTCATCAAGAAAATGACCTGCCGAAAAAACGGGCGGAGTCGATGTTAGATCGCACGGCTTCATTCGAATCATTCGAAGAGGAGCGAACTTGGATCGAGACGACTGAAAGAGGGACGAGATCGCAGCCGCAAACCGTTCGGCATTCACACTGTTGATTCCCCGCGGCGTTCGCTCCGGGCGATAATTCACGCGCGCCAGCCCCGGGAAGGAGCGTCGCGGTTGCGTCGCGGTCATGCCGCTCGATTTGAGCTTGTGCTCAATCTTGCCGGAGTCGTCATGATCTTTGCTTTCACCCCGCTGCCGGCTGCCTGGAATTTTCGGCTTCAATGCCCCGCAGTTGCCGAGTGAGCGCAATGCCCGACGCCGAAGTGAAGTAACCGCCCGCGCGACCGCTTCGACGCTCCTGCGCGCTGTCGCTTTCACTCAACAGTGTGATTAGCGTTGCGATTCAGTTCCCGGCGAGACTACGCAACCTGTGAAATACTCGAGAGCGGAAATCGTGCTGCTCTTCCTCACATCATCGCCCCATGAGATTTTTTTGTCGCTTCCCGCTTGGTCTGATCGCGACGCTCGCTACCGGGTTCATGGCCCCACTGCACGCGGCGCCTGAGATGGCCCTGAATCTGGTTTGGACGCGCGTGGCCGACGTAAACGGCGAGGCCGGTTCCGTCGAGTCCGCCGAGTTTTCCCCGGACGGTCGCTCCATCGTCACCGGCGCGAAGTTCGACAATTCGGTCATCATGTGGCGCACCTCCGATGGGGCCGAACTTTGGCGCACTTATGTCGGCGCCGAGGTGGAGCGCGTCGGCTGGTCGCCGGACGGCAAGGTCGTGGCGTCGTGCAGCGAGGATTCGCTCGTCACGATCTTCGATGCGGCGACGGGCAAGGTGATCAAGACGATCCCTCATCGCAACGGCATCGATGCACTCACGTGGTCGAAAAACGGCCGGTGGCTCGCCACGGGCGAAGAGCACGTGGCGGACGCCACCGGCCGCCGCAGCGCGATGGTGCGGCTGTTCAAAATGCCCGAGGCCGTCGTCGAGCGCGAAGCGGACTTCGGCAATACCGTAAACGAGCTGGCGTTCACCTCCGACGACCGCTTCCTCGTCGCCGCGGGCCACGCCGGGACCGTTAAGATCTACGCGACGGCCGACCTGTCGCTCGTCCGCGAAATAAAGTGCGACCCAGCATTCAACCAGGTATGCGTGGACCTCACGCCCGATGACAAATATATCGCGACCGCCGGTTTTGGCGGGATGATCTGGGTGTTCGAGCTCGCGACCGGCAAGCTGGTGAAAAAGTTCAATCAGACGGGACGCAAGATCGAGACCCTCGCCTGGTCGCGCGACGGCCAGTATTTGTTCACTGCCGGCCACGATCCCAGCATCTTCGTCTCGCGCACGGCCGACATCCTCGACGCCAAGCGACCCCAAATTTTTCCGATCTATCGCTCGCCGAAAACCGACAACATGGAATACATCAACGTGAGTCCGAACGGCGCGTTCCTCGCCAGTGCGCACCAGGATGGCATGGTGCGGCTCTGGGTCTTCCTGAACGACGATCCCGATTTCAACGCGAAGCGTCACGCCTGGGTCTCCGAGCAGCAGCGCCGCCAGTTCAGCAACGGTTCACAACCGGCGTCCGCGCCGAAACGCTGATGAGAACGCACGCTTGGCTCGCGGCGGGCGCGTGGACTGCGCTGGGAGCGATTGCCGTGGTCGCGGCGGAACCACGCGATCTTCACCATCACTTGACCGAGGCCAACCGCGCACAGTTGGTCATGCTCACTGCGAAAAAACTGGTGCCGGCGGACGAGGCCGCACGTATTGCTGTCGCGTTGCGCGCGGTCGCCACGGAACAAGACGCGCCGGGTGCGGCGCGCTCCGCCGATTATCTCGTGGTCGAAGCCCGGCTCACGGAGCTGATCGGACTGGAGGCGTCGAATCTCCATATCGGCCGCAGTCGGAACGATCTCGGCGCGACGGTGAACCGCATGCGGATGCGCGAGGAGACGATGTTCCTGTTGTCGAAAATCGTGGCGGCGCGCACCGCGCTCCAGCAGCTCGCGGGCGAACACGTAGAGACGGTGATGCCGGGGTTCACCCACGCCGTGCAGGCGCAGCCGACCACGCTCGCGCATTACCTTCTCGCGCTCGATGCTTCGCTCGCGCGCGATACCGCGCGGCTGCGGGAGGTGTATGTGCGCATCAATCTCAGTCCGCTTGGCGCGGGCGCTTTCACGACCTCTGGCTTTGAGCTCGACCGGCTGCAACTCGCATCGCTCCTCGGGTTCGATGGACTCATCGAAAATGCCTACGATGCCATCATCGTCTCGGTGCTCGACAGCAAAGCCGAGCTGGCCTCCGCGCTCTCGATTTCGGCGCTGAACATCGGGCGCTTTGCGCAGGACCTCGTGATGCAATACGATGATCCGGTGCCGGGCTTGATGCTCGGCGACACCGACACCGGCCGTAGCAGCATCATGCCGCAAAAGCGCAACCCGAGCATGATCGAGACGCTGCGCGTCCTCGCGAGCTCCGTGGTGGGCGAGGCGCAGACCGTCACGCTCTACGGCCACAATACCCCGCTCCATGAAGTGCGCGATGTGCGCGCGCCGCTCTTGCAGCGCCTGCTGATGGCGACCGCGGCGGCACGGCAGATGTATGAAACCCTGGAACGCGTGCTCTCGTCGCTCATCGTGCGGCCGGAAACCCTGCGTGCCCGCGTCGACGCCGATTACTCCGCGATGACCGAGCTGGCGGACACGTTGCACCGGGAAGCGCACGTGCCGTTTCGCACTGGCTATAAGGTGGCGTCGGAGCTCACCACCTATGGTCGGACTCACGGCAAACGCCCGCGCGATCTTACGCATGCGGAAGTAGCGGAGGTTTATCGGCGGGTAACAGGCGAGGCGCTGCCGCTGTCGGCCGGGCAGTTGCAGCGGGCGCTCGACCCCGCCGAGATCGTGCGGAGTCGAAAAGGCCGCGGCGGCCCGCAGCCGGCTGAGATCGCGCGCATGATCGAGGAGCAGCGCCGTGGCCGCGAGTCGACGCAAACCTGGCTCGCGACAGAGACAAGCCGGCTGGAGCGCACCTCGGACGAATTGCGGAAACGCTTCGATGCGCTCGAAGGCGCCGGCCGGTAGCGAGTTGCCCTTCCGCGACCCAATGCGGACTCCAGTGCTCAACACTTTGAATGAGTTTGGCATTTTCATCGCCGCGCGGTGGGTTAATTTTCCCTGCTGCCTGATCTGTATTCCCCCAGGCACCGGGTGCTTTCTCGGCCCGGCAGCCCCCACCCTAACCGATTCGTCCCCATGAACCTGTATTTGCATCTCTCATCGATTTTGTCGCGCCTTGGAGGAACGACCCGCGTGCTCGCGGTCCTGTTCAGCGTTGTGTTTGCTCCCGTCGCATTTGCACAAGGCACCATCACGGGAGTGGCCACTGACCCGAGCGGCGCGTTTGTGCAAGGCGCCGAAGTGACCGTCGAGGGCACCACGCTCTCGGCATCCACCGACCGCACGGGCCGTTATCGCATC
>JBBQEG010000111.1:0-13786 GCA_038320495.1 Opitutales bacterium | reverse complement strand
GCGCTTGCCCATCTCTGGCTGCCCGGGTTTCTGCTGAGTGTCTGCGTCGGGTCAATCTATCAATTGATGCCCGTCGTCCTCGGCACGCCGCTCATGATAAAAAATGTCGGAGCCTGGACGCATCTGGTGCTTCATTTGTTCGGAGCGACACTCCTCGCGAGCGGTTTCGTGCTGGGGCACTATATCATTGTGGGCATCGGCGGCACCCTGGTAGCCGGGGGCGCGGTTATATTATTCACGGGCACGTGGCGCACCTTTCTCAACTCGCAGCGACGCGATGCCATCGCATGGAGCCTTCCGTTGTCGGTGACGTGGCTCGCGGCGACCACGCTCTCGGGCCTTGTCTTCGCAGCGAATCGGCACGCGCCCTTCCTCCCGATCCCCGTCGTCGAACTACTGCGCGCCCATGCCCATGCGGGACTCGGAGGATTTTTTCTCACGCTGCTCCAGGGCACCACGTTTCAACTCATCCCCATGTTCACCATGGCGGAGATCAAACGCCCCCGCTACGTGGTCGCCGGGCTGGCCCTGACCCAGCTGGGATTGATCGCCCTGACAAGCGGATCGGCCATGCGACAATCGGCGATGACCGTTGCCGGTGCTGTCCTGATTATGTTCGCAGTGGGCGCCTCCGGAATCGCCCTGGTCGCGACGTTGCGTTCCCGGCGGCGGCGGGTACTCGATCCGGGAGTGCAAGCGTTTGCCGTCGGGGCAAGCCTGATCGGACTCACCGCCGTGGGTGGGCTGGCACTCGAGGCATTTCCGCTGCACGCCCTCCCGAATGCCACGGCAATTTATGGCGTGACCTTAATCGGTGGAGCGCTGAGCGCGATGATCCTCGGCATGGTGTGCAAGATCGTACCGTTTCTCGTCTGGATGCGCGTCTATGGACCCCGAGCTGGTCGCCAACCTGTACCGCTGGCCACCTCACTGGGCTCGCGGCGGCTGGAACACTATTGGCTCGCTCTGCACGGTACCGCCATCGGCGTGATCACGCTGGCGCTTGGGACTTCGTCACCCGCCACGTTGGTCGTTGGTACCAGCCTGCTCGCGGTGAGTACCCTGGCGTTTCTGGGCAGCGTCACCCGCGTGCTCGCACATCTCTGGCGTCCACAGAACGCGGTTCCCGCGGCTGGCCGGGCCTTATCCGTATCATGAACTCCAACACAACCATTCCGGCCGCTCCCACGTCAGCCATGATCCGGGCCGCATGCGCCACCGTGCATGATCCGGAATTCGGACTGAGCATCGAGGATCTTGGTTTGATCTACGATGCCACGATCGATGATGCCGGGCGGGTCGTGGTCGCGATGACCCTTACCTCACCGTATTGCCCGGCTGGAGACGTGATCGTTAATGCGGTCACAGCAGTGGTCGCCGCGGTGGCCGGCGTTGCTGCGGTGGACGTCCAGCTCGTCTGGGAACCAGCCTGGACACCCGAGTGCGTCACCCCCAAGGGCCGCGAGTATCTGGGCTGGACGGGATAACGTGGAACCCGATCCAGCGGGCATTTCGACCTGCCGGCCACCCACCCCGCGCGCGGCGGAACATGGCCGCCTCGAATGCCGAGACCACGATACGTCAGACGTTTGATATGGGTCAAGGCACGCCCGGAGCATCCATGCTATTCTGACGGAGAACTTCGACTCCTATGAAATCTCCGCTCACTGCCCTAATCCCCGCCGTTGGTCTTTTGCTGACGGTCGCGGCCACCACTCCGGTGCTACGCGCTGCCGAAGGCACGGTCCTCGCCAAGCCCGGTGCCACCGCCCTCGCGGCAAATCTTCCGGTGGAATACGCCATCCTGACGGAGGCGCCGTTTGTGCCGCCACCAATCACGCGTCGTCATCCCGCCAAAGTCATTGTCCAGATGGAAGTGCGCGAGGTCGTTCGCCGTCTAGCCGACGGGGTGGAGTACACCTTTTGGACCTTCGGTGGCAACGTACCCGGAAGCTTCATACGGGTGCGCGAAGGAGACTTCGTCGAATTCCACCTGAACAACCATCCGAGTTCGAAAGTTCCCCACAATATCGATCTTCATGCGGTGACGGGTCCCGGTGGCGGCGCAGCCTCCTCGTTCACGGCCCCCGGCTACTCTTCGCAGTTCTCTTTCACCGCGCTCAATCCCGGCCTGTATGTTTATCACTGCGCCACCGCTCCGGTGCCAATGCACGTGGCGAACGGCATGTATGGCATGATCCTCGTGGAGCCCAAGGACGGTTTTCCGGCCGTCGATAAAGAATTTTATGTCATGCAAGGTGAGTTTTATACTGCCGGCCGTCATGGTGAACCGGGGCTGCAACCGTTCGATCCGTCCAAAGCCGAAGACGAACGGCCTCCCTATATTGTGTTCAACGGCTCGGTCGGCGCTCTGGTGGGCGACAAGGCGCTCCAAGCCAAGGTAGACGACCGCGTACGGATCTATTTCGGCGTCGGCGGTCCCAACCTGATCTCCTCGTTTCACGTGATCGGGGAAATCTTTGATACGGTTTACCTCGAAGGCGGCGTTCTTCCCTCCCAACGCCACGTGCAGACGACCCTCGTGCCGGCCGGAGGAGCGACCATTGTCGATTTCAAAGTCGACGTACCTGGAACGTATGTGCTGGTCGATCACGCGCTGTCGCGGGCCTTCAATAAAGGCGCGTTGGGCATGCTCAAAGTGTCCGGCGCAGAGAACGCCCTCATCTACTCGGGCAAGGAAGTTGATGCCGTCTATCTCGGCGGCGCGTCGGAAGCAGCATCGGTCGCCGGTCGCCGCGAGGCGGAGCTGATGATCTCCAAGGACAAGGCGATCGCGGCGAATCCCGCAATTGCCAATCTCACCCAGGAAATCCGGATGGAGCGCGGCAAAAAGGTGTATTTGAGTTCCTGCTTCGCCTGCCATATGGCAACGGGAGAGGGCCTGCCGAACGTGTTCCCGCCCCTCGCGAACTCGGACTATCTCAAGGCCGACAAGGATCGGACGATCAAGGTGGTGCTGAAGGGCATGACCGGACCCGTCACGGTTAATGGGAAAACCTATAACAATATGATGCCGGCCCAGGAAGTCTCCGACGATCAAGCGGCCGACGTTCTGACCTATGTCATGAACAGCTGGGGTAATGATTACGGCACCGTCGACGCCACGGAGGTGCGGCGGGTTCGGGCCGAAAACCGGTAAACTTAACCAATGGAAACATCATGAATGCCCTCATTATAACGCGCGTCCCCAACCCGCTCCGACATTTATTCGGAGTCGTGTTGCTGGGCAGCGGCATAATGGGGGCAACCTTGGCCCGGGGCGAGGATGCGGGCCATGTCGGCATGGCGCTGATTCCAGCCGGCACCTATGAGCCGCAACTGCGGAACAAGGATGAGCCAGAGCAAGTCGCAGTCGGCGCCTTCTGGCTCGATGCGCGGCCCGTGACGAATGCGGAGTTTCTCGACTTTGTCCGGAAGCATCCGCAATGGCGGCGCTCGCGCGTGAGCCCGTTGTTTGCGGACCGGGCCTATCTCGTCGATTGGGCGGCCGATCTTGAGCTGGGCGACCGCATTCCACCCGACGCGCCGGTGGTGCGCGTGTCGTGGTTTGCGGCGCGGGCCTTCGCCAAAGCGCACGGCAAGCGCCTGCCCACCACGGCTGAATGGGAACGTGCAGCGGCGGCGGGTTTTTCACAGGCCATCGGGGCGACGGAGCCAGGCTTCTCCAGCGCCATTCTCAACTGGCTTGCGCGCCCCACGCCCGCTCCGTTGCCCAACGTCGGCCAAGGACGGCCCAACCTCTTCGGCGCGTATGATCTGCACGGACTGGTCTGGGAATGGGTGGATGATTTTAACACCGCGATGACAACCGGAGAATCGCGCGCCGATACTGGACTTGAACGCAACCTCTTCTGCGGGGCCGGCGCCGTTGGCGCCCGCAATCTTAACGATTTTCCCGCCTTCATGCGGGCCGGATTGCGCAGTTCCATCCGCGCCAACTACGCGGTGCCCAATCTCGGCTTCCGCTGTGCGCGCGACCTCCCCGTCACAACCGATTCTTCATTATGAACACGTCATTCAACCTGATCCTCGCATCCGTGCTCGGCGCCTTGACGGCCACAGCCGCAGAAACGCCTGCCGCCTGTTGCGCTGTCCTGCCGACAGAAAAGCCCGCGTGCTGCGCGCCGGTTCCGGCCGCCAAGCCCGCGTGTTGCGCCGAGGAGAAGCCCTCCGCGCCCCTGTCGGACAAGTCGCTTTATCAACTCGAAGGCAAGTGGATCAACGACGCCGGCCAACCGGCGACCCTCAACTCGCTTCGCGGCCGCCCGGTCATTCTCGCCTTGTTTTTTGCGAGTTGTGAATACGCCTGCCCAGTATTGGTGCACGACATGAAACGACTGCTGGCCGCCCTGTCGGACGACGTGCGGCCCGACGTTCAAAGAGTATTGGTCACCTTCGATACAACTCGTGACACCCCGCCCGCCCTCCGAGCGTTTCGCGAGCGCATGGAACTCGATTCGAAGTGGACGCTCCTGACCGGCACCCCTTCGGACGTGCAAGAACTCGCGATGCTCGTCGGCGTTAAATACAAGCAGGACGCCCGCGGGCAATTCGCTCACTCCAATCTGATCACCTTACTCAATGGTGAGGGCGAGGTCATTCATCAGCAGGTCGGTTTGCTCGGAGATGTATCGGCCGCGGCAACGGTGCTAAACACGAGCGGAAAGTAACGGCGACGGACAGCAGAACGCCTCGTTTAGACACTCGGTGGTATTTTGATCGATTCGTGAAAATTCTGCTACATCCGGCGCCGTTCTCGTCGAATGAGAGAGTGAAAACTATGAATGCCATGCGGTTAATTACAACGGGGTACGGCGAGCCTGCCTCCGGCAGGGAGCACACCGAGGGTGACGATGTCCTCGCGCAATGGGTCGACGAAGCCAACCGGCTGGCAGCTACCCATGACGGCTGTCACGACATGTGCTCCGCGGCGGCGATCATCCGAGGATACTCCAATCTTCACGTCTCCGGCGACTCCATCCCTTGGGACCGCATGCAGGATCTGCTCTTTCGGATGCGCGTGTGTAGCCGCACCGGACACTTTCCGAAAGCGCAGCGCGGCGCCGCTTAAGCACAGATTGTCCGGCGCTCGAGGCGCTGGACCGAGGGTCTTATCACCTGACAGAAAGTTCAGGTAGGGCCGCTTGAAGTAGGTCCGGCTGTGACAACTTTAGGGATGAGCTGCGGCTTCATCGCGGCACACGTGACGTTCGCTCAAGACGTCGCGGAGGAAACCCCACCTTACCCCACGTCCCTTCGTGCAAGCCCCTTTTCACCTCGCGGTCGATGCTCCCGCACGAATCCTGATCGTCGATGATGAACCCAAGCTTCGCCATTCCCTGGCGGAAGGTTTGGAGCTGGAAGGATGGCAAACCGCCACGGCCGCTACAACGGAGGAGGCGCTCCAATTATGTCTGAACGGGCCTTTTGACGTGATCGTACTCGATTGGATGCTGCCCGATGGCGAAGGCGTCGTCTGGCTGCCGACGTTGCGGGCACGCGGAATTGCCACTCCCGTTTTGATGCTCTCGGCCCGTGGCTCCATTACCGATCGCCTCACCGGGTTCGCCGGTGGAGCGGATGATTATCTCGTGAAGCCGTTCGCATTCGCCGAAATTGTTGCGCGTTGTCGCGCTCTCCTGCGTCGTCGCGGACGGGATGCCGTCGGCCCTTTGCGCTGTGGCGATCTGGAACTCGATCCTCATGCCCGGGTCGCGCGACGCGGCGGCGAAGAGATCCCGCTCACTCCCCACGAAGTCGATCTGCTCGAATATCTCATTCGTCGGCGTGATCAAACCGTGAGCCGCGAAATGCTCGCCCGTCACGTGTGGCATGAACCCATGTATACGTCAGCGCTTGGTAATGCCATCAACATTCACGTGACCCGGCTGCGACAGAAGATTGAAGCAGCGGGCGGGCCACGAATGATTCAGACGCAACATGGCGTCGGATACAGTCTCGCCACCCCCGCCGTGGGCTCTCCGGCCGCGGCCGAGCCTCGGTTGGCAGGGACGGACAGATTGTCGCTACTCCCGATCTAGCAGCCGCCCGCCCGGCGGCAAGGCGGCTGGAATCCGCGAAAACGCGAGAAGCTCGGGTCCATTCCTGGACGAGTTCAGCTGCATTCGAATCCGGGATCAATCGGAAGCAAAATATCCGTGTCTCCAACGTGTTGAACCATTTTTCGTGCGGGTCGGTCGCAGGCGGATCGCGCCGTAGTTTCCCGAAGTACCTGGCGACCTATATCCAAAGAAAAAGCGGGCGCGCTGAGCTTACGGCAACCGAGCGAACGCATCGTATTCCTTTCGAAGATGTCAGGCTCAAATTCTTGCGACCGCGCTTCGCTAGCAAATGCTCTTGTCAGCGAGTGACTGCTTTAACGAGCAGATCATCGCAACTATTGCCGGCTGGGACAAGTAGTGTCGGCGCCCGCGCGCCGTGGGTAAGCGGCGCGCGGGTAAAGTTGCGATTCGGATTGGAAAATAATCTGAGTCCAAAAAGAGGTGCGACCGGAGGAAATATGCGGGCGCGCTCCTTCCCCCTCCCCCCCCTGGTTCCCAAATGGCGACGGCCCCTCGACGCCCTGTCCTTTTTTCGCAGCTCACACTCCCGGCTGCGTTGGAGTGAGGTGGACGTGATCGGTGCGACGCCTGCCGGAGTCGCGTCCGACTCCACGCCGATCGTGCGGGGGTCGGTGACTATAATTCAAACTGCCACGGCGTCGACAGCCCCTCCCGGTCCAACCTGGGGCGTCTTTACGTTGTCCTCAAAAAATGAATACGACGCGGAAATGCCGGAAATGTCCGGCATTCCGATCCATTCCACGGCCACTTGCCGGAGGAACTGAGCGAGCAAGTGCCGCAAAAATAAGAAGGTGACCGCCAGCCCTCACGGCTGAGAAAACGGTCACCGTTACCAAACCGTTACTTCTTCTTGGCCGTGGCAGCCTTGGCCTTCGTCGCCTGCTGTGAGGTGACCAGTGCCTGCTTCTTCTTATCGGAGTCGTTGGTCTTCGACTGCTTTTGTGAAGCCTGTTTCTGTACGGATTTCGGAGATCTATCGCCCATGGAGGTACTTTCTTTCGGTTGAGTTATCTCACCTTCGGAATGTTCGTTTCCCCGAGAGTGTTCCTCCTTATCGTCGAAGATAATGGCCGGAAGCAAGCCTGCTCCGCTGGAGGCCGAGGCCGCGTTCTGCGCTCATCGGAAACGGATTTGGATGCCGGAGCTAGCAACAACTCAGTTCAAACGAAAGCCGAGCGTCTCCAGCTCGTTTAAATGGAACGGCGCCGACGCCACCGTTTCCTGTAACTTTTCAAACGCCTCCGCGAGCGTCCGCGCCTCAAACATGGCGGCACCATCCTCACTGTCGTGCAAATGCACCGCCCAGCCGCCGGCGACCGGATCAGCGGCCAGTTGCAGCAACGAGCCATGGAGATAGTTGCCCGGGATACCAGGATTGGGACCGGCTCCCGGCACCAGAAAGAGCGTGTGAACCGGATCCTGTGCGATCACTCCTCCGTGTTTTCGGTGATGGGCCGGGCGGCCCGCCACCAACGTCCGAAGGGATTCGGCCTTGGGGCTCACGGAGACCGGCAGCGACGCGAGATAGCGATCGAAGATGCTCGCGTTCGACTCCAGCTCCGTGGCCTCGATCGTCCCCGCCAGTACTGCCTCGAGATTGTTGGCCTGGAAACACGGTCGCGTCGCGAGCGACCGTGCCGTCACGTAGCCATCCTTATGATCCGCGTCGGCGTAAACCTGATGGGAAGCCTTCAGCCGATTGAGCGAGTCTTGATAGGACGGCGTTACCGGCACCGCTCCCACGGGACTCTGCTCGATGAGGTCGAGCACGTTCTGATCGAAAGCCGCGTGGGGATCGTGGGGCATGAGGGATCACTAAATCGCCTTCCGTTGCAAACACGAGGGATTTTGAAGTCCGCGCCTGAATCGATTGGAATTTACACGGGACATCCGCCGCTTGCCCCGGCGGCGAAGACAAAACACGGTGGTCGCATGAACCTTTTATCCCGATACGCGGGGACGTGCGTGATCCTCGGAACAATCCTGAGTGCACCCGCGGCCGATCTTAACCGATTGAGCGCGGACGAGCAGCGAATGGGCTTTGTGCTGCTGTTCGATGGAAACACCTTCAAGGGCTGGGAGCAGAAGGGAAACTGGGAGATTGAAGACGGCGCGCTCGCGCGAAAGCGGCCCGGGGGTCCGATCACCTATACGGTGAGTACGGTTCCAGATGACTTCGAATTACGCTTCGAATGGAATGTGTCCAAGGGCTGTAATAGCGGCGTCTATTACCGACCTGGCCAATATGAATATCAGGTGCTCGACAACGTGCATAGCCCGTACGGCGAGAACCCGCGCCAGAGCGCCGCATCCCTTTTCTTCTGCATGGCTCCGTCGCACGATGCCAGCCGCCCACATGGCCAGTGGAACGAGGCCCGGATCGTCTGCCAGGGCACAGTGATCCAACACTGGCTCAATGGCGAGAAGGTCATTGATTTTGACTATACCGATCCGCGCTGGGCCCGTGAAGTCGAGATCCTGCGGATCCGCGGAGCGGATCTTTCAGCCCGTGGGGCACTCCTCTGGCTTCAAGATCACGGCCAGGATGTTTCGTTCCGAAATCTGCGATGGCGGACCATCCCTGACCAAGAGGTCATTACACGCTCGGCATTCCAGCCCATGCCTATTCCGGAAGCCGCCTTGGCGAAAGAGAACGCGCGCATCGAGCAGATGCTCAAAGCCAGGCGGCCTTGAACGGCGGACAGGAGTTTATCGCGATTCCGACTTCCACCCAATCGAACTCATCGGACCACCTCGGCCATCAGCGCGATCAGCTCGCGTCCCAGCGTCATTCGGTCTGCGGTGGTCGCAATGCGATTGAGCTTCCGGCTCGGACCTATCCGCTGTTCGAGCAGCATCATCGGGACGCCCGCCTCGCGCCAGATCACGTTCGTGGTATTACCGGGGCCCGAGCCGGCGATGCTCAGGGTGAGCTTCGGCCGCGACGGATCGAACGAAGTCCTTTGAACCGCGAGGTCGAAGAACCGATGCAACATCGACTGCTGCGGCTCGGCATCCACCATCGTATCCAGATACTCGTTCATCTCGGTGTTATGAAGATTCAACGCGATCGCGATCGGCTGCCGCGCATGCTGCGCCAGGATCGCTTTCTTAACATACCAGATCTCCGGATTCCGCTTGAGCCAGCGCGGATCGCGCAGGTCGACCTCATCCCACTGCCGGTTTGGATCAAAGCCATTCACGTTGAAACGCACCTCACCCAGCACCACCGAGTCCGGGTTGATCATCGGCACAAAGATAAAAATATTTTCATCGCGCAGCTTTTGCGCAGCCGGTTCGCCCGAAGTCACGAATCGAAGCGCGCCTTCGAGGAGAAACGAGGTTCCCGCCTCCCAGGCATGTTGCCGCGCCTGCATCCAGATTACTTTCTTGCCCCCATCCGGGCGCGCCTGGTTCGTGACGGTAACCTGGTGAAGATCCCGACCCAGCACCGATTTCCCCATCACCTCAACGCGGGCGTGGGACGAGCGCGCAATGTCGGTGAGCAGGGATTCGAGTCGGTTGTACGAATAGGGCGGCACATGCGCGACCCACACCGTATTGCCTTCGGGCCGGAGCTTCAGCGTGATCTCGTCGTTACCTTCGTCCCAGTTGACCTCGGACGCATGCCGCCACGTGGCGCCGTCCTCACTGTAGACCGGGCGAAACCACTCACCGGTGGGCGATCGGGCCGGCCGGTCGTTGTATTCACCTTTCCATGACGCGAGCCGCAGCGTGAGTTCACGTCCGCCCACCTCATCCATCCGAAACAGGAACCAGGTCGCCTGCCGGTTCCGCCCTCGGGCGTCCTGCTGGCCTTTGAGATGGAGGCGAAACTCGGTTTCACCGAGCTTTTCGATTCTGCCCAACGATCCGCTTTCGAAGGCCGTGTTAAAGCGGACAGGCGGGACGACGGCAGCCGACGCGGCAGGGTTTTCCCCGGGCGCGGCAAGCGCGCTGACCACGAAACCGAGGACGGCAAGGAGGTGTCGCATGCGACGACGTGATAACCAATCCCGAGCCGGGGAACACCTCAAATCGTCCCGGCCATCGCTCGCGGACGCTCGTCAGCTCGTAGCCTCGGGCTCCTCGACAAAAATCCGCCGGACGCGGACCGCGGTGCTCTTCGGGCGCGGTGTGCGGCCCGTCACTTGGAGATACGCACGAATAAATTCCGCACCGAAGAACAACAGCAGGCACGAGTAATAAACCCACATGAGGACGACAACCAAGGATCCAGCGGCCCCGTACGTCGACGTCACCGTGGAGCGTCCAAGATAAAACGAGATCAGAAACCGTCCTCCGCTAAACAATATGGCGGTAAGAAACGCGCCCTTCCAGACATCGCGCCAGCGGAGCACGACATCCGGCAGCACTTTGAACATCATCGCAAACAACACCGTGATCACACCAAGATTGATCCCGATATCGACCAGACGAAGCGCCAGCGGCGGAACGTCGATCAGGTGCTCGGCAAACTGGATTAGTGCCGTCAACCCGGTGCTAAGTACCAGAGAGACCAACAGCAAAAAGCCCACGGTTAACACGAGGGCCAGTGACATCAGCCGCCGGATCAAGAGAACCGCGATTCCACTTCGCGACGGCTTCGCTTCGACGCACCAGATGGAATTCAGCGATTCCTGAAGCTGCGCAAAAACCGCCGTGGCCCCCACCAGAAGCGTGACGGCGCCAATCACCGTGGGAAACCAGCCGCGTTTCTCCTGTCGGCTGTCCTCCACGGCTTTCTCCACCACAACAGCCGCCTCCTCGCCAACGATTCCAACGAGTTCCTGCCCCAATCGGCCTTGAGCGGCGGCATCTCCGAAAATCACTCCGGCCACGGAAACCGCAATGATGACGATCGGCGCCATGGAAAACAGCGTGTAAAAGCTCACGGCCGCCGCGTGCTTGAAAACGTTATCGGATGACCAGTTACGGGCCGTGCAGAGAAGGATTTTCCACCAGCGCTTCACGTTGCACTCGTCCCGGCCAGCAGACCAATGTTCCACCCGATCGAATGAAGGGCTTTGATCCGCCCCCGGTTACGGCATGCAATCCGCCAAAAAAAGTGCCCGCCGTATACCCCTATACGGCGGGCTTTGCTTTCTTAGTTACCCCAAAATCTCCCCGCTAAGCGGGCGAGACAAGGGAACAATCGGCGATGAACGTCGGTTATCAAATAGAATCGCACTGTTTCATATGGGCAGTAGCCGCACACCCCGTGGGTATAAGTCCGCTAATATCCAATCAGAACAGGATTGGGGGGACTGATTACATGCTCCCGTTCGCGTCCAACGCTCTAGCACGTCGATCAGTTATCATAATTCGGTCGGAGAAATCGTAAGTGCTCGCGCCTGCTCGGAACGTTTTCGCGCTTTTTCCACGCCCACCGCATCCAGCCCCAGGGCGTTTGCGACGGCGAGGACAGTCCCGACCCCACAGAATGGATCAACGATCGTCTTCGCACCCACCTGGTCCCGGGCAAACCGAACCGCATGCGCGGCAGCACGAACGCCCATGGCGCGGACCCACGGCTGACGTCCCGCATCCACGATGATATCAGGAATCGGCAGGTCATCCGGGCAGACCATCGCTCGCGAAACCGCGATCAGATGCGTAAAGCCGGGCCGGCCAAATGTCAGCAGCCCAGGCGTTCGCCGGCAGATTATCTTGTGAAAGAGCACGCGCGCCCCGGCATCTTCCGCGGCGCGGACAATGAGTGCGCCTTTATCGATCCACACTCCGTCACGCTTAATGTCTGACTGAAAAAAGATCGCCGCACTCGTATCGGACACACTGTCGATCACGAGCTGCGTCGCCTCCAAGAACCAGGTTCGCCACCCGATCAACGGCAGCTGCAACTCCGAAACATCCGGAAGCGAGGTCACCGCACACGTGTCTGACAGGCGACCGCACGTCTTCAGCCACGGAATAGCATCGGTACAAAATACCTCGCGCCGTGGACCGGCAGAGCTCTCATCAGTTGGGTTCATCGGTCGAGTCCGCTTGCCGATACGCTGAAGTGTCTGGCACGCAACCGCCATTTCCCGCACGCTCCGGTCCCCTCCGCACCCTCTCCCTTCCCTTCCCCGCCCCCCGATGCATTCGCGTATCCTTGCCTCGTGTCCCTTCCGGGCCCCGAAAAGATCAGCCCTCAGCCTCCTCGCGATGGCCTGGCTCGTGGCGCCTTTTGCCTGGGCGGCCCCTACCGACGATGTCTATAAACTCGGCCCTGATTCGCTCGCCCAAGCCGGCGTGCCCCAAGGCCAGGTGACAGGATGGATCCGCCTCCCGAGTGAGGCGTACCCTGGGACACTGCACGACTACTGCGTCTACGTGCCGGCCCAATACGATCCGGCCAAGCCCGCTGCGCTCATGGTCTTCCAGGATGGCCAGGCCTTCCTGCGACCTACCGGCGACTATCGCGTGCCGACCGTATTTGATAACCTGATTTACCGTCGCGAAATGCCGGTGACCCTGGCTGTATTCATTAATCCAGGACGCCGGCCCGACCAGCCGGAGGCGAGCGCCTCGGACTGGGGCGACCGCACCACCAACCGCCCGCAGGAATACAATGCGATGGATGACAAATACGCCCGCGTGATTGTCGACGAGCTGCTCCCGGCCCTCCAACGCGAGTATAACATCTCCAGCGATCCCGACGATCGCGTTATTGGCGGAGCCAGCTCCGGAGCGATCGCGGCCTTTACCGTGGCTTGGCATCGCCCCGACCAGTTTCGCAAGGTCCTCAGCACAATCGGGAGTTTTGTTAACATCCGCGGCGGCCACGTTTATCCCGACCTCATCCGGCAGACCGAACGAAAACCGATTCGCATTTTCCTCCAGGACGGCTTGAACGACAATCGCGGCCTGCGGGGGCAAGGCGAGAACGCCACCTACAATCCCGAACGCGACTGGCATGCACAGAATCGCCGGATGGTCGCGGCGCTCACGGAAAAAGGCTACGACGTGAACTTTGTCTGGGGCATCGGCACGCATTCAAACAAGCAAAGCGGCGCCATGCTGCCCGAGATGCTCCGCTGGCTCTGGCGAGATTACCCCCGGCCGGATGACGCTCGCGATCTCAGCAACCGCACCTTGTTCACCGTCGAAGGTGCACCCGTTCATTCCGCGTCGAGTCCCGTTCCACCGGGCGGCGTCCGAGCGCCTTGAACACGGCACGTAGTCGAAGCGACCTTGTGGCCGATAAGTTTCGTGAAACCAGCGGCGTGCTCTCGCAAGAACTCCGACCCGCTACCTGAGCACCGTTCCCGACCCTTTGTTCTCTGTTCCCGTCTCCACTGTCCACCGACGACCGTTTATCTCGACGCCGTGGCCAAGGGTGCTGGCTGAGTCGCAACGCGCTCGAGGAACCGACTGACTTGCGCGAGTAACCGTCGGATGATCTGCGCCTGTTCCCCAGGAATGATCACTTGCTGTTGATTAGGCCAGCCGACCATCAACAAGCCTTGAGCCCGCCCGCGGTCCACGATCGGCAGCAAAGCATAGGCTGCGGGTGCCCCTGCCCCCCGAAGCCAGGTGGGCAGGTAGGGTGCGATCTTGGCGTCGCCGGCATGATGGATGAGAACGTTTTCACAACGGCTCACGCAGATACCGAGGGCCGTGCGCTCTTCCCTCCGTACGACGGTTTGTTTGTCCAATCCGTCAAGGAATGCACCGCT
>JBBQEG010000110.1:0-13788 GCA_038320495.1 Opitutales bacterium | reverse complement strand
CGTTTTCCGACGGGCATCTGGGCGCGGCTGTGGTGGCCGTTCCTGCCTCGCCCCCGAACCGACCTCGCTGGAAAGCTTCGGGTGCAGGCGGAGAAATCGGCTGATCGGGTCGTTGCCGGCAGCTAAAAAAAAGCCACGTCGACGTGATCGTCGCCGTGGCTTTTGGGAAAGCGATCGGGCGCTTATCGCTTCTTATTCTTGACCAGGCGGGCCACGGCTCCGATGGCGAGGACGCCGAGTCCGAGGAGAACTCCCGTTGAGCCGAGGTCTGGTACGGTGACGGGAGGGGGAGCAATGCTTAAGAGGGTAATGAGTGAGGACATGCTATATATCGAGTTAAGGGTTGGAACGCGGTTGAAATCTTTAGCATGCATGATGCCAGATGCCGGTGATGCTATAAAGCGTTTCATAACACCTTCTTTGGCGTGAGCTTACTATCGGGACTTTTTGAGGCCATTTTCTGAGGGATCTCTTTTTGTAAGAAAAGCCGACATTCCGGCCCCGTTTTGCGCGAGGATGTTGCTGCGATCAAGCAGCGTGCTCGTGTGGTATATCACACCCATCCTCATGGGACCGGACCCGACCACAAGTTGCGGCGCAGGAGCGGTGAGTTCCTGTTTGTAGCGTCGGAGTTCCTCCGGCCCCTATTACGGCGACAGGAATGAGGTGATTTAATTGACTCGGCGGAAGGGTGTGGACGCCGAGTTCGCGATGTGCGCTTCACGCTTATATGCAGCACGGTGCGGGGAGCCGGCGAGTGGTTCCTCCCCGGCCCTGAACATGAGGTGGGCCTGAACCTAGGCACCTGTTCGTGCTTTCCGACGCTGCGTTTGAGGGCGCTCCCGTGCGGGCCATTTCGCCGTCGATGTGCAACCCAATGACGTTTGACGTGACGAAGTGGACATCACGGGAGGGTCCGTGATTAACCCGCGCGGAGGTGGAGCGGGCGGCGTCGCGCTGCCCCGTCTTTACCCCGGGCAAACAGGAGATAATCCAAATGAGTAATCACCGAATTAAGTTAATCGCGGCGCTTAGTGCGATCGCGTTCTGTGTCGGCTCGACCAGCCCTGCATGGGCTCAGTCCACCGCTGGTACAGGTACAAGCTCGACTCAACCGTCGAGTTCCAACTACGCTTCAGAACCGTCGACGACGAGCTCAACTCGAGCCTCGTCAACCGATGCGAGTTCCCACGGGACGGCATCGTCCACTCAATCCGCGTCTCAGCCGAGAGGGAGTGGTTCATCATCGACGATCGATTCAAGCCGCACCACCTTAAGTTCTTCGGACACGCAGACCTATAGAGCGGAAGTATCTACCGCGGGGCAGAAATCAATGCAGATGGCTCAGGGGCAAATTCGGGCTGCCACCGAAGAAGATGAGGAGCGCAAAGTAAGCGACTTCAAGGGCCAAAAGATCACGGGTTCGGACGGGAAGGAGATCGGATCCGTCGAGGACTTCGTCATCAACAAGGAGTCGGGCAAGGTCGAGTTTATGGTCGTTGCGAGCGGAGGATTCCTCGGCATCGGCGAACGGCTTCGCTTGATCGCGCACGATGCGTTGGAGCCGATGGCCGCGGATGAAGGCTTCAAGGCTAAAATCGACGAACTGGCGTTCGAAGCCCTGCCGGTGCTACAGCGTTCCGATCTCCAAGTGGGCCGCATTCCGGCGGATGTCGTCGCGCGCGTTCAGCAGCAAAAGAGTGGTACGACCGGCACGCAGACGCAGCAGCCTGGCGCCACCGGATCGGAGCAAGCGCAGGAACACGTGTTCGCCAGTCAACTCGCAGGAATCGATGTCCGTTCCGGTACGATGGAAGCGGGTAAGATCGACGGCGTGATCGTCAACATCGAGCAAGGCCAGGCGTTCGCTCTCTTTGAGGCAAGGAGCGAGTTTGCTGGTACGGACGGACGCTTCGTCGTTCCCTTGGATAAGTTCGAAGTGGGGTCGCCCAAGGCTGATGTGATCGCGACGACCCTCTCCCGAACGGACCTGTCAGCCGTTCAGCCAGCCGACGAGCGACTGACGCCGACAGGTCGGACTGACACCAAGGAGCCGTATTCATATTCGGCGCAACCCCGGACAACGACGACGACCGCCACTACGGAAGGTGCAACTTATCCAGTTAGCACCCCCGCGCGGACCACCGCGACTGAGCCCGCCGTGACCGAAACAGGTACACCACGGTCGCAGTCAGCGGACACGACGATCTCGGCGACGGAGCCAAGGACGACTCCGACGGGCCGAGCGAGCTCGGAGCAGCCGACGACCGGTGGCGGCCTCACGGCTGTGAGCTCGTCGATTCGGACCGCTCTTCAGGATGATACCTCGCTCGCCAACGTTCGCGTCTCGACCGCTGACGGCAAGATCACGCTGCAGGGGACGGTGCGCAGTGAAGAGATGAAGGAACGGGCCGAAGAAGTGGCTCGCCGCGCCAGCCAAAACGCTGAGATCGAAAATCAGATTCGGGTCCAAAATTAACGTCTCGCGTTTCCCACGTGATTTGAAGGCAAAGGGCTCCACCTCGGCGGGGCCCTTTTTTTACACTTCTGACTAAGTCTCCACATACGGTCTGTTGATAGTAAATTCCGGCGTCACGGGGAACAAAGCCAGCGAGACTGGCACCATTCGTACTCGCTCTGCCAGTATAGTAAATCCGTGAATTCGGGGATAGGGATGGGCCATTCGGCTAGTGTCTCTTCGGCCTCTTTCTGTTCGCGCTCAATTCTGGTATGAAAGACCTTCAGCTTTTTTAAAATGACGAACCTCCATTCGCCTGAGTCGGAGCCCGATGGACGGCACAACCAACCACCCTCGGGGGGGAGCTTAAGTGCCTTTCGGCTGCCAGCGTGGAAGCGGGCCATTGATCTGGTTTGCTGCGTGGTCGCATTGCCGGTATTCGCGCTTTGCACCCTGTTTGCGGCAATTCTCACCGCTCTCACCTCGCGCGGGCCGATCTTTTTTCGGCAAGAGAGGGTGGGCCAGGGCGGACGCCCTTTCCATATCTTCAAATTTCGGACGATGCACGTGAGTGCCACGGTGGTGACGCATCGGGACCACTTTGCGCAGCTGATTAAGTCAGGGGCTCCCATGCAAAAGTTGGAGGCGCGGGGCGATAAGCGGGTCATTCCGGGCGGATGGCTGCTGCGAGCCACGGGGTTTGATGAACTTCCTCAAATTATCAATGTGCTGCGTGGAGAAATGAGTCTGGTGGGCCCGCGTCCCTGCATTCCATATGAGTTCGAACAGTTCACGCCCGATCAGCGGAAGCGCTGTGATGCGGTTCCGGGTTTAACCGGATTGTGGCAGGTCTCGGGTAAGAACCGGACCACCTTTGATCAGATGATCCGACTGGATATCGAGTACGCGCAACGGTGCTCGCCGGCTCTTGATCTGCGCATTATTGTGAGCACGATTCCGACTCTGCTCGGCCAGGTTTCGGACATGGTTAAGGTGAGAAGAGGTGCTCGCACGCAGGCCCCACTCCCTTACGTCGAACCCACGGGTATGGTCGGAAGTGTCCCCGAACCATCGGTTCGGTCCTTTTCGAAACCGCCCTTTCGTGGCCGTCCTTGCGTGAGGCCGGCCACGATGGAGTGAACCGGCGCAGGTGGGACATCACCACGGGCCGGGAGCAGATTTGCTGCGGAGCGGGGATAGGCTTGGCGGCGCGATGGCGCGCGTCATTTCGCATTTTGCCCTTTCCATACACGGACGGCGCTCCGACCCTGTGAGGGTCATTTCCCGTCCAACCATTGTTAAACGCGCCCTCCTCCATGGCTTCCCTGCAAATTGAAAAACTTGTTTCCGGCGAGGGCCGGATGCCTAAAAAGGGCGAGCTCGTCACGGTTCATTATACCGGCTGGTTAACGTCGGGCGAGAAATTCGACAGCTCAGTGGATCGCGACGAACCCTTTCAGTTCGTGCTTGGCGGCGGACAAGTCATCGCCGGCTGGGATCAAGGGGTGGCGACCTTGAACGTGGGCGACAAGGTGCGCATGACGCTGCCGCCGGAACTGGCGTATGGAGAAAATGGATACCCCGGAGCGATTCCGCCCCGCGCGACCCTCATCTTCGAAGTGGAGTTGCTGGGAATCGGGTAGTTTTCGATGGCGGGTGGTTGCCCGAGGACGGCCGCATCTTTGTTTCCCCATGGCCAAGAAGCTCCTCATCCTCCACGGTTATTTTGACGGCGCGGCCAGCTTCACCGGTCTGCGCGACAAAAACGAATGCGTCGATTTATCCGAGAGTTTCGACCCAGAAGAGGAACCCTATTCACCGCCAACTGCCTTATATTCCTCAGTCCGGCGCTCCACGGTGCGGCGGGTGCTATCTCCCCCTGCGGTGGTGTGTCTGCGGCGCGACCGCGGAAATTCGCTCTGCCCTCGCAGTCGATGTCCTGGTTCATCACCGGGAGTGGTTTCGGCCCAGCAGTACGGGCTCACTGATCACGCGGGTGATGCCGGAGGCCCGGCGGATATTGTATCGGCGGGAGCGGCGGATATCTGTGGCCGAGATCCAGCGGCCGGGACGGGAGTTGTGGATCATCCACCCGCACGGTCAGCCGGCGCCGGTTTCGGCTCCTGAGAACGTGCAGGTTCTCTTGTTGGACGGTTCATGGTCGGAGAGTTCCGCCATGGCGCGGGAGGTCACCGGATGGGGGCGGCTTGTGAGCCTTCCGATGGCGGGTGAGAGCCGGTACTGGCTGAGGGCAAAACAGGAAGGCTCTCGATTTTCCACCGTGGAAGCGTTGTTGTTCCTGCTCGAATCCTTTCGGTTGGCGGACGCGAATTCCGCACTCCGCGTTCAATCTGAACTGCACGTCTACGCGTCACTCCGCGCGCGCGGGCAGAAGGAGAGGGCGGAGGAATTCCTGCAAACGTCACCGCTCCTGGCCGTCATGCCGGAGTTCTTGGCGCAATTGAATACGTCACGACGCCGGGGAGGCGGCCGAGTCTAAGGCGAGGATCGTCTCGGCTCATTTCTCCAGTAAAGGACTCTCCGCGAGGTCGCCTCCGGATACGGCACCCAAGTACGACCGGTCGACCCCGGCGCGAATCACGCGCCGCAAGGTCATGCTCCGTCCGGCTCCGCGTATCGGCAAAGTCACTCTACTTCGGGCGGGCCGACCGCGCGTGGTTATAACTCTTGGGATCGGAAAGAGCTCCTGAACTTGACCCTTGGTGAACACCGGTTTGGTTTGCGGCACGACAATGCTTTTTCATTTAGCGTACGTTAGTTCAGCGACAGAGCCGTTTTCCCGAGAAGCTCTTCTTCAGCTCCTGGAGCGCAGTCGGCAAAACAACACCGCCTGCGGTATTACCGGTATGTTACTCTATCGAGACGGGAATTTTATGCAGGTAATTGAAGGCGAGGAGGCGGCGGTGCAACGGGTCCATGCGCGGATTCTGCAAGACCCGCGTCATCAAGGTTGTATCACGTTGTTGCAGGGGGCGATCGATGCGCCCGCCTTTCCGCATTGGTCCATGGGATTTCGAGATCTAAGTTTGACCGACCCCACGGCGCCGCCCGGATACAATGGGTTCCTCAATAACGCGTGGTCGGTCACCGATCTGCAGGCCGAGCCCGGCCGGGCGATCCAGCTCCTCCGCTCGTTTCGCCGAGGGATGAGATAGGGTCGGTGCTGCGGCGAAATTTCCCAGACCACGCTGCGCAACGGTCGCTGCTCAGTTAGCGGTCCTAAACCGCTTCACTCACCTTTTGGCGCACCGATATCGTCTCAGTCAGCGATAATTCTTCAGAGTCCGAGAACCCGGCGCGCCTCGGCATCGGCATCTGTCGTCATGCGGCGCAATAAAGTATAGGTCGTGGTATGGTGGATACGGTCCCCCGGGCTCATTCGCACCAGCGGACCGAGCGTTTCGATGATGCGGCCGACTTGCGGCACCGCGATCACCTCGACTTCGCTGTTGCTCAGCCGCCACGCGTTTTTCCAGCCTTAAAAATCGACGCGATCGATCCGCGTGGCCGAGGCCTCGGCGGCTTGGGCGGCAGGCACCCCGATCCCGCCGGTGAGGACCGCGCCAAGCACAATAATCCTGGCGAGTGTGCCGATGCAGGCGAGAAGCGCCCCGGTTCGCGGCAGTGGGGCCCGCTGGAAAAACCAGCGCAAAGACGAATCCATCCCAACAGAAAATGTGGCCACCCTGGGTTTGTGTCGGGCTCCGCGACGGGGTGCGAGTCGTTTCTAGCGTCGAGGGTTTCGGGAGTTGGCCTCCCGTTGCTGGTTCGATGTTCGCGCCCGGGCTTCGGCGGCGGGATGAAAACTCGGAGCCGGAATTACAGGCTTTTCTGAATGGATTGATACAGTTGCTGCGCCAAAGCCAGATTGCCGGGAATGCCGTAGCGGATTCGCACATCGGTACGGTTCGGCGCCAGCTCCTTCAGTTTGATCACGACCTGAGTGTCAGCTGAGTCGCGGCCTTTGAATTCGGCCTGCGTGGGGCGTCGATCGTCGCCGGTTTGAAACAAGCTCGCATCTTGCATGCCCTGTTTCACCGCTTCGTAGGTGGCGGCAAATCCCTTTTCCGTCACGACTTGGAGTTCGCCCATCTTGAACTCGCCCAACGTATTTGGCGCGACCTGCACCTGCGTGCATCCGCCGAGCAGGCTCAGCAGGGGCAGAGCCAGGCATCCCAAAAGTGAAAGCAGAACGGAGCGGCGAATGGTCGTCATGATTAAAGGTGCTCACTGCAGCAATTTTGCCGCGACGCGCAACCTTCGAAGGCGAGCTTGGCTCTCGAGACGCCGCAAACGACGACTCTTTTACGTTTTGGATATTTGCCGCTGACGCGCGATCGAGCACTTGACCTTCGTCCGCACGGGCGGACGCTGGGAGGCACACTACCCCGTCATGAATAATCCCAACAATACCTCCACTTCCGCGTCGTCACGCCGGACGTTTTTAAAGCAAACCGCCGTGGCCGGTGCCGTGCTGGGATTCCCGGCCGTCGTGCGCGCGGCCAGTCCGAATAGTCGAGTCCAAGTTGTCGCCGTCGGGGTCGATGGCATGGGTTATACAGACTATCACAACATCGCCGGCCATGCGAAGGCGGTGCACGTGGGGCTCTGCGATGTGGATTCGATCCGCTTTGCCAAGGCGGATAAGCTGACGCCCGGCGTGCCGCATTTTAAGGATTACCGGGTTATGTTCGATCAACTCGGCGACCGCTTCGACGCGGTCAGCGTCTCCACCCCGGACCATATGCACGCGCCCGTCGCGATCGAGGCGATAAAGCGCGGCAAACATGTGTATTGCCAGAAGCCACTCGCGCAAACCGTGTGGGAGTCGCGGCAGATGCGCCTCTGGGCCGCGAAGAAGAATGTCGTCACGCAAATGGGGAACCAGATCCACTCCGCGGTGGAGTACCGACTCGGCACCCGTCTGATTCGCGAAGGCGTGATTGGAAAAGTGAAGGAGGTCTACTCCTGGGTGGGGGTGGGCGGGAATGCTCATACGCGTTTGTTGGAGCCGCCGGCGTCCGGTCCGGTGCCGGAAACCCTGGATTGGAACTTGTGGATCGGCGGATCGCAGATGCGGCCCTTTGCGCCGGACGTCTATCATCCCTTCACGTGGCGCGACTGGCAGGCTTTTGGTGGCGGTGCGGTCGGCGACTTCGGGTGTCATATTCTCGATCCGGTTTTCACGGCGCTCGGCTTGCGGGCGCCTCTCTCCGTCGCGGCCGACAACACCGGGATCAACCGGCATGTCTGGCCCACGGCGGAAGTCATCCGGTATGTTTTTCCGGGTACTGAGTTCATCGTGGGCCCGACACTGAAGTTGACGTGGAGCGATGGTGGATTACGGCCGGACCGCAAACTTGCGCAGATGCCGGCAGACCTCGATTTGCCGCGCAGCGGGTCATTGTTCATCGGCGAGAAAGGTAATCTCGTGCTGCCCCACGTCGGCGGTCCGCGTCTGTATCCGCAGGAAAACTTCACGGGGTTTGTCCCGCCGAAGGACATCAAGGGCCTCAATCACTGGCATCGTTGGGTGGATGCGATTGTCGATGGCACCAAGACCACGGATGGCTTCGACTATGCCGGATGGCTGAGTGAAGCGGCTCAGTTGGGAAATATTGCCACGCGCCTTCCGTTGCGGCCCGTCGGTCGCCGAAGCACCCTCACGACCGATCTCGAAGGGATGAACGTGCTCGAATGGGATGCGGAGGCCCTGAGTTTCAAGAACAGTCCGGAAGCCAACGCGATGGTCACGCGCACGTATCGCCAAGGTTGGACCGTGCCTGCGGCATAAGCCGGATGCGGTGGCCCGGTATCGCGCGCGGTGGAGACGGGTTTTCCACCGCCTGTGCGGTCGCTCCGCGCGCGCGGCTTCGTTCTTTTTCCTCGTGGCGTTGACCCGGAGGTGGACCGCTGCGTACGGTCCTGGCATGCGTTTTACCCGACGTGCTTTTGCCTGCCTAACTGGATTGGTCGCGTGCGCAGCGGTCCTCAGCGGCGGGGCGGCCGGGGCGACGCGCGGTCCCGGAGCGACGGATGCGGAACTGGCCGCATCGCTTGCGCGGGGGGAAACGCTCTACTTTGCCAACTGCACGATTTGCCACGGCGTGAGCGGCGACGGTGTAAAAGGCGTTTATCCACCCCTCGCGAAATCCGACTGGCTGGCGGCGAACCGGACGGGATCCATCAGCGCGGTCGTGGCCGGGTTGAAGGAGGAGATCACCGTCAATGGGCAGGTCTATCGTGGGCAGATGCCGCCCATCATGCTGGATGATCCCCAAGTCGCGGACGTGTTGACCTTCGTGCTTAACACATGGGGCAATTCCGGCCCGCGGGTCACGGCGGAGGAAGTCCGCACCGTGCGGGCGACGACGAAGTTCAAGACGTTTGAAGAACTCAAGAAAGCGGGCGACTATCTGCCCTTGCCCCAGGCGCCGGCAGGATTCGAGATCAGCGAACTCGTGCGCCTCACGGATTTTGCCACGCGTTTGGCGAGCGACGGAAAGGGTGGAAAACTCTATGTGCTCGGCCAGGCCGGCGGCGTCTGGCGCTTTGACCCGGCCACGGGAAACCTGAAACAGATTATCTGGCCGAAGGACTTCGTCGGGTTGCGGCCGACCGATTTTCAAACCCTCGGAATGGCGCGCGACGAAACCGGGCGCCTCTGGATCACGGTAAACCAGCGCGTCCCCACTCGCCCGTATGAAACGAACGAGGTTGCGATTTTCCGCACCACGGCGTTTGACACCGACGGTGAACCGATGTCACCGCGCCCGTGGTTCCAGACGAGTTATCCGTGGGGCGTTGGCTTCTATAATCACGGGATTTCTGATATTCAGTTTGGCCGTGACGGGCGGCTGTATGTAAGCAGCGGGTCGCGCACCGATGGAGGTGAAATGGGCAACGTCGACCACTTCGCCAAAATCGGTGAGACCGACATCACGGCGGTGATGTGGCGGTTCGATCCGAAGGCGCTCGAGCCCAAGATCGAGGTGATCGCACGGGGGATCCGTAATGCCTACAGCTTCAATTGGGATGGGGCGGGGAATCTGTTCACTGTTTCCAATGGGCCCGACGCGCATGCTCCCGAAGAAATGGACCACATTATTCCGCCGCGCCCGGGTGAGCCAGCACGGCACCACGGGTTTCCTTATCAACTCGGTGATGCCCCGGCAGGGACGAAATGGTATCCACATACCCCGGACGCGCCACCGGGAACGAAGTTCGTGCTTCCCGTGGTAAACGTCGGTCCGGCTGGCCTGATGGGTGGAAAGCCTACAAGTACCTTTAATGCGCACAGCTCGCCCGCGGGCATGGTCTGGCTGGGAGCCGGGTGGCCGGAGTCGGTTCGCAATGGATTTCTGGTTGGCCGCCTGGGAAGTTTTCTCGCCGGGCCGGCGGTGGACGAAGAGCATGGATTTGACGTGCTGCACCTGAAAATGGAGCAGCGGCAGGATGGCTCATGGATCGCGCGGACTACGACCTTTGTGGCTCCGCTCGGGCGGCCGATCGATCTCCATATCGCCGCGCCCGGAAAACTTTATGTTCTCGAATATACCCGGCCTCGCAGCCTGAAATACGGCGCGGGCTGGCTGCCCGGTCGAATCTTGGAACTCAAGGCAATCAAACGGTAGGCACGCTCAGGCGGACGTTATAAACCGCCCGTGTGATTCCATTCCGCGTGATTGGCTCGACAGGGCGGCCGCGTCGCGTGGAATCCCGCCTTCATGCACGCGCTAAAGACCTCGTTGGACCGGCTGCGGATTGTGGGGATGTGGGAGGGTGTTTCCTTTCTCCTGCTCCTCGGTGTCGCCATGCCTCTGAAGTACATGGCCGGGTGGCCGATGGGCGTGAAGGTCGTCGGAATGGCCCACGGCATTCTGTTCGTGCTGTATGTCATCGCTGCATTGCACGCTGCGCTGGAACGCGATTGGACCTGGCGGCGAACGGGGCTGGTGCTGGTCGCGAGTGTGTTGCCCGCCGGACCGTTTGTGGTCGACGCGCGGATCTTACGGGAAGAAGTCGCGCGTCAAGAGGCAGCCGCTCGCGAAAGCGCGGAGCAGAAAGTCGCGGTTCCGAGTTGATTTCGCGGATCGCCTTGGCGGAACCACGCTTCGAAGAGTTGTCGGCGGTAGGAGTGCGCTGCGCGCTCGGCGGAAAGGAACCTCCGTGGATAACGCGCTGTGTTCTCTGGCGGTCACTTCACGCCTGAGCGGCTCGTCTAGACCATCGGAAACAACTTGGCCGCGACCATGACGAGGATGGAGCCGACCACGCCCATGAGGGTAAACATGACCGACACACTGCGCAGCGTTTCGCGCTCGGTCAGGCCGCTCGTCTTGGAAATCACCCAGAAGCCGCTGTCGTTCATCCACGGCACCACTTTCGATGCGCAGCCGATGGTGAGCGCGAGGTAAACGGGATGGAAACCGAGGGTTCCCGATGTGGTGAAGGCCGCGAGAATTCCCACGCTCGTGACCATCGCCACGGTGGCGGAGCCTTGCGCGGTACGGATCAAGGCGGTGACGAGGAAAGCGAGCGGGAGTACGCCGATGTGGTATTCGCGGGCGAGGCCCTGGATGCGTTCGCCCACGCCTGTCTCCTGCAAGACGCCGCCGAACACCCCGCCGGCGGCCGTAATCAGGATAATCGAGCCTGCGTCCACGATGGCAGACTGCGTGACGGTACGGAGCACGGTTCGATTTCCGCGCTGTTGCCAGGCGAGGGTTCCGAGTGCGATCACGGCCGCAATGCTGAGCGCGATGTTCGGGTGACCAAGCGTCGCGAGGGCGTTGGCCACGTCGGGCGGAAACGCAAAAAGCGCACGGCCCGTGGCCCCGGCGATCAGCAGCACCGGAATGACGATGGGTGCGAGGGCGAGCCACAGCGGGGGCAATTCGTGATCGGCTTTTTGCGGCACGATCGGTTCCCTATCGCCGTCAGCGACGGCCACGGGAATCTTGGGCCAGCGCCGGTCCGCCCACCAAGCATACATCAGCCCGGACGCGGCCGCGAAAACGCTGAGGATGAGGCCCGCAATAATCATGACGCCGATATCCACCTTGAGCGCGTTGGCCACGAACAAAGGCCCAGGCGTGGGTGGCACGAGCGAGTGCGTCATCGTCGTGCCGACGGCGATGGCGAGAACGTAAAGCAGATAGTTGCGTTGCGTTCGGTTCGCCATCGCCCGGGCCAGCGGTATCAGGAGAAGGAATACCGTATCGAAAAACACGGGTACTCCCAGCACGAGCCCGCTCGTGGCAAAGACGAGCGGCGAACGCTTCTCTCCAAACAGGCTCAACGTGGACCGGACGATGCGCTCGGCGGCGCCGCTCCCGAGCAGGCATGCACCGACAATCGAGGCCATGGCGATCAGCACGCCGAGATTGGTGGCGGTCCCGCCAAACTTGTTGGAGAGCTTCACGCCGAGAGACTCGTTGGCCCGGGTGGTTGCCTCTTGCTGAGACCGCCCTTGGGCTAGGACTGAACTCTCGATGTTCTGCTTGGGGGTCAGGACCGCAACGACGATAGCCGCTGCGAAAAGGGCGATGAAAGCGTGGAGCCTGAGCCCCACAATACCTCCAACCACGATGGCAACGCCGATGAACAGCAGCAAGAAAGGATCCATGCAAACGAGGTGGGGTGGGTGCGCCGGAAAAGCACCGGCGAAGGCGAGTCAGCCGCGAACCATGCATGTTGCAAGCCGTGACTGCGGCATGCCGGCAAAACCCGGTGCGTAGCTATGCAAAAGGTTACGACTTCAACCGAACGCCGACAGAGCGCGTGGGCCGTATGGCCGAATCTTTGAGAAGTGGTAGCTTGCACCAACGCTGCAGCTCGATGCAGTTTCCTGCGGTTTACGCCTCTCTACTGCCTATCCCGTTATGAAGAAACCGACTCGCGAGGAGCGTCAACGGATGTGTGTACGCAAGCGCCGCTATCGCTCGCAGGGCGATGCACTCGATGCCGCCCTCCTCATCGGCATGGAGCGGCGCCGGCACGCTTACCTGTGTCCGCTTTGCGGGCATTGGCACCTGGCGTCCACCTAAGTCACGAGCCGCGAAACACGCCTTGCGCCGTTGAGAAAAATGCGGCGAGGTTGGGGCATGTCACGACCTGAACTGGTCATCGGCTTCGATGCCGATGACACCCTCTGGCACAATGAGAGCATTTTTGAGGCGACGCACGAACGCTATCGCGCCCTGCTCGCGCACTATCATCCTGCGGAGATCGTGGATCGCACCCTGTTCGCGACTGAGATGCGCAACCTCGACCTCTACGGGTACGGGGTGAAAGGTTTCACGTTGTCGGCGATCGAAACGGCAATCCAGCTGACGGACGGCAAAATTCGCGCGGAGGAGATTCAGCAGTTGATTGAGTTGGGGCGCGAGATGTTGGCCCATCCCGTAGTGCTTCTCGATGGCGTGGCGGAGACCCTGGCCTTGCTGGCGCAGCAGCACCGGCTCTTGGTGATTACGAAAGGCGATTTACGCGATCAGGAGCGAAAGTTAATGAAGTCGGGTCTGGGGGAGCATTTCGAGCACGTCGAAATCGTTTCGGAAAAGAACGAGGCGACGTATGCGTCCATTCTTCGCCGCCATGCGATTCCAGCGGCGGGCTTTCTCATGGTTGGGAACTCGCTGAAATCGGACATCCTTCCCGTGCTCGCTCTCGGCGGAGCGGGCGCTTACGTTCCCTATCATCTCACATGGGCCGCGGAACGCGTGGAGCATTTGCCCGCGGATTCCGGCCGGTTGTTTCATCTAAAAACCCTGAGGGACCTCGAACAGGTTCCCGGCATCCGTTTCCTCGCCTAGCCGCGGGCCAGGGCCGGGGCGGCGGCTGCCGGTTCGGCTGGTTTGGCTGCTCAGATTCACGGTGTTGCCCCCGGGTGAAAGGGAGGCGGCGCGAAGCGGAATCCGTGCGGAAAGCTCGGAGCGCGAACGACAATGCCCTTGGCGGGACTGCGGCTTACTCTCGTGGCCTCCGTCGAATTGGGATCCGCCATTCCGAATATAACCGGCCTCGGGACGTGGACATTTCTCATCCTCTAATTCAGATATCTTGGCTGCTCGTCTCGTCTAGCTAGAATCCCTCTCCCTGCGGCTCACTCCGACGGGTTAGAGGCGTTTATATAAGAGTCCTCACGATCTGTCTTCCCGCGCGAATCCGTCCGGGATGCGCGGTCTCAATCGAAAGGGTAACCCGAGGCTGCGGCACCCGTTGCGCGCAAGCGAACTGCGGATCAAGCTGCTTGTCGCAGCCCGGTCACAATTCGGCGGACCTCGTCGCCTGACAGAGTTTCGCGA
>JBBQEG010000109.1:0-13806 GCA_038320495.1 Opitutales bacterium | reverse complement strand
TGGTCGCGATACGCGGTAATCACGTGATCATTCGCGCCCATTAGCGAGCAGGAGCCCACCGCGACCGCCTCCTGACCGATGTAGAGATGGAGGAATCCGCCGATCTTCTTCGATTGGTAGGCGCGCAGGCTACGTTCTTCGAAGCGCCGGATCCTCACCATTTTGCGATGAAGCTCAATCTTCTCCTCGCGGGAGAGATTGGCATTGATGGGGGCTTGCGCGAAGTCCGACGCTTTTGCGCTCGGAACGGCTTTTTTCTCGGCGGTGGCAGTCGGTTTTTTGCTCACGGAAGATCGTTCGTTTGATGGAAATAGGGCAGTGTTTGGCGGAGCCCGGGGAAATCAAGCGTGGATTCGGTCACCGACGTATACAACTGGTGAGATACTCGGTTTTTGACGGACCACATTAGGTGCCGCGAAACCCTTGGATCAGCCGACCCGACCGGTGCGGCAATCGCGCGCCCTCTTTGCCTTCGTCACGAAATTTTGGGAGCACGAGTTGGCTGATCGATGGCGAGAATTGTTACTGCCGGCTGAGCGCGGCGTGCGCGATGCGGATGAAATCGCCGCGAGTGGCGGTCGCGGCGGCAGCGGGCGCGGGCGTGCCGGCCGGTAGGAGCGCTGTCCAGCGAGCGCGCAGCTCCGGCGTAAGCGGCGCCGCGAGGTCGGCCGCGTGACCTGGAAACGCCTCGGTGTATTGGCTGCCGATCGAGCGCGGCTGAGGTTGGCCAGCGGGCGCGAGCCCATGTAACGCACCGCGGAGACCGAACCATTGCACGGCCGCAAAATCCTGGGAGCCCGGCGGCACGTCGGAAACGTAGAGAGCCGCGCTGCCGTCGGCGTGCAGGCGGCGCTGGAGCGCTTGGACGTCGACTTTTTGCACCGGCGTGGCGCGTTCCAGCGCGAGGTGCGCCGCGTGGCCGGCGGCCTGGCCCAGGGCACTCCAGATGGCTTCGAGGCGCAGCGCGCTGAAACCGAAGTGGCTCGCGGAGCACGCGACCGGCACGAGCAGGTTTTCAGTTTTCTGCGGCACGATGGTGCCGTAGGCGATCTGGTAGGGCGGCACGTTGTGATAGAATTCGCCCTCGTGCGTGCCGTCGTAGCGCGTGCCGGTGCGGCCCGTGCCATGGCAGTTGTGCACGTAGTCGCCGATCGCGATCGCGTCGGGGCGCAACAAGGTGCGCGCGTCGTGCGGGGCGTTCTTCGTGTCGTTGCCCGTGAAGATATGCTGGCCAACGAGCCGGCGCGCTTCGCGGATGTAGATTTGCGTCGCGACGCCACCGGTCTCGTTGAACTCGTCCCGGCACCAGCCGTAGCGGCGGGCGTCGTCGCGGATGGCAGCGGGCACGGCGGCGTCGTTTTGCAGGAAATAAATGAGGCCGAGATTGTGATAGAAATGTTCGCGGACGATGCGGGCGCGGGTGGGCGCATCGCCGTCGGGATAGGCGTCGTTGATGTCGGGCAGCGAGAGGCGCACGGGCGCGCGCGGTGTGTCATTCACGTCCCATTTTTCATTCGGCAGCCGCATCAGGTGGGCGCGATAGATGCCATCGTGATTGGACGAAAAAGCTTTCGTCAGCCGGCCACTGGCGAAGAGCGGCAAAATGCCGGTGAAGTCCTCGCGCCGATAGTCCTCGGGTGCGACGGGCATGAGCTTGTTGTCGTCCCTCTCCGTCATGATGAGGCGGAGATTGTAGCCTTGGACCTGTCCGTCGGCCTCGCCCCGGGCGTTGCCCGCGAGCGGCTCGCCATACTGCGCGCGCGACTCTCGGCCGAGGTGGTAACTCTCGCCCGCCGCCGCCATGAGGTCCCCCTCGTAGGAGGTATCAACAAACTGTGCCGCCGCGATGCGTCGCGGCCCGTCCGCGGTGGCGAAGTGTGCGGCGACGATCCGGCGGCGGCCGAGCACGAAGTCGGACAACTCGACGCGGACGAGCGTGTGGCCGGATACGACGCGCACGCGCGGGTGCTCGGCGAGCATCTGTTGAAAGACGCGCAGGTTGACCGAAGGCTCGCCGTGCGTGCCGCGGAAACTGTCCTTCATCTGGGCGGAATCGGCACCGTAGCGCGCGCGGTAGTCGGCCTCCACGCGCCGGCTGAAATTGAGGAAGAAGCCGGTGAGCGATTCGAACGAGCGGAAATCCGAGTAGCTAAGTCCGTTCGTCATCAGGCCACCGATGCGCGCCGTAGGTTCGACGAGCAGGACGGAGCGACCGGCCTTCGCGGCGGAGACCGACGCGGCAATGCCGGCTGGCGTGGCGCCGTAAACCAGCACCTCGGCGGGTGCGGCGTCGCGCGCGCCGGCTGGCGGAGCGAGAGTGAGAGCGGAGAAGACAAGGAAGAGCCCGAAGCGGTAGTGGATACACATGGCGGGAGAGATGAACGGAGAGCGTAGAGTCTCCCTTCACCGTAACGAGGGAGAAGTCGAGGCGGGCCGCGATTTCCAGCGGGATTGCTCGGCACACGACATGGGGCGATGCGCCAACATTGGGGGACGTCCGCGGCCAAAAAACATCGAACGTCACGACTCCGGTGGCGAGTGCTTTTCTACTCGACCGCTTCTAAAGAAAATATTTCACCGCCTTGACCCTTTTCCCACCCGGAGAGATGCGTCCGGATACTCACAATGAGTTCGTCGCATTCCTGGTGGAAGGCGTCTTGACGCTCGCCTGGCAGCTCGGATGCGAATTCGTCGGTCATGCGCTCCGGCCGGATGGGGCGCCGTCCCCTTTCGGATCGGGGGAGGTGGCCATTTCAGCAGGGTACCGCGCCCTCCACGCATCGAACCGAACCCGGAGATTCGTCACCGACAAGGGCTTCACATAATGCGCGGAGGCGCCCAGACGTTTGGCTCGCTCGACATCGCTAGTATGGTCAGAGCCGCTAAGGACCGCGACATCCAAGGGAGGGATGACCGGATGCCGCTGGATCCATTCGAGCACCTCGAATCCGGTCATGGCCGGCATTTTTAAATCGAGGAAAACGAGATCGGGGCAGGCGGACGTGCGGCAACCACCGGCATCCGCACCCGACTGGAGAATCTTAACGGCTTCGACCCCATCCGCGGCGTGAACGAAATCGCAGTCGAAACCGCATTTATGCAGCGTCCAACGGAAGAAGAAAGCGTCATCTTCAGAGTCTTCGGCGAGGAGAACCAGTGGGCGTTTCGATGGCTGCAGCATGGAGGGCACGTTTGTCCGAGAGAGCGGCCGCGCAGACGTGACAAAGAGTGCGCGTTTCTTGTCCTCCGTAGCGTCGGGAGAGTCGAGCCGCGAGCGTTTGCCGCATTCCCCAAAACCGGAGCGGGGAATTTCCGATCCCCCGTTTGCTCAACGAGCAGATCCACTTCGCCGCCAATTCCTGACATTCGCACGGCAAGAGCTGCTTCGCTGTGGACGTCGTTACCTCCACAATTAAGATGCCGGCCAATTCGCGCAGGTCTCGACCTTATGCGGGGGTGATTTCCTCGATCTCGACCACGATCGGTTTTCCCGGCGCACAGTCGGCCTTAAGGGCCACGAAGCGGTCCCGGTATTGATCGTAGATTGGCCAGAGTGCGTTCCGGTCCGTCTCGGGAATCGGCAGCTGATCGATGGCCGCGCGTGAATAGAAGGCAAATTTCCCCTCGGCGATCGGAGGCGGCAGCGCCGTGAGCGACCGCTTGCAGCGAAAGAGAAACATCAACCAATGCGATTGGTTTTCGTATGCCTTCTCCGCAATCATGGCGAACAGGTGGAAGTCCGACGGATCAGCTTGCAGTCCGGTTTCCTCGAACGTTTCGCGCACCGCGCACTCAAACGGAGACTCTCCGATGGCGGTTTCCAGCTTTCCGCCGATCGGGCTCCAGATGCCCAGATTTGGGGGTTTGGCGCGCAGCAGCAGGAGCTGCTCGCCCGCGGTGTTTTCGAGAAACACCAGCACGGCTATCTTATAAGTGAGAGCGGGGACGACGGCGGACACGGCCGAAAACTTCCGATCCCGGGCGGTGAGAGCCAGCCAATTCAACCGCCCAACCCGGGGCGCCGACGGGTCCCACCTGTGTTTCGGGGGCGAATACCTGACAGATTCAGCGTGACGCCATGTGTCCGTCCCTCACTTTATTGCCTGTCCGCGTTTCCCCTTCTTGTGATGCTCCGCTTTTTTCATCTTTTCGCGTTTATCGGTGTCGTTCAAGCGACGTTCGTCGCGCATGCACAGGAAGTGGAGGTGGGGAATGTGCGTTTCACGATGGTGCGAGCCCCGCTTGGCAGTGTCGGCCAATGGCTGGAAGCGGACGTGCAGGTGATCGCGCGTCCATTGCCGGATGCGCCCGGCTCCATGGTGTCTCGGGTGCGGGTGAGCGTGTTATTCGGCTTTGAGTTCCCGACGCCAGTCAGCGGCGAAAGGCGGATGGAGCACTATCGAGCCGAAGCCGAGTGTGTCGCATTGGAGTCCGGTCGGAGTTCGGTTCGCTTTTATCTTCCGCCGGAAATCGTCAAGCGCGACCGGCTTCGCGGTGCGCCGCGCTTCTGGGGCGTCGAGCTGGCGATCGCCGGACGGGTGTTGATGCCATCAGCGGCAGCCTTTTCCAGCACGCTCTCGACCGAGGAGGCGCGGCGGGCTTTCCTGGCCTTCGCTGGACCCGACGCGGTCCGAAACAACGGGATACTATTGGCGCAATATCTGACGCCATTCATTTTCGAATACCCGCGCGACACGCCGTCCTTTGTCCGTCCGGAGGCGCGGTAAAGAACGCGTTGTATCATTTTCTTGCTACAATCCGCTTGCCGCCTTCCGCCGCATCTGAAATCGCCATTGTAACCCCGCGTGAACGTTTTCGACCACCCCATCCCGATTGCGGTTGAGAGGACCAAGGCGGCCATCGAGCAAAGGGCGGGCTTTATCCAGTGTTTCACGACGGCGTGCGGGCCACTCTGGTTTTCGCAAGCGCAAGCGGTGTTGAGTTATAGCGACCTGATCCGGGCGCACGCGGCCAGCTGATATTATTCCTTAAATGCGTTCACCTCGCGTAGTGGTTGTAGATATTGGCGCCGCACATGTCGCGTGTGGGATCTTTGTGTCGGGTGCGGCGGGTCGCCTCGTTTTGCAGCAGTTTGCGGTCGAGCCGTATTCCTCTGATCCGGCGCACGAATCCCGCGGGTCGATTGCGCTGGCCCAGGCCTTGGGTGGAATCGCCTCGCGCTACCGACTGCGCGGCGCCGCGGAGATCGCGGTTCCAGGGCACCTGGCGCTGACCAAGTTCATCAAAATGTCCTCGGTGGCGAAGGAGAAACGCAACAAAATCGTGGCGTTTGAGGCATCCGAGAACATTCCGTATCCGCTGGGGGACGTGGTCTGGGATTACCTGGTCGTATCCGATGACGGCTTTGACCTCGAAGTGATGCTGACCGCGGCGAAATTCGAGGCCATGCAGGCCTTGTGTGCGGCGGCTGATGCGGCGGGGTTCCCCGTGGTACGAGCCATTCCGGCCGGGGTCGCCCTCTGGCGCGGGTTCCGCTACAATTACCCCCAGGTTCAACAGAGTGTCATCGTGGTTGATATCGGAGCGCGAAGCACCGGTATGCTTTTCGTCGAAGGGGAGCGCTTCTATCTGCGTACGCTGGCGGTCGCGGGCAACGTGGTCACGCAGGCAGTCGCCGAGGAGCTGCGGCTCGACTTCACCGCGGCGGAGACCCTGAAAGTTCAGGTCCTGAGCGGGCAGTCGGATTTGCCGCCGACTTCACCGGCGCGGTTGGCTGTGCATCGCGCGGCCGCCGCATTCGTGGCGCGGCTCCAACTCGAGATCACGCGTTCGAGTGTCAATCATCGGCGCCAGTCCGGCGCCGCGGCCCCGACCGCGATCTATCTCACGGGACAGGGAGCGCTGATTCCTGATCTGGCCTCGCTCCTGGCCGAAAAGTCGAAGCTGCCCGTCGAGTCGTACGATCCTTTGCGCAATGTCGATCTCTCCGCCAACGCGCGGGTGGCGGGCGTGGAGAGGGTGGCGCCGGTGTTTGCCAGCCTGGTGGGCCTTGCCACGCAACTCGTCATGCCGGCTGCGGCCGAGGCGAGTTTGCTGCCGGCCACACTGACCCGCGCCCTCGCGTTTCGAAAACGCCAGCCCGTCTTCATCGCCGCCGCCGTCCTTGTGGTACTAGCCTTGGCGCCTCCGATGGCGTACTTCCATCAGCGCGCGCGTGCGGCCCAGGAACAGGTCGCGCGTCTCGATGATCTCTTGATGCCCCTCCGTTCTTTGCGGAGCCGGAACGAACAAAACGGGACGCAAATCGAGGACGTGCTCCAGCAGGTGGCCGCGCTGCGCGGAGCCTATGAGACCAAATCCAACTGGATCAGTTTTTTGGCCGAGCTTCAGGTGCGTCTTGGGCAAATTGAGGATGTCTGGCTCGACAAACTGGCGGTCGTCCGCGCTCCGCTTCCGAGTCCGCAGGAAGCGGCCGAATCTGCGCAACGTGTCGCCGATGCGGGCGCGACAACCGCGGAAAGTGCGCCGGCCGTAGGAGCCGAAACCAATCCCGCGGTGAGTTCGCTTCCCTTGGTCGCGGAGCGTCCGCTGCGATTGATCCTGAGCGGCCGCCTCCTCGACGTGCGCAATCCGCAGTCGAAGGTGAGTCCGGAATCGCTACAGCGAGTGAAACAGTTGCTCGCTGGATTTTCCGGGTCGCCGTTCATCACGCGGGTTGAGAACGAGCGTTTCGACAGCACGCAAAACGGCCTGCTGCGATTTGATTTCACCCTTGTGATCAACCCGGAGAAAACGCTGTGATCCGTCGCCCGCGCAGTCCAGTATTGGTCGGTGCCCTGACACTCTGCGCCGCACTGGCGGTTGGAGAATTGTATGTGATCTATGAGCGCGGGTCGGCCTCGCGCGATGGCGAGGCGAAGCTCCTTCAACGGCAGTCCGAACTCATGGCAATGGCCACGATAATGCCGCCGCCCACGCGCGACGTTGCCGTGGCGATCGAGGAAGATTTGGCGCGGGCGCACGCGACCCTCGCCACCATGCAGGCGGAACTGCAAGGCCGTGGCCCGGCCGCGGAGCGATGGCGGACCGCCCGGATTCCGACAGCGCGAACGGATGCGTATTTCGATCTCGCCAGTTACGTCGAGCGCCTGCGCGAACGCGCGCGTCAGAACGAGGTTGCGATCCGGCCCGAGGCCGCACGTTTTGGGTTTGCCGCCCACGCCAATGAAGGACCTGAGCTCGAGCGGATCGGGGCCGTGTTCCGACAGCGTTTGCTGGCGCAGTATTTGATGGAGGCCCTGCTCGACGCGCGTCCGCGGGCCATCCTCGCAGTCAAGCGTGAGCCGGCCTTCACGCCGCTGGAACGCGAGGCGCGCGAGGCCACCCTCGCTGAGGCTGAGGCTGCGGCTGTGATCGCGGCGGGTGGGGATTTGTTGGATACCAACTCGCCGCAGCTCGAATTGCCGGAAGGCCCGGATTACTTCGCAATCGATCCGCGCGCTTCGGCGCGCAGGGCCGGATTCGTGGATACCATTGCCTTCAAGTTCGTGTTCACCGGTCAGACCGCCGCGCTGCGGACGTTTCTCAACCGGCTCGCCTTGTTTGAGCTCCCGATTCTTGTGCGCGAGGTCGAGGTGGAGTTGGCGTCCCCGGACGAGACCGCGGACTTCGCGGTGGAGGAGCCGAGCGAGCCAGAGGTGGCCGCGGCGGCGCCTGAGGGCAGTCCGTCGTCCGTCGTCCTTTCGATCGATCCTGTGCCGGCGGGAAACGCTGTCAGGCCGGCCACCCTGACGCCAGTCGCAGGTCGGACTCCCGTTCGCCGAACGACCGACATCCCGATTGTCGCCAAGAGTGTCTCCAAGTTCACCGTCATCGTTGAGTTCGTGGAGTGGGTGGCGCCGCCGCGCCCGCCGGAAGAACCGGCCGCGTTACCACAGTCCTGACCATGGCTCTCTCTTCCATCGACAAGGCTTTGCTTGGTTGCTCGAGCCTCCTCGCGCTCGGCTCAGCTGCGGTGTGCTCGCTCCTGATCTGGAAGCAGATTTCGTCGCCGCCTCCGCCGATTCCGCGGGTTGAACTGGCCGATGTTCCGTACGCTCCGTTGGCGACGACCGCGCCCGGCTTGCGGACGGAAACCTGGTCGGTGCCGGCCGCGCAGACCCGCGGGCGGGAGTGGATCTACGACACGTTTACGCCGCCGGAGATCTTTTATCAGGCGCGCACCCGGCAGTTCACGGTTCGTCCGCCCTCAGGTTTGATGGACGAGGAGGTGATTGAACCCTTCGGTCTCCACCTGCTCTCTGTTCGACCGGAGCTGTTTCGTTTGCAGCTGATTGGTTATGTCGGAGTTGAAGGGACGTGGCGGGGTACGTTCCAAAACATGGAGTCAGGCGAAACGTTTTTGGGCACGAGCGGATTGCGGGTGCCGAAGCTGGGCCTTACGATCAAGACGCTCGACGTGCGCGCGCAGCCGATTGCGGCGCCGGAGAGCATGACCACCCAGCAGCGTGTCGCCACCGCCGTGATTGTCGATGAACGGCACTCCCGCGAAGTCGTGCTCACCCATCGCGAGCGGAATTTCACCGGGATGGTTTCGGGCACTCTCGCGGGACCGCTGCTATCGGTGCCTCGGGAGGTGCGCGAAGGGGACGTGTTGACCCTCGGCGGCGCGACGTACCGCGTGGGGAAGATCCAGCTGTCACCCGTTTCCGCCGAAATCGTCAAAGAGCGGCCGGGTCAGGCGCAACCAGAGCGGCGTCTGCTGATGCTGGACGAAGAGAGTATCGCAACGGCGGATACCACCGCGCCGGGAGGGACTCCATGATCGCCGAGCGCTGGCCAGACTTCGGCGGCGGCGGATGTACTCATCTCCAGAGCGTGGGAGAAGGGTTTTGTCCGTTTTCAAGGCCAGCGCCGGGGACCGCCTTGGCCTCCCGGAAAAGCGCGGATCGCGCTGGACAACTGGCGGTGGCCGGGGGCCGAACCCGCTCACTTTAAATTTTTTTCCGCTTCCTGCTTCCCTTACCGTTATGAAAAAACGCACCTTTTCCCCGTCGTACCTGTCCCTGTTGGCCGCGGCCATCCTGCTCGCGGCGTTACCGGTGCGTGAAGCGTTGGCGCAGAGTCAGACGGACGTTAAGATCCGCCTGATGTCGGATGCCTTGCGAGCTCGCGACACCGGGGATCTTGCCGCCGCCCAACGCGCCCTCGCCGAGCTGGCAACCCTCGCGCCCAATGATCCCGCCGTGCAGCGGCTCCAAGCTGAAATCGAGGCGCAGACTGTCGCGAACCGAGCCGTTCAGGGACAGCAAGCCGCGGCGGAAGCAGCACTCATCGCAGCGCAGGTGGAAGCAGCAGCGCAAGCTCGGGCGCAGGCTCAAGCCCGGGCGGCGGATTCCCGTTCGGTGGGGAATCAATCATCGTCGGCTGATTCAGCGTCGTCTGGAAACGCGACGGCGCCGGGGCGAGAAGGGCGGCCGGTGATGATCGACGTAACGATTCCCAATCCGGGGCAGTCGCCCTCGACAGGCGTTTCACCGTCGGAGCAGGACGCCGAGGCGATCGCGCGCGCGGAGTCGGAGCGCCTGAGCGATCTGGTTAGCAATGGTCAACGACAGCTCGCGACCGCGCGCACCCAGCTTCAGGACGGAAGGCCGGCCGACGCCATTGCGACCGTTGATAACGCGCTCGCGACGTTGCCGCGGAATCCCGTTACGCAACGGCTCGTGGCCGATCTGCAAAAGGAAAAGGCGTCCGCCTGGTTCGAGCGCGCCCAAGCCTTGCTTCAACGTGGGGACACGGATGGAGCCCGCGCGGCACTCGCGCTGTATAATGAGCTTTCCCCGGGAAATCCGCGAGCGACCAATCTGCAGCGGCAGCTTACGCAAGCGGAAGCGCGGGCGGCGGCCTCGGCTCGGGCTCCAGCGTCGGTCGACCCTGAGTTTGTGATCGAACGCGCTGCGCTCGCTCAGCTTATCGCCCGGGGCCGCGCGCAGTATGTCGCGGGGGATATTGATGGAGCGCAGGAAACCTTCCGGATGATTGAAGCCCAGGAGCCGGATAACACCGTGGCAAAAGGGTTTCTTCTTCGAATTGCGGAGGAAAAAGCCGAAACGGGGGTTTTGAACCGGGAGAAGACACGCGCGCAACTGCTTGAAGAAGTCGCCAAGAGCTGGCAGCGCCCCGGCATCTACGAGGAACGTGCTCGAACCACGGATACGGCGGCGGCGGTGGCGCCGCTCGCCCGCAAGTTGACCGAAATTGTCATCCCGAACGTCAACTGGACGCGTGCCCCGCTGGCGGACGTCGTGGCTTCGCTGGGGGCGATTTCAGAGGAGTTCGACCCGGCGAGCACGGGAACAAAGGGGGTTAATTTCGTGCTGCTCGACCCAACGAATCGGAACCCGACGGTTACGCTTACGCTCCGCCATGCCACGCTCAAACGCGTGCTGGATTTTATTACCGAAGCCGTCGGCTACCAATACGAGGTCCAGGCCGATGCGGTGGTCGTACGTCCCGGCGGCGAGACGACGACATTGGAAACCGCGTTTTTTCCAGTGACGCGTGCCACCGTGTTGCGCATGACAGGAATCTCGACGGGCGCCGCCAGTGCGGCGGCGCGGGATCCTTATTCAAGCGCGGGCGTTGCCGCGACGGAGCCGACGGTGACCGGAGGCGAGGCCGCGTCGATGCGGGCGTTTCTGCAGCAAGCCGGCGTCAGCTTTACGGGCGAAGGCAGCTCCCTCGCGTATGACGGTTCTGCCATCATTGTGACGCAGACGCCGCGCAATCTTGATCGGATCCGGAACATCCTGATGCGCTACAATGATGTGCGGCAAGTGGAGATCGAGGCGAAGTTCATGGAGGTGCAGGAAGGGGCCATGGAAGAGCTGGGTGTCACCTGGAATCTCTCGCGGCGCGGCGTGCCGCAGATCAATCCCGCGACGGGTGCGCCGCGGCTGGACGAAAATGGCCGGCAGATCTTCGTGCCGCGGGAGACGTACACCACCGGGAGTGTCACGCGGCCGCTCTTTGGCGCGTTTCCGAGCACCTCCAATCAGAACGCCATCACGATCAGCGACGGCACCAGCGGCATCAATGTGCCGGTCGCGCCGGCTCAGATTCCGGGCGGAGTGCAACTCGGCGCGGTCGCCGGCGCGCTGGCTAACATCACGGGTTTTGTCGGTGAGTTCGACGTCAGTGCCACGGTTCGCGCACTCTCCCAAAAGCAAGGCACGGATCTCTTGAGTTCGCCAAAGATTACGGTGCTGTCCGGCAATCCTGCGAACATCACGGTGGCGCAGGAATTGCGCTATCCCCAAAGCTATGGAGAAATCCAGAGTCAGGTCGGCAGTGGCGCAGCTTCGGGTGCAACCGGAATCAGCTCGGCGGGTGTAACGATCACCGCCGGTACGCCCCAGGAGTTTACCTCCCGCAATGTGGGGGTGGAGTTGAAAGTCACGCCCACGGTGGAAGAGGATGACTATAGTATTTCCCTGGATCTTAATCCGCGGGTGACAGAGTTCGAAGGATTCGTGGAGTACGGCGGACCCAGTGTGGCAATTTCCTCGGGCGTGACGGTAACGGTCCCGCCAGGGTTTTATCAGCCGATCTTCTCAGTGCGCGACATCTCGACGAAGGTCACAATCTGGGATGGAGCGACCTTGGTGATGGGCGGTCTGACGCGCGAGGAAGTGAAAAAGGTGAACGACAAAGTGCCCTTCTTTGGCGACATTCCCCTCGTGGGCCGGCTCTTCCGTTCGAAGGGCGAGAGTGCGCAGAAACGAAACTTGCTCATTTTCGTGACGGCCAATCTCGTCAGCCCCGGCGGTTCGCCCAAAAAACAGAACCTCAAGAGCACTCCAGCCAACTCCCTTTTCCAAAATCCCACCATCGTGACCCCGGCGAGTTCTGAACCCCGGACGCGCAGCGGTGGGAAATAATCGGGTTACGACCCCAACCTGACATGAGAACTTTTTTCCGGCGCATCTTTTCGTCGGCTTACGCCAGCATTCTGGGGCTCTCGGCCTCGGTGGCCCTGGCGACCCCAACGATTTCAATCACGAGCCCGAGTTCGGGTTCCACCGTGGCATCGATTACGTCACCGGCGGGCATTTCCATTACCGCAACCGCGAGTCCAACCACAGGGGCGAGCCTCTCATCCGTGCAGTTCTTTGTAAATGGGGCGAGTATCGGCACCGTCGGGGGCACGTCGCCATTTTCGATAACATGGCAGCCAACTTCAGCAGGGACGCAGACGATTACGGCCACCGTCACGGACAATTCCGTGCCGACCACGGGCACAACACCTTCCGTCAATACGGCGACTGCGACAAGTATCGTAACTCTCACGCAAGTTCAAACGACCTCAGTCATCAGTCCTACCAACGGCGCAACCTTTGCCCAGGACTCGGAAATTTTCTTTCGCGCCAACGCCACAATTTCGGATGCAATCATCGGCCAAGTTGAGTTTCTCGTGGACGGTGTACCTGTGGCGGTTCGCACTCAATCGCCGTTCAATTCCGCAATCGTGCTTTCCGCCGCTAATGGTTTCACGGTTGGACCGCACATTCTCAGTGCCCGGGCGACAAGCAGTGACGGTGGAACCGTAATCCTTTCGCCCAACGTCACCATAAATATCGGGGCTCCCGTATCAGGGAACCTTCCTCCGGTAGTTGCCATTACGGCTCCGAGCTCTGGCACAAATGTGACGGTGAATCAGACAGTTTCACTTGCAGCCACCGCCACGGACGCCGATGGATTCATTCCAAGCACCGCCGGCGGAGGCGTCACATTCTTCGTCGATGGAGATCCGGTTGTTCCCGCAGTTGCGGGTGAGACCAACCCGAAACTGATTGGCCCCTACACCGTGACGTGGCGTCCGACCTTTGCGAAGACCTATTCGATTCGCGCAATGTCATTGGACGATCGGAATCGTTATGTGCTTTCGACCCCGGTTTTGGTGACAGCGCAAGTGGCATCTACACCATCGGTCCTCAGTGCCACTGTGACGTCACCTGTTCCAGGAACAGTGGTTCAAGCTGGGGCGCCGATCCCGATCGTCGCATCCGCCACTCCGGGTCCCGGTGCCCTCGTGTCCCAAGTTCAGTTTTTGGTGAATAACAGTCCGATTGGAGTGATTACGTCACCTCCCTATTCCATCAATTGGACGCCGACCGTTACAGGCACAGCACCGACCAACTTCAATCTCGCCGCACGTGTTCTCGACACGCTTGGGGGTAATTTGACGTCGTCATCTGTGACGGTAACGGCGGTTCCGGGCCTATCATCCGTTTCCTTGAGTTCGCCGAGTGCTGGTTCGACCGTCTCTGTCGGTGGAGCAACGACATTGAGTGCAACGACTCGTGCCGGCTCTGGTAGCCAAATCACGGGGGTGCAGTTTTATCTTAATGGTACTCTCTTGGGTGCCGGCACCGCTGGGACCGGAACGGCGAGCGGAACGCACAGCTTCTCTTGGACGCCCCAGAACTCTGGAGACGTGAATCTTGAAGTACGCGCCACGGATTCCACTGGTGCTATCGTTACGACGGGCCCGATCCAGGTAACGGTTCTGAGTGGAGCTCCGCCAACGATGGCGCTGTCCCTTTCGCCCTCGACATCGACCACGTTGCCGCAAGGGGCCTCGCGTTACTTGGTGGCCACGCCAACGGCTGCGTCGGGCCGCGCGATCGAGCGCGTGGAATTCTTCATCGACGGAGCCCGGGTGCAGGAGTCGCTCACTCCTCCGTATACCTACCGTTTTGTCGCGCCAGCCAGTTCCGGCAGCGCGGCCGTGCTGGCCCGCGCCACCGATAACGGCGGTCTCACCGGCGAAGCGCAGGTTAC
>JBBQEG010000108.1:0-13908 GCA_038320495.1 Opitutales bacterium | reverse complement strand
CGAGCGGGCGTATTCGATCTGCTCTTCCTGCGTGGCAGCGTCAGCCATCACGGCCAGAGTTTTGGCGGCGATGGTGGGCGATTGCAGCCCGACCAGCGTTTCGACAAGCAGCCAGTTTAACTCCGGGGTGGCGGGAAACAGCGGATCAAGTTTCGCGATCAAGCGTTGGTTTTCCGCAGCGGAGAAGGGCCCGAAACGGTGCAGGACGATTTGGACCGTGCGCACGAAGGTGAGCTTCCGACTCGGATCGAGGGCGTTCCAATCCGTTTTCACCAGAGCGTCGACCAGCTTCCGCCCGAGTTCCGTATTCACGGGGGCAGTACGCTCGGTCCGATGCGGTGGGCTGACCCCGCCGGCGCGGGCGAGACCGAGGAGCGCTTCGACGCGAAGGGATGAATTCGGTTCCGTCAGGGCGCGTTCAGACCAGTGGCTGACCGGCACATGCTCGATGGCGGTGCGGGCGGCCCAACGAATGAAGCGGTCGGAATCGTTGAGGTGCGGCCAAGCCACCGCGACCGCGCGAGGATCGGTTTTGCCATGGAAGGCTTCCAACTGGTGCCGTAGCGTGCGGGCCTGGCTGGGCTGCCGTTTTTCGGCCACTGGCGCAGTGGATTCCGTGCCCGTGTAGGTGACGCGATAAAGTCCAGATTGCACGCGGCGTCCGCCGATTGCGAAGTACATGGCGCCATCGGGATGAATCACGGCATCGGTCAAGGGCAGGGGAGCGCCCGAAATAAATTCCTCGCGCGTGGCCTTGTAGGTGGCGCCGTCGGGTTCGAGATGGACGGCGTGCAGTTTGCCCCAGCTCCAGTCGAGGACGAAGAGCGCATTTTGGTAACGTGCCGGGAACTTGGCGCCGTAGCCGAACGTCATGCCCGTCGGAGAACCCGGACCGATGTCGATCACCGCGGGGAGATTGTCGGGGTAGAAGGCGGGCATTTTGCCGGCACCATTTCGCCAGCCGAACTCGCCGCCGCTGACCACATGATTGATGCGCGTCGGGCGATACCAGGACGTGTTGAAATCGTATTCCATGTCCGCGTCGTAGGTGAAGAGTTCGCCCTCGCGATTGATGGCAGCATCGAAGATATTGCGGAAACCCGAGGAGAAGACCTCGAACTCTTTTCCATCGGGCGAGACGCGATAGATGATGCCGCCGGGCGCGAGGGCATCGCGCATGAAGCCGCGGCCATCGGGCATGCGCGGCAGCAGATGGTCTTCTCCCCAAATGGCAGGCACCGGCGACGTGGGCACGGTCGCGGTGAGTTTCGCACTGTTACCGGTGACCAAGTATAGGCTCTTGCCGTCCGGCGTGAGGAGCACGGCATGCACGCCATGATCGCCGCGGGCTTCGATCGCGCGCAACAACTCGACCTTGTCGAGCTGGTCGTCGCCATTGCTGTCGGTGAGGCGATAGAGCCCGGAGGGGATCTCATTGGCGTAATCGTTTACGCCGACGTAGAGTGCGCCGAAGGCGAAGAGCATTCCGTTGACCGCGCGAATATTAACCGGCATCTTTTCGACCATCGCGGGCGTGAGCGTGGCTCCGGGAGCCGGAGGCGTAAAACGATAGAGACCACCGAATTGATCGCTGGCGAGAATGCGGCCTTTCGGGTCCACGCACAGATTGACCCACGAACCCTGTTCGACGCCAGGAACGGAGTAGAGCAGTTCGACTTTGAAATCAGCGGGCACTTTGATGCGGCTAATGGGAGTCGCCTTGTTTTCGCCGATGGCGGGTCCAACCTGGGTTTGAGCGGCTTTGGCGGCCTTGGTGGCTTTCGGCGCTGGGCCGGCGGGAGCAGGCGCCGTGGTCGCGGGTGCGGGGGCCTTGCCGGCCTTCTTCTTGGCCGCGTTGGGCGCCGGGGCTTCGATCTTCGTGACGCCGGCAGGAATGGAAGACGCCGCGAAGGTCATGGCTCCACCGGCGGGCAGTTCCTTCAGAAACACGTCCTTGATTTGCACCGTCATCGCGGGACCGCGGTGAATTTGGAAGGCGAGCAGGCCGCTCGACGCGCTGGCTTTGGCGTCGTAATCGGTGACCTCGACGGTCACCTTGCCGTTGAGTTTATGGATCAGCCGATTGCCCTGGGCGATGATGGTGTACTCGTTCCACTCGGCGACGTCGGCCGCGACCGGCTCGCGCTCGGCCAGCAGCCATTTAGTGCCTTGCGGATCAATCAAAACCGATTGGCCGTTCTGGGCGACAATGGCGCGGCCCCGCTCGTCATAGAGCATGGCATTGTTCTTCGCGATCGGGTGAATATCGCACTGGTATCCACCGATCGACCACGGACCGTTGGCCGGCAGTTCGCGACTGCGATATTGGATCCCGGTGTTGTTGCCAGACTGCTTTACTTTGGCCCGCAACTCGAAGTTTTTGACGTCGCCCCCGCGCCAGATGAGAAACTGATTATAGGCGAGGGTCTCGGGCCCCTGGATTACACCGGTGATCGATCCATCCTGAACGGACCACAGCGCCGGGTTACCGTCCCAACCGTCGAGATTCTTGCCGTTGAACAGGGCACGGAATCCCGCGGGAGCGGCGGCGTGAGTGACTGCCGCGCACGCCAGCGCGAGGAGCGCCAAGGCGAAGGACCGGTACGAAAAAGGAGACGGGAGCTTCATGGATAATCGACGGGGGGAAGGTCAGAGTGACAGGAGAGGTTTCCTAACGGAACACGTCCGTATCGAGAATCGCGCGGAATGAACAGCTGGAATCGATGCCCCCGTCCGGGAATTTTTAGCGAGTGAAGCCGACATTCCTTTCTGGATCTTCGCTGGTTTCAGGGGATAAACGCCAGGCAGGTATGCATCGGAATTGAACAGAAGGTAACAAAACGAAGGTGTGCGCGAGGAAGATTGGATCTTCGTTTCCTCCGTTATCGTCGGTTCATTCTTCGGTGCTCACCGGAAACAGCGAGGAACCTCCTTTCTGTCAGGCGGGTTCTATTTCCCAGTAGCGGCAGAGGTGGGAAATAAAGAGTCGATTGATCGTCTGGCCATCAACGGCTTGAGGTAGCTTCCGCGATTTGGGCGTTGGGTGCGGTCTACGGGGCGAGTTGGGTAACGCTGTTCACCGGGCAATGGATGTCTCGGCACGGCAACCCGGCGTTTGCGATGTTTACGAGCGCTTGGGGGGAGACGTGCGCCGGTGCGTTCGCGGCGCTGGTGCTGCGGTCTTGCCATTTCATTTAACCAGATGGCTTCGAGGGTAACTGCTTAGTGAATTAAGCGGTGATTTATCTTGCGGCGGCAGCTGCCCGGGATTTCCTCACGATCACCCTTGGCATTAGCCGTTCGACGACTAGCTGCCTAAACACCCCTACCGAGATCCAGACTTCGCCTGGACGTATATAGCGCGACAAAACATTATGCTTACACCCTGCCATACCACGTGTTCTGCTTTCTTCTTTCGGCGGCTGGCTGCGGCCGTGGCATTGTTCATCGGCGTGGCCCTTGGAAGCGCCTTTGCTCAATCCGCCACGGCAGCTGGCGGGACGCTCACCGGCACGGTGAGCAACGCGGCAACCGGAGCCAATCTCGAGGGCGCGGAAGTGCGGCTCGAACCGGGCAACTATTCGGTTCTCACGGCCCGCGATGGCCGATTCGTGTTTTCCCAAGTGCCGGCCGGCCAATATACGATTATTGCCACGTACTCGGGCCTCGATGCGAAAAGTGTTCCCGCCACGGTCGAAGCGGGTACCGCCCGAAGCTTAGAAATCGGGCTCACATCCCAAGTCTATCAGCTCTCGAAATTCGTCGTGGAGGGCGAACGGGAAGGGAACGCTCTTGCGATCACTCAGCAGCGCAACGCAGCCAATATTAAAAACGTGATCTCGTCCGACGCTTTCGGAAACGTGGCCGATCTCAATCTCGGTAATTTCCTGCTGCGGCTTCCCGGAATGAGCAAGGAGGAGTCGGAAGGAGAAATCATCCGTATCCAGGTCCGCGGCGTTAATTCGGATTTAAGTGCGGTCAGTATCGACGGCACCCGCGCGTCGAGCGGATCGACGCGTTCGTTCTCCCGCGGGTTCGAAATCGATAAGGTTCCGGCCGACTTCATCGAAACCATTGAGGTCACGAAGGCCGCGACCCCGGATATCGACGCGGATTCCATCGGTGGAGCGGTGAATTTGAAGACAAAAAGCGCCTTGGACCGCAAGGGGCGCCGGAGTACGTATCAGATTGGACATACCTATAACATGGATCAGAAGTCGTTTCGACCCATGGGCAGCATCAGCTACTCCGACATTCTGGTGAAGGAGAAGCTCGGTGTTCTGTTTACCGCGAGTTATAATGAGTCCCACAAGCCACGCGATCGGAGCAATATCGATTTCGAGCGCACCACGGCGACGGATCGCCCCGTGTTCTTCAGCATGTCGAATTGGGGCCAGGATCAGCTCAAGCACATGCGCGCCGGACTCGGGCTCCGTTTCGACTATCGAGTCAATCAGACGACAAAGGTGTATTTCAACTCGATGTACTCACTCTACGAAGACCAGCTCAACCGGCGCCAGGCTGGGTTAAGCACGGCTGCCGCGACAAATGTGGTGTCGTTCGATGAAACGGTCACCGTTACGCGCAACCAGACGTTCTCCTTGAACCAAAACCTGCGGCATCGCGACATCGAGACCCTGAACTTTCAGGTCGGCGGCGAATCCACTTTGATGGGCGGAAAGCTTGATTTTACGGCGAACTATTCGCCCTCGGAAGGCGAAGAGAATCGCTTTATTCCGGTGCGGTCGACCGCGGGGGTCGGGTTCCGCCAGGATCGCGGTCTCGACCCGCGTCGTCCGGTCTTAACTCAAGTGAGCGGCCCTGACATCTACGACGTCCGCAATTCCAGAATGACGTCGATCGATCTCCCGGAGATCTTCAGTAAAGATACGATATACGGGGCCCAGGTTAATTTCCGAAAGCCCTTTGCGACGCGCATTCCGTTCGCGCTGAAGACTGGGTTGCGGTGGCGGGAGCAGACGCGCGAGAAAGACCAGAACCGAAGGTTGTTCAGTTATGTGGGTCCGAATGGGATCGCGGGCCCGGTCGGCGCGGCGAATGATGACAACCTCGATCGTTTTTTCGATCCTGGGTATACTCACGTCGCCTTCAACTTCCCGCGCGGTCTCCAATATCTGAAGCTTCCGGAGTTGCGCGACGCCTTGCGCAATTCGCCGGAGTTGTTCCAGGAAGACCTGGTCGTCAGTACGCGTGACTCGATCCGGCTCGACTCGAAGGCGGAAGAAATGGTTACAGCCGCGTATGTCATGGGCGACTTTCAGTTTGGGCGCCTCGGCATGGTCACGGGCGTTCGCGTCGAGGACACGCAGTTCTCCGGTCAAGGGCACAAGCAGGAAATCACTCCGGAGGAACGGGCCCGACGGGCGGCGTTTACTGGACCGCTGACTCCTGATGAAATTGTACGCCGCACGTTTGCCGAATATAACAATCGGACTCAAGCGGAGGGTGACTACCGCGATCTGTTCCCGAGTATTCATTTCAAATATCAATTCACACCGCGGCTACTGGGCCGGCTGAGTTATTCGACGGGCATTGGCCGCCCTAATTTCAACACGATCGTGCCGGACATGACCATCGATAATGAGCAGCTGACCATCACGTCCAACAATCCCGATCTGCAGCCCCAGTACGGTAAAAATTATGATGCCGTGCTCGAGTATTATTTTGAGCCCGCCGGACTGCTTTCGCTCGGCGTGTTTCAGAAAAATCTCAGTAACTTCATCTATCGAAGCGACGCCGGCACCGTGGGTCCTGACAGTATCTTTGGCGAAGCTTACGCCGGCTATTTGTTGCGCACCGACTTCAACGGCGGGTCCGCGGAAATTCGCGGGCTCGAAGTGTCGTATAGTCAGCAGTTCAGCAATCTCCCGGGCTTCTGGCGGGGGTTTGGGGCGTTTGCGAACTTCACCTGGCTCGAGAGCGAAGGGGACTACGGTGAGCCGGGCGCGAACATCACCGGATCGGAGCTGGTTGGTTTCACTCCCAGGACCGGCAATGTCGGCATCTCGTATATGGCGCACGGTGTGACCGTGCGTGTGAAAATGAACTATACTGGGAGCCGGCTCAGTGGCTTTAACGCCGATCCGTCGCGTCGGACCTACGACAAGGAGAGCCTGCCGGTTGACTGGAATCTGGCCTACGCGGTGAATCGTTGGCTGAGCGTTTACGCGGACGTGATCAATGTGTTTAACACCCCGACCAATCACCAATATCGTTATGTGCCGTCGCGGATGAACCGCAACGATTTGTATACCACGACCATCAAATTCGGCGTGGCGGGTAGTTTTTAAACTAAGATTGTTCCAGGCCGGCGGTTTCTTGCGTTCAGGCGGATGAGGCATCCGCTTGAGCGGCTGATTATCGGGCGAAGGAGAGCAGGGCGATCCGATGAACGTGCCGTGGAGATGCGCTACCTTCCTTTCGAGGAGATCCAGTGTCTCCGATTTTGGAACTCAGTCTGCCGGCGTCCCTGCGATCCGCGGAACGGCGACTTCACGTCGGGGCTCACGACTGGCTCAAGGTCGATGGCGAATCGAGCCGATCCTCACACATTCCTCCGACCAGCTCGCCCTTGGCGGAGACGGCAATCACGACCAGATTTTTCGCGATCCGGCCAGCCCGGTCTTTCGCGGCGCCGAGTCTCCCGAGGAGTTGATCGCGGGGCGGAGCTTGCCGGGCCAGTTCGCCGAGACGGGCCCCCTTCGTTTCGTCGAAGACTGAGATCGTTTTCTCCCGCGGCTCAACCCGATGCTGGTGGATGCGCATTATAATAGCGGCAGCGCATGTTTCGAACTTGGCCGCATTGATGAAGCAATTGAGCAGTTCGCCAATGCAGCGCGGTTAAAGCCGGATGACGCTGAGATCCGCAACAGCTATGGCGGGACGCTGTTTTGCGCCGGAAAGGTGGCGGATGCCGTTGTGCAGTTCGAAACTGCGGTGCGGTTGAAGCCCGACAACAGCGAAGCCCAGGACAATCTCGAGGTCGCGCGAGCGGAGTTTCGTCGTCGCGAAGCAGAACGCGCCATCCCTCGCTAGGATTTTATGGTCGGTGAGTGTTCTGGGGCCGATCGGAATGGGTCAAACTCCTGCTCAAACCCTAATCAGGCTGCCTTGAGCGGACGCACTTCTGCGCGGATCTTTTTCCCGATCGTGTGTATCGCCTCGCGAAGATCGTAAGCCAGCTGGCCACGCAGCCAGTACCCCGGTGAGAGCCCAAAGTAAGTGCATAGCCGCAGATCTGTATCAGCCGTAATGCTGCGGCGCCCGTGGATGATCTCGTGCACCCGTTGAGCGGGGAGCTTGGCCTCCTTTGCCAGCCGATACGGTGTGATGCCCATCGGCTTCAAGAAGTCCCCGAGGAGTAGCTCGCCGGGGTGGGTGTTGATGTGCCTGCACATGGTTTAATGGTAATCGGTGATTTCGATGTCGTGAGCGTCCTCTTCCTTCCAACGGAAGCAAACGCGATACTGATCGTTGATTCTGATGCTGTGCTGCCCTTTACGGTCGCCGACCAAGGCCTCCAGACGGTTGCCCGGCGGGATACGCAAATCGTCGAGCGTAGTGGACTGATTGATCTGTGAGAGTTTTCGGTGTGCAGTTTTGAGAATTTTCGGCGGCAACTCCGGCGGTTTCTTGCCGTCCCAAAAAGCTTTGGCCGGCTTGTCCGCGAACTGCTTTTCGTGTGTATAATGTGTTTTGTGGGCCACCTCCCTTGATCGAGGTTCCGGTCCGACTGAATGATTAAAATGGATACCAAACCTGTCTTTTATCCGTGGTATCCGCGAATCCGTGGTTAACTGGATAGAAGGAACCTGTTGGTGGGTATTACGCGGCCACGCGGGCTGGAGCTTGGGTTCGGTTGCAGCGGTGCCGCCCTGGGCCATCTGCAAGCGAACAGGCGGAGGTCGCCCCTCCAAGCGAGATCCAAGTGGCGCGGCGCTGAAAGAAGAGGTTATCGCCGCGTTGGGATGGTGAATTTATCGAATTCCGTGCCGGTGGGATCGATCGCGCGGAAGTCGGCACGGTCGGGGTTCAAAGTGACCACGAAGACGTGGTTCTTTTCGTGCGCGTGCGAAAGATAGGGACGGGTCTCAGCGGACGGGAGCGTTCGGGTGTTTACCGCCCATGCGCCGTCTCCGAGGTAACGCGTGCCCGCTTCGTGTTTTTCACCACCACGCATCGGATGAGTAACCTTATAGGTGTGGTCGTGATTTTCGAAAGCGAACCGCACGCCCGCCTCATCGAACAAGGGAACCCAGTTCGCGCGAATGGCGACGGACACCGCGCCGGCGTACGGCCGGTAGGACGGGTAGGCGGGAACATGATACATGGGGACGACGTAGGGGACGTTGCGCCGTTTCGCGAGGGTCTCACGAAGCCAGTCCGTTTGCGGACCAGGGACGGGATTGGTGTGAAACGAGTCGAGTGCGATGACGCTGAGATAGTTGCCGAAATCGAGCGCATTATAACCAGGCCGGCCGGGAAAGGAGAACAGAGTATAGAAGAACAGGGCGCGATCGGGTGAGACGCCACGCGCGGGCGCACCCCCGCGGACTTCATAACTATCGCCGTGCACTTCATGATTACCGATGGCCGTTACGATCGGAATAATCCGGCCCTCAGTGGTGACCATGGTCTCCCCCCAAATCTTGAAAAAGTCGAACCAGCGGCCCGCTGCTTTGGGCTCGTTGTTCACATAGGCGATATCTCCGCCGAGCAGGGCGAAATCCGGATCCTGGCGGGCGGCGGCGCGGCACATGTTGGCCATGAGATCGGTCGTGGCGCCTCCATAGATATCGCCCCCGGAAACGAATTTCACCGGACGGGACAAGGTGGCCGGCAAGGTGCGGAACCTATGCGTGGTCCCGTACGCATTGAAAAGGAGGGCGCCGTCAGGGTCGCGGGCGGTGAGCCGGCCAAAGCGGAATTCGTATGGGGTATCACCGGTGAGTCCAGTGAGCTCAACGGTATGCACCATGCGATCGGTAAACGGCATTTGCTGGGCCTGGCCGTTCGCGCGTTGCCAGGCCGTACTGGCGCCGCTGCGCGTCGAGCGATATTCCAGCACCGAGTCGGCGAACCCGTTTTTCCAATCGGTGTGCCAGTGCACCGTCATGGTCGTGACCGGGTCGCGCTGCCAGGTCAGATAAACCGCCACCGGCAGGGACGGCGGAGGTAGCGGGGCCGGCTCGGTTTTCGCGGCGACGGGAGCCTTGGCCGCGGTGTCAGCGGCGAAGGCGGGAAGCGGGGCAAATAGCAGGAACAGAGCGGTGCAGAGGAGCGTTTTCATCGGCGGAAGAGACAATCGGACATTTATTGCAAAATGGGGGCCGTCAGCGAGGCGGAGCAACGAGGGTGTTGCAAAACCAGGTGGAGCGCCCCCGACGGCTGAGGCTGTTTTCAACGATGATATCGTTCATTCCCTGCCTTACTCACGATGTGTTCGGACCCACTCTCGTATATTATATACCAAGCAAAGGCGCGGGTAGTCGAGTCAGGCTGAGAGCCAGCGTGCGTTGCATTAAATCGACAGGCGAGAAAACGCTCCTGCAGTCTCACGATCCAAAGACAGGCAAGAACGCCTGTATTACGCCGGAGACTACAGGGGACGCGGGCGGTTTAGCGGGTCTTAGCGGACGGGACTCGGGCTGAGGAAGGGGTGGCTCGCTTCATGTCGCCACCCTTGATCATCGTGAAATAATCCAGCCGCTCGCCTTCTTCGCTGAGGAAGGTGGCATCGAGCCGGTTGCCGTCGACATCGAGGACCATCGAACCGAGTCGATAGAGCGACACCAGCATCGCGGGATGATCGAGGAAGCCACGAGCTTTGTTCTTGTCGCTTTCGCCCGTTATTTTTCCGGAACTACCGGCCACAATATACACGGCACCTTCGTTTATGCCCGTGCCCAAGGTGGCCTTTTTATACGCACCTTTGCCATCGAGACGGCCATCGCCCGCGTCGAGTTTCATTTTGGCCGTGAGCGTGTCCTGAGTGCCGTAGTGTCCGTCGAGCAGGAAGGATCTTTCGTAGGAGTGGCTGTGGCCCGTCAGACAGAGGTCGACGCCGCCTGCCTCCATGATCGGGAGTGCGTTCATGCGCATCTCGACCAGTTGCTTCTCCGTGTTCGAATCATGGGAGCCCTTGGTGTAGGGCGGGTGATGGAAGAAGGCGATGATCCAGTCCTGCTTCGTCGAGGCCAGGTCGTTCTTCAACCAGGTCAGCATGGCACCGTTCGGGGAGCGATCGGCATCTTGGGAATTGAGGCAGACGTAGTGAATGTTGCCGTAGTCAAAGGAGTAGTAAGATTCGGTGCCTGACATGAGTCCGCCGGCCTGGCCCTGCGTGGGGAGGGTAAAGATATCGTAGTAGACTCCCGACTGCGTCACGGATGCCGCTGAGCCGGCATCGTGATTGCCGAGCGTTGGCCACAGAACTGATTTTTTCAGCATATCGCGATACATGTCGAACACGGCGATCTGGTGCTCCGCGTCGGTTCCGGTGGTGTAGGCGTTGTCACCGAGCATCAGCCACAAGTCCGTGTTACGATTGGAGGAGTATTTATAGTACGCATCGCGGACTTTGGCCTGTAAGCCTTCATTACCCTTGGCGCTGGCGGTGCCGGCGTCGCCCAGGATCCAGGTACGAATCGGTTGACGCGTACCGTGCGGAGGCGAGGTGACGAAGTGGGTGTTGGCGTCGGTGAGCAGCGTCTTCTCCGCGTTGCCGATGGCATAGTGATATTTTGTGGATGGCGTGAGGCCTTCGAGCATCATGACATGCTCGGTTGTCTTCCATTTCGTTTTGGCTTCGCGATCAAGCGCCGCAGGATTCTGGCCGAACTTCACGGCAGTATCGGTGGGGACATCGGTGCGCCAGCGAACTACGACGCTATCGGGCGTGCCTTGTTGCAGATAAGGGCCGCGGACGATCTGCTGGGCGGAGACGCTGGCCGCGGCCAGCGGGATTAAAGCCAGCAGGCGAAACGTGTTTGAGGAAGAGAACGAGGGGATCATAAAAACGTGGATAGTGTGGTGAGACGTTAGGGTTTCGAATCGAGCCGGGCAAGGGCACCGTGGGCATCGCGGGCGAGTTTTTCAATCGGCACCGTGTCGCGATAACGCTCGGGGAGTTCGGCAATCGCGGTGAGTGCGGCGCGATAGGAGGCGATGGCCTCTGCGATGCGCCCGGAGAGAACGAGAATATCGCCTTGGCGAACGAACCACCCTTCGCGACGAGGGGCGCGCTCCATCGCGGTTGTGATGCGCTGAAGTGCGCGAGGATAGTCCTTCTGCTCGAGTTCGAGAGTGAGGGCGTAATCGACCAGAGAGATGACGGGGCCGATTTGTGCGATCCCTTCATCGAGAGCGGCAATCACGCGCGTGGGGTCAGGGTTCGGAATGGCGGCGAGGAATCGCGCCCGACGGAGAAAGTGTTCCGGCCGTGGGCTGCTGGCTCGAGCGATGCCCTTGGCGTAATCCTCGGCCCCGCGTTCGTGCTGCCCGCTGGCGGCGTGGACATTGCCGCGCAGGAACCAGCCTTCGGGCTCGTTGGGCACGTGAGCAACATAACGTTCGATCAAGGCCTGGGCTTTGGCGGGTTCACCGGCCTCGAGCCACGTGCGGGCGCGAACAAAGTCGATGAGGGCGAGTTTCGGGTCCAATTTGGCGGCCGCGAGGAAGTCTGCGTCGGCCTTCGCCCATTCCTGATGATGGCGAAACAGTTCGCCGCGGCGGATAAAGAGATCGGCTTCGGGTGCGCGGATGAGTTCTTCGGTGAGCGCCTCGATTACGAGGTGGTCGTCGCCGTGGGCCTTAAGCCCGACCATTCCGACATGAAGGAGCCCCGCAGCGATTAGGGTAGCAGGGAAGGGGCGAGTCAGGCGTTTGAAAAATGGCAACACGAGATAAGGGGAGAAGACGAACGGACCCGGCGAGGGTTGCTCCCGCCGGGTCGAACAGTTTCAAGTCACTTGCAGTGAATTAGAAGCTATACTCCAGACCAACGGTGATCTTCCGTCCCGAGATGCTGGTGTCCTCCACAAATTGAGGAAAGCCTTGGTAGGAAACCTGGGGGCGATTGGTGAGGTTGGTTCCGGCGGCGTAGATCGTCAGGCCCTTGCGGATCCGATAGGTGATTTCGGCGTCCACTTTCTCTTCCGCCGAGAAGTACTCATCGCTCTCGATGCTGGACCCCAATCCTTCCACGTAATTATCCCTGAAGCGATAATCCAAGCGGGTGGTGAAGTTGCCGACCGCATAATCCAGGGAGGCGGTAAATAACTCCTTGGAGAAGCCAGGCAGGGGCAATCCCGTCCGGCCGTCGCCACCTAAGGCGAGACTGCGGTTGGGGTACTCTGCATCCGTCTCCGTATACGTCGCGCTCAGAGCGACGCTGAGTCCCTTCAAGTACTTGGGGAGGAAGTAGAGACGTTGCCGGGCGATGAGCTCCAATCCCTTATTCTTGGCGGCAGCTCCATTTTCCGGCTGGCTATACTGGAAGGCGCCGGCGGGAACGATGATCGGGTTGCCGCTGGCGTCGAGGTCGGTGTACCGGGCAACGCGGGTGAAAGTGAAGTCTTGAATGTCCTTGTAGAAGATACCCGCGGAATAAAGACCGCCCTGTGGAGTGTAGTATTCGAGTTGCAGATCGTAATTGTCCGACCGTGCCGGTTGAAGATTCTCGTTACCATCGGTGATATTGCCGTTGGTGGCAATCTGTCGGCCGCGGGTGAGTTGGGCGAGATTGGCGCGGCCGTAGCTCTTATTGTAGCTACCCCGCAGAATCAGGTTCCGCGTGAGCTCGTGGCGGGTATGCACGCCCGGCAGCCAGAAGGAGTAGGAAGCATCGCGGTTGATCGGGGTCACGACGCTCGGCTGGCCCGTAATCTGCCTGACGTCCTTTCGCGTGCTGTTCCATTCGTTTTTCTCAAACCGCACCCCCCCGATAAACTGATGACGTCCAAACTGCATCGTGCCCATCACGTAAGCAGCACTCGTTTCTTCCTTCGCATCATAATCCGCTACGTTGCTGTTCAGGACCGTGGCCAGTTCATTGTAAGTAAACAACCCGGGTTGGGTCCGCTTCAGCTCCGCCACGCGTACTGGATACACGTCGAAGTATTTCGGCTTGGCGAAGAGGACTGAGTTCGTTCGATCCATGATCTGAGCATAAGGAAAATTGGCGCCGGTGGTATATTGCTCGCGGGTACGATCGAATCGGGGGGCACTGGAGCGATATTTGGCGCCGGTTTTAAACGTGAAGCGGGAGGTGTCACTCGCGAACTTACGTTCCCAGTCGATTCGGGCGCTGTACACGTCCTCCTTCTTCACGGATGTAATATCAATATAGTTGCCCAAGGTCATTTGGGAAAGATCATTGGGGCTCACCCCATTAGATTCAAAAATTTCGATATCGCCGCGATAGATGTCGATGATGCGATACTCGAATTCATACCACGGAGCGGTCGGGCGCATCACGGTGTTGAATTCGAAATCACTGATTACGTTTACTTGATTGAAGGAGTAATATAAATCGTACGTGAGGAGAGAGGGGCCGTTCTCATGCCGGCCGCCAAACGCGACGGAATAAAGATCGGACTCTTGAATTTCGTCCGTGCCGATCCAGCCCCGGAAACCCCGACTGCCGTTGCTGCTCGCGCCATCCGATCCTGCGATGCCGCGGCCGGTGTTCCCCGTCAGGAAGGCATAGGTCTTGCGTCCGCCGATTTGATCCTGAAAGCGGGTGTCGACATCGATATCGGTTTCGAACTTGGTCCCATTGCGATCCGAGAACGAGTAGCTCGGCCGAACATAGAAGGAGTTGTGTTCGTCGATGCGGAAATCGATGGAGCCGCTGATGCCCCGGGTATTCGTGATGCGGGTGTCATG
>JBBQEG010000107.1:0-13995 GCA_038320495.1 Opitutales bacterium | reverse complement strand
TCTTCGACGTCGCCATTCTTTCGCCGGCCGGAGTGACCCAAAACGGCAAAGGACTCCCCCGTGGTCAGCGTATGGCGGAACCGAGCGACGGATTCGGCCACCGCCTCTTCGGGCCAAAGCTGCCGCAGCACTTCGCCCATTTCACGTCCTTCCACGACTTCGATCTCCCCAAACACCGGCCGGGCGCGAGGATTCACATGCCGAATCTTCAACTGATCGTCGATCAGGAGGATTCCGACGGGAGAGTGATTGATGATGGTGCTGACTAGTTCTTCGCGGCGTCGGAGCGATTCCTCGGATTTCTTGCGCTCGGTAATGTCGATCAACACGCCCGACATGACCGACACGCCATTGGTGTCGGTTCGATATTTTCCGCGGGAGGCGATCCATCGATACGTGCCGTCGGGCTGCGCGACACGATAGTCTTCCTCGAAGTGCTGCTGTTCGCCGGCCAGCGCCCGCTCGAGCGACCGCTGGATGCGCGGCAGGTCGTCGGGATGAATCGCCGGCAGCAGCGCATCGATGGGCGCGGTCTCCTCCTCGGGATGCGGAAAGGAATACAGTTTGAAGACGCTGGCATCGCCCAGCAGCCGGTTATTTTTCATATCCCACGTCCACGTGCCGACGGCGGCCGCATCGAGGGTTGCGTCCAGTCGTGCCCGTGTATCCTGCAGGTTTTGATCCCGCACCCTACTCTCGGTGACGTCAACCAGCGCTCCGAAGAGCCGGTTGGGTTTGCCTGATTCGTCGCGGACGAGTTCGTCCGCCTCGTAAGCACGCGCGCTCGCGATTCCGGACGCGACTTGCCCGGCCAGCAGCTCGAGAAAGCCTTGGTAGGCGCCGTCAAACGGCCGGTAGGGATTGATGCCGACCACGAGGAATCCCGCGGCGCGAGTTTTTCCCTGCTGTGAGATCGGCACGATCACGGCGTCGCGCGGCGGCTTGATCCAAGGACCGGTCGGGATTTCGCGGTAGCGGTTTTCCAAGTCGGGCACAGTGATAGTCTGCGGCGACTGGAGGATCTCGGCAGCTGGCCATGCGCTGGTGACATCGCGAGCAATCGACGCTGGCGCCAAGTGACTCCCCGCCGCGGTGCCATGTGCCCGCACCAAAAGCGCGTTTTCTTCCCGCCCATCAAAAAGATAGAACAGGGCAAAGGGCAGATCCTGCGATCATTCCGCCAGGCAGCGCGCCGTCACGTCGAAGACTTCGCTTTCTCGGCGGGTGGCGGCTATTCCGCCAGAAAGTTCGCGCAGTAGGAGCAGTCGCCGTTCCGCAATTACCCGGTCCGTCACTTCGGTAACGGTGCAGAAGAGCCCCCCGACATTGCCTCCGCTTTCGCGAATTGGGCTATAATGCGAGAACGAGATTTTCCACGCCAGATGGATTGCACAATAGCAAATCTCCGGTCCTTCCGCAGCGCGGAGGTTTGACGTCCACCCGAGGATGGGTTAAGCTGGATCCGTGGCCAGTGACACCATTCTTCTGATAGAGGACTCCGAGGACGATGTCTTTGCTTTCCGGCGGGCTTTGAAGAAAGCTGGCATGACTCATCGCGTGGAAGTCGCCTCCGACGGCCGGCGAGCCTTGGATTACCTTCGCGAGGTGCTCACCGGTGGCGACGCCGGCCGCTTCCCCCCGCCAGCAATCGTTTTCCTGGACCTCAAGCTTCCTTATAACGACAGCATGGAAATCCTCGAATGGATTTGCCAGCAACCGGCCCTGAGCCCGGTCAAGGTGATCGTGCTCAGTGGTTCGGACGAACCCCGGGATCGCGAGCGAGCGAAGAGCCTCGGCGCACAGGGATATTTGGTGAAACCCGCGACGCCGGACGATCTCCGGCGGGCGCTGGAAATGGACGTCGACAATGCTGGGACTGCATCGTGATCCGCTCGCGCAGACGAACGGCCTGCGGCTGAGTGCAACGGAGCCAAGTTTTACGCGCGCTGGGTTTCTGCCGAGCGGTTACGCCGCGGGAAGTTGAATCCAGAAACGGCTGCCCGTCACACCGTCGGATTCCAGACCGACACTTCCCCCCATGCGCTCTGCGGCCTTGCGCACGATGGCGAGGCCGATGCCGGTTCCTTCGTAGGCGTCCTCGGGATGCACCCGTTCGAACATTCCCCAGATGCGGTGCTGATAGTCCGGGGAAATCCCGATCCCGTTGTCCTCCACCCAAAGCCTCACCTCTCCGTCGCGCGGTTCCGCCCAAATCCGGAGGCGGAGTTCCCGTCCCGGCGCGACAAACTTGATCCCGTTGCCAATCAAGTTCGACACGGCCTGCACGAGCGACGGTTCGTGCGCGAGCACCGACCCCAAAGGGCTTTCCACGCGAATGGCGCCGTTCTGCCGCTGGTCCGGAGCATATTGCTCGATGGTTTCACTCACCAACCGATCCAAGGATACGGCCGCGACGGCCACGCTGGTGCGGCTGACCTTGCTATAGGCAAGGACGTCGCGGGTGAGGCGATCCATCCGGGCGCTCGCGTTTAGAATGCGCTGGAGATAGCCAAGTCCTTCGTCGTCGAGCTTGGCGCGATAGTCTTCGAGCAACGTTTCCGCATAAGTCTGGATGGCGCGCAAAGGCGCGCGAAGATCGTGCGAGACGCTATAGGAAAACTCCTCCATCTGGCCAATCGCCAGTTTGAGCGAGGCCGTGCGTTCCTCCACCGTTTGCTCGAGTTCGATCCGTCGCTCCTCCGTCGTCTTGAGGGCTTTCACCTGGTCGGTGATGTCGAACACCGCCGAGATGAAGCGCATAACGCGGCCACTGTCGTCGCGAAACACTTTCCCCGTGGCGCGAAGCCAGCGGGGCGGGTGTGCGCCCGTGCGGAATTCCTGGGCGTAGCGGTCGTTCCCGCCATTGATCACTTCGTGCAGCGCCGCTTCCCGTTGCACCCGATCAGCAGGAGCGGCGACCGCGACCAGTGTTTCAAGCGAGATGGTGCCCTGCCCCGGCAGATCGAACAGCTCCTGGCAACGCGCATCGAGTTCGACGGTGCGGGTGGTGGCGTCACACACCCAGGTGCCGATCTCGGTGGTTTCGACGGCCACCCGCACGCGCGTCTCGCTCTCACGCAACCGCTCTTCCGCCTGCCGCCGCTGAATCCATTGCGCGAGCCATTGCGCGACAATGATGAGTTCGTTTCTTTCCTCATCTGACACCTCCCGCGCGCTCCACAACGCCAGCACGCCGGCCAGACGGTCATGCAACAGCAACGGCAGCCCGACAAACGCCAGGATTCCCTCATCTTTGGCCCACTGCGGGTTGGGCAAATCCGGATCGCCGGGGAGATCGTTGGTCCACTGCGCCCGACGCAACTGCGCGATTTGACCGATCTTCTTTTCGCCCAATTTTAGTCGGGCATGGCTGCCGTCGCGGTGCGTGTAGCGCCCGGCGCTCGCTTGGAGTTCGAGCACCTGCTCGGTGGGATGGAAAGACCAGATGCGGGCAAAGACGCCGTCCATGTGAGTCACCATCGCCTGCGCGCAACGCTGGAACACCCGGCGCCAGTCTTCGTCGGTTGCCAGTGCGGCACTGATCTCCGCGCGCATCTCGCGTGACCGCGCGCGCAGCGCCAGCGCGTGCTCGGCGACCTTCCGCTCTGCGATTTCCTTTTGGGCGGCTTCATACAGCCGCGCGTTGTCGATCGCCACGGCCGCCTGCGCGGCGACGCCGACGACGATGCGCTCGGCGCGTTCCGTAAAAACTCCCGGCTCGGGATGACCGAAGAAAAGGCCGCCGAAGACCTCGCCCGACCGCGAAATCACTGGGACGGCGAGGTAACTGCACACCGGCAAATGGCCCGCGGGCATGCCGTGATGGGGCGCCATCCGGCCGTAGCGGGGATCTTTCCTCACGTCCGCGACTCGGATCGGTCCTTCGCCACGAAACGTCGGCCCGAAAATCGCGGTCGCCCGCGGATTACCGAATCTTTCGAAGGCGGCGCGAGGCGCTCCCGAGAGCGTATAGAGCAGAAAAGCGTCTCCCTCCGCGTTGATCGTATTGTAGAAAAAGGCCCCGAAGCGGGCGCCGGTCAGTTCGGTCGATGCGTCGGTGACGGTCTGCAACAACGTCTGGAGATCCAATTGGGCAGCGATGGCGCTGCCCGTTTTATTGAGCAGCTCCAGCACGCGGGATTCCTCCCGCAAGGCGTCCTCAGCCCGCTTGACCTGATCCACATCAGTGTTGGTGCCAAACCAGCGGGCCACGCGTCCTGCGCTGTCGAGGACTGGGTTTACTCGCGTGAGGAACCAGCGGAAGACGCCGTCTGCACCGCGCAGCGGAAACTTCATGTCGAACGGATTGCCGGTGCGAATCGACTCCTGCCACCGCTCGAGGACGGAGGGAAGGATTTCCGGATCGTGCACCTTTTGCCAGCCCCAGCCGCGCATCTCCTCCAACGTCGTGCCGGTGTAGTCGAACCACTGCCGGTTATACCAAAAAATAGTTCCGTCCGGCTCCGCCATCCACGCGAGTTGCGGGATCGAGTCCGCCAGCGCATGCAATTCGCGCTCGCTTTGCCGGAGCGCGTCTTCGGCTGCCTTGCGCGACGTGATATCCTCGACGATGCCAATATACTGGTGCGGCTCGCCGTTTGCATCGCGCAAGAAAGTCACCGTGGTCAGGCTCCAGATAATCGAGCCACCCTTCCGCCGATACCGCTTCTCATACGTGATGCTGCCGCACTCCCCATCGCGCATCTTTCCGACCTGGCGTTGCGTTTCCTGCAGGTCATCGGGATGGGTGATATCACGGAAAGAAAGCGTCTGTAACTCCGCCTCGGCGTAACCGAGGATTTCGCAGAACTTCCGATTTACTTCCACGAACCGGCCATCCATCCCGGCCCGGGCGATGCCGACCGCCGCCTGATCGAACATTGCCCGCAACAAGCCTTCGCGCTCCCGCAATGCCTCGTCCGCGCGCCGCCGTTCGGTCACGTCGTGGAACACCATTACCGCTCCCGTGATCGTTCCCTCGGCGTTTCGAATCGGAGCGGCGCTGTCTTCAATTGCCATCTCCCTTCCATCGCGGGAGAGCAGGGCCGTATGATTTGCCAGCGACACGACAGCACCGTCGCGCAGCGCTTGCGCGATGGGGCTTTCCGCGGTCTCGCGGGTTTCCTCATGCACAATGCTGAAAACCTCCGCAAGCGGACGGCCGCACGCATCGGCGCCGGGCCATCCCGTCATCGCTTCCGCCACCGGATTCAAGAATGTGACCGTGCACGCCAGATCGGTCGTGATCACGGCATCGCCGATGCTCGCCAGCGTCACACGGAACCACTCGCGCTGCTCTCGCAGCTCCGCCGCGGCCCGGCGGTGGCTCGTGATGTCGCGAAACGTCCAGACGCGCCCCCTATTGCGCCCCCCGTCGAGTTGAACGCGGGAATGCCGCTCGAAGACGCGTCCGTCCTTGAGCTCCAGGACATCGAACGTCTCTGGTGGCGACGACGCCTTGATTTCCTCGAGCCTCTTAAGAAACGAAGCGGGATCGGCGATCTGCTGCGCGAAAAAGGGGCGCATTTCGGCGCTATTGCGCCCGATATTTGACGGGATTTGCCACAGCTTAAGCAGCTGCTCGTTGTAGTCCGTGAGGTTTCCATCATTGTCTATGACCGCGATGGCATCGGTCGTGGATTCCAGCGTCGCCCTCATCCGGGCAATGGACTGCGCGAGTTCCCCGGTCTTGCGCTCCAGCGCTTCTTTCGCTGCGACGAGCTCGCGCTCGGCCCGCTGGCGCGCGAGCAGAATGCTCGTGGCATTGGCCAGCGCCGCGGCCCGGAGTTCACGGTCCTCGTTTCTCAGGGGCATCAGCGGAGGGAGAGTTTCCGGGCGGCGAGCGCCGTCCCCTCGATGCGTGCCCGAATTTTCGCGAACGCGGTTTCGCGCGTGGTGGAGGTGTCGTCGCAAAAAGGCGAGTATCCACAGTCGTCCGTGGTTCCAAGCTGCGCGAGCGGAACATATTCCGCAGCTTCCAGCACCCGTTCGCAGACCTCTTCGGCAGTCTCGATGCGCGGATCGATTGTGGCGATCACGCCAACGAAAACCCGCTGATCCGCCCGGAGATATTTGCGGATGATTTCGAGGACGCGTTTCCGGTCGTTCTCGAGGGCAAGCGCGACGTAGAAGCTGCCCGCGTTGAGTTGAAACAGGCTGGGCAGCAGGTCGGCGTAATCCACTTCGGCGCTGTGCGTCGAATCGCGATCCCCGCCCGGGCAGGTGTGCACGCCAATTTTTTGCCGGTCCGCGGTCGAGAATCGCGCCAGGGCAAGATTGTTCAGCTCGATGAACCGGTGCAGCAGCTCGCCCGTGGGGTCGATTTTAACCGCCAGCCGGCCTTCTGTGAAATCGATCTGAACCTTATGCGCGCCGCGCTGGAGACAGCGACGCACCTCCGTCTCGTGCTCCCGCAGCAAATCGTCGATGAACTCTTCGCGGGAGTAGCCAGCCATCCCCCCCGCGGGATAGACGAGACTGAGCGCCGAGGGCGAGATGACCGCTTGTTTCACCGGCACCCGGGCATACCGTTGGGCGACCTCCAGGTAGGCGTCCGCGTAGCGTTTGTATCGAAAAGGCGGCGACGTGAGGCGGGGCATGCGGCGCGTGTGGCCGGCCGCGAACGGAATCTTGAAGCCATCCGGGGCCATGTTGGGCAGCCCGTGGACGGAATAAGTCCAGAAATTGTGATACTTCCGCTGCTCTCCATCCGAGATGACCGGCGAACCGGTGGCCTCGAATTGCTCGACGGTATCCCGCACCGCCGCATCGTAGAGCGGAACGAGACTCGGGTGCGCGTCGTCACCGGTGCGCTCGATGGCTTCGAGCAAACTGCGAGGGCGAGGGATGCTGCCAATGGGTTCGGTGGGGATTGTCATCGTGGGAAGGGAATACCAGACGAGGCGGTCGTCGACGCGGCGCCAATAGGGGCGAAGGGCGAGGCACCGCTTGTTAAACCGTGGAGGCCGATGTACTCCCAGTGAAGAAGAAAAATCTCCGGTGTTGCGCTAGGGAAAATTCCTATTGTGTCCCCGTTCGGGCAAGCGGTTCACGTCACTGTCGGCATTGCGGCACTGCATGGCTTACTTGGACCTGAGTCCGTCCTTGAGCCTCACGATGAACTTACACTCGCGATTTTGTCGCCCGGGCTGAGTTGTGAGAATGCTTCGGCAGTGCGCAAGGCGTCCATGCGTCTCTCCTCAACCGGCTAGCCGCCCTACTTGCGTGAGTGCCTCCCCGCCCGTTGCGTGATCAATCCGCGTTGTAAGAAAAGGCGAAGGTCTCCGCGAGGTCGTCGGGATCCTGGTTGAATAGCGCCAGATGCACCCGGAAGACGTGCGGTGGTTTGACGTCGCTGGGCGAGGTCAGTTTCATGCCGTCATCCGTGAGCGTCAGCACCGAGCGGTCCCGGGACTTGGCAATATAGGCATAGCGCACCAGCCCGTGATGCACGTCCGCCAGCACTGGCTCCATCCGGGCATTGTAGAACGACACGACGAAGGAAACGCCCTGCACCTCGACGTTGATCCATCCGCCGTCATCGCGCGCCAGGTTCATGCCAGTCTTGGGCAGCTCGGGCTTGGGCTTGGCCTCCGGCGCGGCCGCGAAACCGGTGGCAGCGCCCAGCAGGACAAGGGTCAGGAGGACGAAAGTTTTCATGGCGAAGCAGGGTTTATGGTGGGGCCGGGCGGGAGCGAGACCGCTATTTTCCAAGGGACGCCTCTTTTCCACCCAGTCAAATTTGAATCCCGGCGGCCACGCCCCCGCAAAGACCAACGCCTATCCTGAGGTGCCAGTTCGGTCTCGGGCAGGGGATATTCGCGATTACTCATTGGGATCATTCTTCTCGTCATAAACCCCCTCCCAGCCCGACCTCTGAGAAACGATTTTCCTATCAGTGAGCGCAACATAGCCCGCCACAAGGAGTCATCCACCTCCTCCGCCCACTCAGCCGGAAGGTCAGTCGTGTGAGGGAACGCTAAGAAAGACCCCTTGGCCCTGCCGACTAGTTACCCCACGGCTTTCACGGACTTTCCCCCCATTTTCAAAACAAAATGATGGTCTAAAGTATTGATCGGTCCGGGTGTGAATCGCCCAACGGGGCGGGCACCGGAACAGTAGTCAAAAACAACGTTAAACGTCGGAAAGACCAAAGAATATGAAAACTAAAATAATTGGAATCGTGATCTCACTCGCCACAGCAATAACCGCTGGATGCGCTCCGGGTGACGATTATGCGGCAAAGAAGAAAGGCAGCGAACAAGGCCCAGCCACGGCGGCACAAAATCCGGTAGCGGGAGCACAAAACCTTTCCGCTGAACAGGTCATTCAAAGTTGGAAGGAACAACCAATGGAGGTGGCGAAGAAGATGATTCAAAAATACGGAACACCTCAGGAGATCACATCGACACGTCTCGTTTGGCACAACAACGGTCCTTGGTTGAAGACCGAGTTGGTAAACGAAGAAATTGAACACAATTTCCCGATGCCACACAAAGACATGCTGAAGCAAACCATCCGTTTCCAAGTGCCTACCGACAAGTTGGCGCAACTCGGCGAATATGACGGCAGTGTCATTGTAGATCGAACGCCCGGAGAAATCTCAGCGCGTTGCGACAAGGAGCCTATGAACTTTATGGCGTTGAATCTGGCTAACGACATTATCACATCAAAAAAATCGGTCGCAGAAGCGCGTGATTACTATGCAAAAGCGGCGAAGGCATCTATGAAAGGAGAAACGGATCCCTACATGGAGAAACTACAATTCCAGCCGATGAAAACCGCCGCAGCATCTCCGGACAAGCCCTCGCCGCTCATCCGGTAACCAGCGGGCTCACCGCGCGGGCCGGCTGGCAACGGCTCAATTTTAACGCAAAGTCCGACAGGCTGCCTGGCTCCCTTAGAAGACCACGACATTAAAGTCTTCGTTGATCAGATTCTTGTAGCTTGGATGGCCTTTGAACTCGCTGATGAGGGGTATGCCCGCCTTTTCGACCTTTTCGGTGACCTCGTAGGCGTCCGCGCAGTAGCTGCATGCACCGCGGACGAAGCCGCGGACCTTCTCGAACAGCTCGTTGTATTTGTGCTCCGGATCAGCGAACGCGGCCGCAGCTTGGGTTCCGGCACCATCGAAGATGATTTGGATTTCCTCACCGGAATCCTTGAACTCCAATGCACCCATGAGCGCGTTCACGACCCGACCCACGCTCTCCGGTTCCTTACCGTCCGCCAATATGATAAATGCTGTTTTTTTCATAGGCGGAAACCTCCGCAGGGTTCCGGGAAATGCAAGGAATGAGGCGAGAAACCCGTGAGTCGGTCATTTTCTAAAATTAAGGACGGCCGGGAATAAGTCCTCTCCTGCCACGTCAAAACGGCATGAGCCCTCAACCCTCCTCCAGCAATACATCCCTTCTACGTTACCTGTCCCTTTTCTCACTGGTCCTCGGGCTGGCGGCCGTCGCCCACGCCGAACCGGTCAAGCCCAAGGTCGTTGGCGTCCTGTTCTACGCCAACTGGTGCAGCTCCTGCAAAACGCTTGATCCCAAGATTGATGCGATAAAGAAGGACTTCGCCGGTCAGCCCATACTCTTCACCCGGGTGGACTTTACCGACAATTTCACCCTGGAACAGTCCGATCTGCTGGCTGCCGCCATGAATCTGGGACCGGCCTATGCAGAACAACGGCGCAGGACTGGATTCATGCTGTTGATCGATGCTGAAACCAAGCAGGTGTTGGGACGACTGGCCGCGGCTCAAACTGAAACGGACCTGAAGGCGGCGATTGAAAAGGCTTTGCGCAGCTGATCCTCCCGGCCGGTGGCCGGCATCCGACGGCGGACGCTTTCGGCTGAAGACAAGCAGGAGTGGCGAAGCCGGACTTGTTCTGACGGAGCCTTTCGACGCCCGTTCCCCGTCCTTCGCGGGCGCTGGCGGGTGGACGAAGCCGTCCGTGATATCGATCATTCCAAAAGGAAGGGGGAGATTACCCGCTGTATTGTCCTTGCCCCGATGAAATCACCACTGCCCGCGTCGCGCTGTGGCTGCTCGGGAAGGAACACTTAGACGACGAATACTACCAACGGTGGAACAACGATGAAACCAAACGATAAAAACGGGAGTCTCCCCCTCGAAAAACGTCCCTTTAGAGTCTTGATTATCGCCGGGTCCGATCGGCGGCAATACAACTGCCCGGGAGTTGATTCCAAATCGCGAACGTTGATGCTCCGCATGGCGGATAAGCTGCCGCAGGAATGGGAGATCGACTATGAGGATCTGGGCAACGTCTTTGGCCGGGCGCGCATTCAAAGCTGCAATGCCTGCGTCTCAACCTCCATGGCGCTGTGTGTCTGGCCTTGCAATTGTTATGAGGCGAAGAACTCAAAGGAACCGGATCTAATGTGGGATTTAGACCTCTACAGCCGGTTCGATCTCGCCGACGCCTGGGCCATCATCGGTCCGATTAACTGGTATGCCCCGACCTCGAATCTGAAACTGATGTTCGACCGCTTGGTTTGCATGAACGGGGGGAATCCAAAGGAGGAATTGATCGAACACAAAAATCCGGAATTAGCCATGAAGCTTGACCACTCGGTGGAATGGGAGGAATTGAGCCTCAACCACCTTGAGGGACGCACGGCGGGATTTTTCTGTTACGGGGATGGCGGCGGTGACGAATTGGATGCCACCGGACGGCCGAAACTACTGCGACATCCCGAATACTTTGATCCACGCGAAGAACCGGCTAACGATCGCGACTTGTATGCGCCTTTGGTGTGGCAATGTCGCTACGGAGGAATCGAAGTCCCTTCTTCGTTGTGGCGTTACGTAAAATTCGGCGACGGCAAAAAATACAGTGATACTCAGGCGGAGGACCTCGTGAGTGAACCGCATGTCTATAAGGAATTCGACGATTGGACGGACACGTTCGCGGGGTATGTCGAGGCCAAGGGCAAGGTGCCTCCGGGGAAGTTTCGCGCCTTTGGCTATGAAGCTCCCGGTCATCACTGGCGCGACCTCAAGCTCAAATGGCGTGAGCTGAAAATGAAGGCTGGTCACGCCCCGTCCGGATCGTCGCCCGCCGTCCAGGAAAGGTCAGGACTCAATCGTGATGCTGGAATAGGGGTGAAAAAATCAGAGGGCGAAAAGCTGCGCGATGAATAAGTCCGCCAAAAAATCGCCTGGGAAGTGGCTGCTCTACCTTGGCGGGGCCATCGTCCTCATCGCCGCCGCCATTGTCGCCTTCAAATATTTCAATGGTCAGGAGTTGCTCAAGCAGGCGATCGACTGGGTTGGGCAACTCGGGCCGTGGGGTCCTATCATCTTCATCGCGATCTACATCGCGGCGACCGTGCTGTTCATCCCCGGCTCGGTGTTGACCCTCGGCGCGGGTGCGGTATTCGGCGTGGCGTGGGGGTCGGTCTATGTCTCCATCGGCTCAACGCTGGGGGCGACGTGCGCGTTTCTCGTCGGCCGCTATCTCGCCCGCGACGCCATCGCGCGAAAAATCAAAGGCAACGAGCGTTTCGCCGTGATCGACAAGGCGGTCGCGAACGAGGGGTGGAAAATCGTCGGGCTGACGCGGCTCTCGCCGGTGTTTCCCTTCACACTATTAAATTACGCGTTCGGCCTGACGCAGGTGAAGCTGCGGGATTTCGTCCTTGCCTCGTGGATCGGCATGATGCCGGGCACGGTCATGTATGTGTATGTCGGCTCGCTGGCCCAGGCTGCCACCGGCGAGCGCACGCGCACGACCGGCGAATGGGTGCTTTACGGTGTGGGCCTGGTCGCCACGGTGGTTGTCACCCTCTTCGTCACGCGCGTCGCGAAGAAGGCGCTCGCGAAGAAAGTCCCCAAATAGCCGCCAATCACGGACCCTCTATGAGCGAACAAACCCAGCCACCGGTCCTGCCGTGGGACAGGCATAATCAAAAGCTCGTCTCTAATGTCCACCCGGCGGATTGGAAAAACCCGACTCCCGCGTCGTGCTACAATCTCGTCGTCATCGGCGGCGGCACCGCGGGTTTGGTGTCCGCCATCGGAGCGGCCGGGCTCGGCGCCAAGGTCGCGCTCGTCGAGAAACACTTGCTCGGCGGCGATTGCCTGAACGTGGGCTGCGTGCCGTCCAAGGCCATCATTCGCGCCTCGCGCGCAGCGGCGGCGGTGCGCGATGCGGGGGCGTTCGGCGTCAACGTTCCCGCCGGCGTGAAGGTGGATTTCGGCAAGGCGATGGAACGGATGCGCCGTCTGCGCGCCGACATCAGCCCGCATGATTCTGCGAAACGCTTCACCGAACTCGGCGTGGATGTTTTCCTCGGCGGGGGCAAATTCACGGGCCCGGACAGCGTCGAAGTCGCCGGGCAGACGCTGCGCTTTTCCAAGGCCGTAATCGCCACCGGCGCGCGGGCGGCGGCACCGCCGATCGACGGACTGAGCGATGTGCCCTACCTCACCAACGAAACGCTTTTCTCGCTCACGGAATTGCCCAAACGACTCGGCATCATCGGCGCCGGGCCGATCGGCTGCGAGATGGCGCAGGCGTTCGCGCGGTTGGGCTCCGAGGTGATTCTCGCGCAGTCCGAACACGGGATTCTGCCACGGGAAGATCGCGATGCAGCGGAACTCGTGCGAGCCGCGCTGGAGCGCGACGGCGTGAAGCTGCTCGGCGGCGCGAAGGAAATCAAACTCAGCAAAGACCCGGCCGGCGTGCGGATGCAGGGCGTGTCGTCCGGCCAGGCATACAGCGAAGTCGTGGATCAACTGCTCGTCGCCGTGGGCCGCGCTCCCAATGTCGAGGGACTCGGCCTCGAAGCGGCCGGCGTCGAGTTCGATAAAAAGGGAGTGAAGGTGAACGACCGCCTGCAGACCGCAAACCCGCGCATCTACGCCGCCGGCGACATCTGCTCGCCGTATCAGTTCACCCACGCCGCCGATTTCATGGCCCGCGCCGTCATCCGCAACGCGCTCTTTTTCGGCCGCGCCAAGGCCAGCGCGCTGATCATCCCGTGGGCCACCTACACCTCGCCGGAGATCGCCCACGTCGGCCTTTACGAAAAGGACGCGAAGGAAAAGGGCATCGAGGTGGACACCTACACGCAGGAACTCGCGAAAGTGGATCGCGCCATTCTCGACGGCGAGACCGACGGCTTCGTGCGCGTGCATGTGCGCAAGGGCACCGACGAAATCCTCGGCGCGACGATCGTCGCCGCCCACGCCGGCGACCTGATTTCCGAAATCACGCTCGCGATGAACGGCAAGCTTGGCTTAAAGATGATCGGCTCGGCCATTCATCCGTATCCGACGCAAGCCGAAGCCATCCGCAAAGTCGGTGACCTCTACAACCGCACCCGTCTCACGCCTTTCGTGAAAAAGCTCATGGGCAAATGGCTGGGTTGGACGCGGTAGAAATGGCGGTCAACAACCCATCAGCGGACGCCGCACCCGGCGATTCCGGCGTCCACCGAAAATGAAACCAAAGCCATGAACCAAAGTCATCCGGATCCATTACCCGGACAGCAGCCCCGGGAAAAACGCGAGAGCGTCATCCCGCCCGCCCCCATCGTATTCCTGCTCGATGTGGATAACACGGTCCTCGACAACGATCGTGTCATCGCCGACCTGGAGGCGTATCTCACCCGCACCTTTGGTGAAGAGCGCCAGCAGCGTTACTGGACGATCTTCGAGCAGTGGCGTGAGGAACTCGGCTACGCGGACTACCTTGGAGCCCTGCAGCGTTACCGGGCCGCGAACCTTCGCGATCCGGATTTCCTGCAGGTCTCTTTTTACCTGTTGGACTATCCGTTCGCCGACCGGCTTTACCCAGACGCGCTCAACGTGATCAAACACCTCGGGGCCTGGGGGCCGACAGTCATCCTGACCGACGGAGACGTCGTCTTCCAACCGCGCAAGGTCAAACGCTCGGGTCTGTTCGACGCGGTGGAGGGCCGCGTGCGCATCTACATTCACAAGGAGCAGGAACTGGACGACGTCGAGAAG
>JBBQEG010000106.1:0-14201 GCA_038320495.1 Opitutales bacterium | reverse complement strand
CCGCCGATGGTCTTCCACAGCGATGGCCGGTAGTTGAGATCGTAGGACACGATGGTGCCGTGTTTCTTCGCGGCCTTGACGGCTTCAACCGTGACTTCAGCGGTCGATTCCGAAAGGGCGGCAAAGATGCCGCCGGTGTGAAACCAACGGACGCCGAGCGTGCCGAAAATGTGTTCCCAGTCGAAGTCGCCCGGCTTGAGTTGCGAGGCCGCGGTGTTGCCGCGATCGGGGTTGCCGACGGCGCCACGCACGCCGAAACCACGCTCCGTAAAATTGAGACCATTGCGCACGGTGCGGCCGATGCCGTCGTCTTCGCGCCACTTGATGAAATCGGTCGCGACGCCGCCCTGCATGATGAAGTCCTCCACGAGATGGCCGACCTCATTATCCACGAAGGCGGTGCAGACGGCGGTTTTGTAGCCGAAGCATTTCCGGAGGCCGCGGGAGGTGTTGTATTCGCCGCCACCCTCCCAGACTTTGAATTCGCGCGCGGTGCGAATCCGGCCTTCACCGGGATCGAGGCGAAGCATGACTTCACCGAGCGAGATCTGGTCGAAGGCGACTGACTTGGCGGGTTTGATTTGGAGGCTCATGGGTGCAGAAGAAGGATGAACAAGGGAAGGTGCCAAGGACGGACGGTCAATCCTGAGTTGAACCCGTCGCCGCGGTGCGCCGATGATACTTCCTCTCGATCTCGCCGCATTGGACCCGGCTCCTTGACTCGCACCGGCCTTGAAAATTGTATCCGGTGCAGATGGCATCCGCCCCGTCGTATCCATGACTCCCGCACCCGAAATTCTGATCGTCGACGATAATGACGCGATCCGGGCCGTGTTTGGGCGCGCCCTGAGAACGGCGGGTTTTACGGTGACCGAATGCGCCGATGGAGTCGCTGCGATTGAGCGTTGGCAGAGCGTAGCCCCGGCTCTGATTTTGCTCGATGTCGAGATGCCGCGGATGAATGGGTGGAAGACGCTGTCCGAGCTCCGCCGCCTCGGCTGCATGCAGCCCATTCTCATGGTTACGAACGTGAACCATGTGGATGCGCGGGTGCAGGGATTGGAAACCGGTGCCGATGATTATCTGGGCAAACCGTGTGATGCGCAGGAGTTGGTGGCGCGCGTGCGAGCATTGTTGCGGCGGGCTTCGCGACGGCCGGTGGAAATCGGTGGCGTCTTACATTTTGGCGACCTGGAGGTCGACCTTTCCAGAAAGACGGCCCAACGGGGATCCACCGCGGTGCCGCTGACTAACACCGACTACAAGCTCCTTTCGCTCCTGCGAGAACACCTGGGCGAGCCGGTCTCGCGCGAGTTGATCGTCGAGCGGGTTTGGGGAATGCGCGCGAATGCCACTCACGCTTTGGAAACGCACCTGTGGCGGCTACGCAAGAAGCTCGGCGAGGCAGGCGGCGAAACGAACTGGATCCGTAATCTGCCGGGAATTGGGTATGTTCTCGACGCCTCGGTCGCGGGTCCGGCGACGTAGGGAACGCGGGACGCGGGAGTGGCGGGCCCATCCATCCGCATGCGCCCATGCATGCTGGTGTCCCCGCCCACACTGCACTAAAACGCGTGGCAAAGTTTAACAGTTAATCATCGACCCCTTTGCATTATTTCGACCCCTTTTGCATTATTTTCCAGTGCCCGAGTTCCCGAACCACGTCAGGGCGTCGTCGACGACGATGGATTCGTTGAGGCTCATCCCAGCGCGGACAACGGTGCGGAGCGCGCCGGCATATGTTTGGAGCAACCGGTGATGTGTTCGCAGTCCGCTTCGCATAGCTCCCATCCGACGGTGGTAATCGCAGCTCCCGGCAAGCGCGCCTGTTCATGGCGTTACCCAATCGCCTCCGTGCGATTAGCCGATTCCAATTCCGAGCGTCCCAGCCAATAGCACGCCAGGGCGGCCGGAATTTTCAGCAAACGCGTCTTCGCGCCGTCGCGCTCGATCTCCATGATCTGAAAATCCGAGGTGTCGCGCGTGATCACGTAGCCGGTTTCGGTTTTGTGCTCGGCGCAGAATTGCACCAGGCCTATTAAATCTCCCGGTCCTGTATGCTGCGGGGCGCGATATTTCACCTCGAAAGGAACCAGCCGCCCGTCGAGGTCGGCGATGATATCAACCTCGCGGTCCTGCTTTCCGCGCCAATACGAGAAGCCCACGCTGCGCGAGTAGTAGCGGGTGAAAACGTGTTTGAAAAACGCCGTCTCCACCGCCCGGCCCAGCGCATCCGGATCTTCCAGCAGGGCCTTGCCCCGCAGCAGCACGCTTGGCGCGATGGCGGCGTCCGCTAGATAAATTTTTGCGCGCGCCCGGAGCACCTGCTTGCCGTAGCCGAAGGGCCGCAACCGGTGAATCAAGTGCGTGCTCTCCAGTAGCTCGATGAAACTGCTCACCGTTGGTCGCTTCAGTTGCAGGCTGGAGCACAACTCCGGGAGATTCAGCAGCCCTCCATCATGCAGGCAGAGGTAGAGAAACACCTGCTCCAACTCCAGCACGCGACGCACGCCGAACAGCGCCGTCATGTCGCGCTTCAGCACCTTGTCCACGATGTCCTCCCGCAGAAGTTTCTGCGCCAGATAAATACTCTCCACCACCGCGCTCTGCGGAAATCCGCCCCGGAGCAGATACTCGTGAAACAAGCCTACGAGCGGGCGGGCCTCTTCGCCGTGCCGCGCGAACTGTGCCTTGTCCCACTTGAAAAATTCCAGCAGCGAGCCCACCGGCGGTAGCGGCGGGGCCTCCAGCTTCCGAATCTGAAGATATTCGAAAAACGACAGCGTCGCTAGCCGGATGGTCTGCCAGCGCCCCACGCCCGACTCCTGCCCCTCGACCACCAGTGGCGTGGCGGAGCCCGTCACGGCGATGCGCCGCCGCTTCTCGAAATCCACCTGATGCTTGAGCCAGATCTGCCAGTCCTTCGCCACCTGGATTTCATCGAGGAACAGATACTCCGGCCCCTCCCGCACCGGCTCGAACTCGCGCCACAGCTTCAACAAAGCATCCAGGCCGATGAGCTTCAGCAGCGGATGATCGAAGGTGGCGTAGAGGATATTGGTTGGCGCCACCCCACGATTGAGCAGTTCGTCGATGGTCTGCAAATAAAGCGTCGTCTTGCCCACCTGGCGCGCGCCGCTGAGCAGCAAGGCGCGTCCGCCCGGAGGATTTTTCACCCATGCATCGATCTCCTGAAAAGCCGCCCGCCGCCACGTTGGTAGATCCGGAAAACGGCCGCCCGACCACCACGGGTTATATTGTCGGAGGACCGCGAATAGCTCGGCTTTGGACGCGATCACGGGCTTAAATAAACTAAAAGATTAATTTAGTTCAAGTGTAGTTTAACTAAAATCGTATTTTAGTCTGTTTTAGTAATTTCGGGTAAGTTGCCGTCAACCACGACGCTCAATTCCCCACTGAGCAGCTTCGGCAGTCCCGCCGTGGCGGGATCGCGCAGGGTGGCGGAGAGTGAGCGATTGATGGAGACTGGCGGTGATTTGGGCGTAGATCGGCGCGACTTTGGCGGTGGAGGCGGGGGGAAGACCTGTTTGCTGACTTCTGCGTAGCTCGATTCCGAGGTCGCGGGCCGAAGAGCTTGTCGAGGGAACCGAGCTCTCCGCGATCGATACCGATGATGAGGTTAGTTCGGTGGCAAGCTGGCACGACGCCACAAAAAAGAGGCGCTGGTTTTAACAGTGCCTCTTTTCGAGTCCGGCCGCGCTTGCGCTCGCGGGAGCGCGGGGCGTCGGGGTTATCTGGATACGGTGGGGCGGGCCTTACTCCGCCACCTTGAAGTCGGCGAGCTTCCAGGCGGGTTTGCGGATCTCAGCGGCGATTTCGTTGAAGGCTTGGATCTCGGCTTCGGAGAAGAGAAGTCCGCCATTCTTCGCGCTGCGTGCGGCGGCCTGCGCCTCGATCTGACCTGGAAGCATGCAGCCTTCGTTGCCGTGGCCCAAGATGTCCTCGATGACGGCCTTGACGTTCTGCGACTGGTTCCGGCCCTTGGCGAACGCCCCCGCGTTCATCGCATCGGGATGCCAGACTTGGAAGAAGAACGTGCAGGTCGCCTTGTCGCCTTCCGCCTGATCCCAGCGATTGCGAATCGTCGGCAGCGAACCGCCAATGAACGCGCCGATGATTTCGTTCATGAGCGCTAAGCCGTAACCCTTGTGGGCGCCAAACGGGATCAAGTATTTCGCCTTGGTCGGATCAGTCGTGGGCTGGCCGCTTTCGTCGACCGCCGCATTGGGGGGAAGCTGTTTGCCTTCGCGCGCCAGTTGTTGGACGCGACCCATGGCGACGACGGACGTCGCCCAATCGATCACGATGGGATAGCCGATGGCTTCGGTCGTGGGGAAGCCCCACGAGTGAGGATTGGTTCCGAGGGTGGGAAACTTGCCTCCGAATGGCACGACCTCGGCGAGCGCCGCGGTGCAGTTCGTGTAGGCGATATAGCCGCGGCGGGCGGCGTCCATCACGTAGCCGCCGCCCCAGAGATAGTGGAAAGCGTTGTCGACGGAAACCATGCCCACGCCGTATTTGTCCGCGAGTTTGATCGCCTGCTCGATGGCGGCGTAACCGGTGGCTTGGCCGAGCTTGCGATTGGCGTTCCAGATTGAGGCGGCGCGGTATTTGGATTTCAGCTTTTCCAGCTTGGCCTTGGGCTTGCAGCCTTGGGCGCCGGAGCCTAGGAAATGATCGAGGTGCAGCGCCTTGAGGGCGTTGTGCGTACGAATGCCATGGCGGGTGGCCTCGGCACAGAAGCGGGCGCCGGCCGCGGCTTCCTGCGTGGAGTAACCACGTTTCTTATACGCACCTTCGACGAGTGCGTTGTGTTGGGCTTCAGGGACGACGTAGAATGTTTCAGACATGGGAGGTGGGTGGTTGTGATTCCGACAAGACCGGAGACCGCAGAGAACTTACTCCGGGGAAGAGTGAGCCAGCGCGTCTGGCGACGCGGAGCCTGGTCCGAGGTTTGGGCAGCGAGGAGTGATCGCGCTTTAGACGACTTTGGAGACGGCGACCTCGGGGTTGATTTGCGCGAGCGGCTTCTCGCCGTGCATCGCCCGAATGAGATTGGTCACGGCGGCGACGGCCTGGCGCTGCACGCTCTCGGCGGTGCGCGAACCGATATGCGGCGTTACCACGACGTTCGGCAGTTTCAGCAGCGGATGATCGGGCTTGGGTGGCTCTTCGTCGAGCACATCGGTGCCGTAGCCGCCGACCTGGCCGGACTTGAGGCCCTCGATCATGTCCGCGGTATGCACGATCTCGCCGCGGGCGCAGTTGAGAATGATCACACCCTTTTTCATCTTCGGGAAGGACTTCGCGCTGATCATATCGCGCGTTTCCGGAGTCAGGTTCGTGTGCAGCGAAATGTAATCGGAGACGGCATAGACATCATCCAGGGTGGCGGCGCGTTGGACACGGTTCGCGGTGGCGAACGCCTCATCCCAATACACATCGTAACCGACGACCTTCATGCCGAAGGCCCGGGCGCGGACGGCGACTTCCTTACCGATGCGGCCGAGGCCGACGATCCCGATCGTCTTCTCGAGCAGCTCGTGGCCGGTCTTGCGTTTCCAGCCGCCGGTACGGGTGGAGTCGGTGTGGAAAAGGAAATTCTTCTCGAGCGCGAGCAGCAGGAGAAACGTGTGCTCGGCCACCGTCGTGTGGTTCACGCCCGGCGTAAACAGCAGCGGAATGCCAAACTCGGTGCAGGACTTCACGTCGATCTTGTCGACGCCGATGCCATACTTCGAGAGCACCTTCAGCTTCGGGCGGGCCTTCTCGAGCACTGCGCGGGTGATGAGGTCATCACCGCAAATGTAGCCGTCGATATCGCCGACCAAAGCGAGGGTGTCAGCCTCATTGAGCGGACCGCGGGCGCGGATGACCTCCCAGCCGGTGCCGGCGAGGAGGGCGTGGTGCTCGCCCGGCGTGTCTTGGAACGAGGTGGTCGTGAGGAGGATTTTCGTCATGGCGAAGGAAGGGTCGTTTTCGCACACCCCTTCGCGCGACGGAAGACGAAAGTGCAGGGATGACGCATTCGAATTGGCGGAACATTCACGCGACACCCGCATTGCGCCCGAAGGGTGGGATTTGGCCGGGCGCGGCGAAGAGGACCGAGGGGTGGCGGGTCGATTCGGTGGACCCGCGGGAGAGCCGGTTCCGCTCTGGTCGGCCGAACGACGCGGAGCACGTCGGGTCCCGCGTCTCCTGCGCTTGCACGCTGGGGGATCGCCGTCCATTTCCGGGGGATGAAGCGTTTTGCCGCCGCCACTGCCTCGCTCCAAGCCCGCCTGGGAGCGCGTGCTGTCCTCACCGACGAAGCGTCGCGTGACGCCGCCGCTTTCGATAGTGCGAAGATTCCGTTCCGTCCGGCCGCAGTGATTCGCGTCCGGAAAGAAGCGGATATCGCGGTGGTCCTCGAGCAGGCAAATCTTCATCGTGTGCCGGTCACAACGCGTGGACGCGGCACCACGCTCACCGGGGCGGCGACGCCGGTGCGCGGCGGATGGGTGCTGGATATGCTCGCGTTGAACGCCATCGCGATCGACGAGGAAGCCGGCATGGCCCACGTCGGCGCGGGAGCCAAGGTGGCGGATATCCAGCGGGCGGCGGAGGCGAAGGGCTGGTTTTATCCGCCCGATCCGTCCTCGAAGGACTACTGCACGATCGGCGGCAATATCGCCTGTAACGCCGGCGGCATGCACGGCGGGAAGTACGGCGTCACGCGGGACTTTATCGTGGCGCTGCGTGGTTTCCTGCCCACGGGCGAATATGTCGAGTGGGGCACGGCGACCAAGAAATTTTCCGCGGGCTTCAATCTGCGCGACCTCTGGATTGGCAGTGAAGGGATGCTCGGGGTCGTCACCGGCGCGGTGTTGAAACTGATTCCGCAGCCCGCGGAGCGATGGACCTTGCTGACAGCGTTCAAGGACGAGACGCAGGCCTTGCGCGCGGCGCTGACGCTCTTTCGGGCGAAGGTACAGCCGGCGATCTGCGAGTTTCTCGATCGCGAGAGCGTGCTCTGCGCGGAACGTGCGACGGAGCGCGTCGTATTCGCCGGGCAATCCGGCCGCCCGGTGCTGCTGATCGAACTGGCCGGGGGTAAGGCGGAATTGCGCGAGCAGCGCGCTGTGCTGCTCGCGTGGGCAAAAGAGCATGCGATCGCTCATCAGGTGGCGCGGACGCGCGCCGAGGCGGAAGAGTTGTGGGCGGTTCGACGCAAGTGCTCGGGTGCGATGTTCGAACTCGGTGACGCCAAGCTCAACGAAGACATCGTGGTGCCGATGAAAAACTACGTGAAGTTCGCGCAGTTCCTCGCGCGGTTGAAACGTGAATCCGGTTTGTCGATACCGACCTTTGGCCACCTCGCGGATGGCAATCTCCACGTGAACATCATGTATCACCGCGGCGATGCGGCAGAGAGCCGCATGGCGGAGAAGACGGTGGTTCGCCTGATGGAAACCGTGGTCGCACTGGGGGGCGCGATCTCGGGAGAACACGGCATCGGCCTGGCCAAGACGCCGTTTCTGCGGCTTCAACATTCACCGGCGCAGATCCGCGCGATGCAGGCGGTCAAGCACGCGCTCGATCCGCGCGGGGTGCTCAATCCCGGTAAGATGTTCGACATCTTCGAAGTCTGGAAACACGACCGACTGGACGTAAAACTTCCCTGGGACCACAAATGAGGCGGCGCTGCGCCGCGCGCGATCGCCCGGCGCCACTTCAAGTTCACCGGCTCAGCGCGTCGACGGCGGCCTGCTGAAACACCTGCCGGACCTCGCTGGCGTCACTGTTCGGGAAGTTTGCCCGTTGCACCATGAGCAGGTAAGCGACGCCCTTTACGGGATCGATCCAGGCCTGCGTGCCCCAAGCTCCGCCGTGGCCGAATGTTTCCGGTGAGAGCATGGCGGCGACACCGGCGTGCGGAGTCAGCAGAATGCAGGTGCCGAGGCTCCAGCCATAGTTGGTTCCCCGGTTACCAAAAGCGGGCGTTTGGAAAAACCCGGTTGGCAGACCGGTCGTCTGTGGCGTGGTCAGCAGTCGATACGACGCGTCGCTCAAATAGCGTTTTCCTTCGAGGGTTCCACGATTCAGCAGCATTTGGCAGAACCGGGCGTAGTCATGGGGTGTTGAATACAATCCGCCATTGCCCTGCGGCGGGCGTTCGCGGGGACCGTAGTCGGCCCGCGGGGAAGCGGGGGTGAGCGCGCCCGTATCCTTGTTTCGGATATAGCCGGTTGCGAGCCGTTGCTGATGCGTCTCGGTCGGGTAGAACGTGGTGTCCTTCATCCCGAGCGGCGTGAACAAGCGCGTCTGGAGGAAGGCATCGAAGGCCATCCCGCTGACGACCTCGACGATGCGTCCGGCGAGATTGATGCCGGACTGGGTGTACTTCCAGCGTTCGCCGGGTTCATACTGCATCTTGGCCGAGAGCCAGACGGGCACCAGATCCGCGAGCGTGCGAGCCTGCTGGGTTTGGGCGCTGGTCGCTTCGCCCAAGCCTGACGTATGCGTCAGGATTTGAGTGATCGTGAGATTTGCGGGTTGGCCGGAAGGCGTCTTAAGCTGCGCGAATTCCGGCAGGTATTTGGCCACGGGATCGGCAACGTTGAGCTTGCCATCGTCCTGCAGCATCAGGATCGCGACGCCGGTGATCGGCTTGGTCATCGACGCGATCCAGAACACGGAGTCAGGGCCGATGGGTCGCCTGGACGCGAGATCGGCATAGCCGTTACTCTCGAGATGAACGACTTTGTCTTTGGTGAGCACGATCGTGACGGCCCCAGCGATCTCCTTTTGCGCAATCATTTCATCCATCGCCGCACCGATCCCGGGCAGCGTGGGCGCAGCCATCGCCGCGAGGGCGGAAGCCAGCAAGGCAGCGGCCGTGAGCGAACGGGCAGCAGTGAAAATTCGGAGGGAGTTCATGATAAAAGGTAACGATGAGGGGTGTGTGACTATCTCGCTGGAGCAGGCTCGCTGAAGTCATAGGCTACTTGGCCAGCTTGCACAGAGGCGACGGCGAAACGCCCGCTCAATGCCTGTTGAACGCTGCCCGTCACCACCGTGGCCGTGTCGGAGTCGAGCTGCAACATCGCATAATCCGTGGCGAGGTCCGTCTCAATCGCGAGCACGTTCGGGGGTGGACCGCGTGACCTTCCGAACAAACGTTTTTCCAGGCGCCGGCGCCTTCCAAAAACCGAAATGATTCTCGTACCCTGCAAGTTCGCCGAGCGGCTGCGCTCTCCTTCGGAACGGATTCGCCCGCGTATCCTTCCTACTTTTTCCTGGCAGGCTTGGTGGGAGGATCGCCGGCTGCCTCTTTTGGCTTGGGCAGGAGCTTTCTCCGCTGCGCCTGCTGGAAGCGCTGACTGGCTTTCTGATCCTTAACGGTCGGCAAATATTTGGCTCCCATGACGAGCAAGGCCGGCGGCAATTGCGGGATCGCGCAATCAGAATCGCGCGGGACATCGCGAAGTGACAATACCCGCAAGGGCGTGGCGACCGCGCACGACCCTGTCTAGGACGTCGCTTGCTTGTCGTTCGAAAACGTCAGGAGCGTTTCGGCTCTGTCAGCAACTTGCGATCGGCGAGCCATTCGACGAAACGCACGGGCCAGGCCCCCGCGGGCGATGTGTTCGCGGGCCGCAGACCAAAGCCATGACCGGCCCCGGCGTAAATGTGAAGTTCCGCCGGAACTCCGGCTTTTTTGAACAGGAGGTACACGTTGGCGAGGCCTTCCGAGATGTCGGGGCGGTCATTGAAACCCGCGGCGAGAAACACCGGCGGCGCACCGGCCTCGGGTTTGATCTGTCCGGATTTGCCGGGATAAATCAAAGCTTGGAAATCCGGGCGAGCACTCTGCCGGTCAATCGGATCCGCGGCGTTGGCCTCTCCGGGCGCCGCGCGCATGGCTGTAAGGAACGCAATTTCCCCGCCGGCGGAGAATCCGAGGATGCCGACTTTGGCTGGATCGATGTTCCACTTGGCCGCGTGGTGGCGCACCAGCCGGAGCGCCCTCTGGCCGTCGGCCAGGCCGTGGACGTCCCATTGATAGGGCGACTGGCCCTCGGGCGCAGCAGCGTCGCGGCCGAGCCGGTGCTTCAAGACGAAAGCGGCGATGCCACGCTCGGCCAGCCATTCGCCGACGTTGTAGCCTTCGTGGTTCATCACGAGGAAACGATGTCCGCCGCCAGGAACGACGATCACGGCGGTGCCCGTGGCTTTGTCCTTGGCCGGCTGATACACCGTGAGCGACGGGTGATGGATGTTGGAGACTTTGTCGCCGTCGACTTTTTCCGGCTCGTTTTTACGCACTTCGGAACCCGGTGCGCCCTGAGGCCAGAGCGGAATAATCGGGCGGCTTTCCGCAGCTGAAAGCGACGCGACGGCGGAGCCAAAGGCGGCGACCGCGATGAAAATTGAAACGAGTTTCATGGGGTGGGAGGGGACTAAAGATGACTACTCGGAAAAATCTCGGAACAGGTCAACTCAGCCGAAAGCGGACGCGAGTGAACGTTGAAATGTCATCCCGAACAAAGTTGTGCAGGAACGATGGAGGGGCGCTGGAAGGGTCGCGAAATCGCACTGGAATCGTTCTCGGCGCCTACGCCCGCTGAGCGGCGGCTCCAGGGGTTTCGGCGGTCACCGCCCGTTTACCCGCGGAGGCAGCCTTTCATGTCGCCGGGGTACGATCGGCGGGAGCGGGGGTGAGGTGACCGGCCGTAACGACTTCGTGCAGCATTTGCTCGGCGTAGCGCCACAGTTCGGAGCAACCGTCCGCGATGTGATGATTGCGCGCCACGACCCGGTCGTGCGTGATGCCGTGACGCTTCCAGGACGCACCTTGTGAGCGGCAGTTGAGCAGCATCGGCTGGAATCGATCGACGGCGGTGGCGAACTTTGCCTCGGAGGTCGCCTTCGCCTCGAACTCATCCCAGAGGGCGCGAAAGGCACTCGCCTGGTCCGGCGGAAGCAGGCCGAAGATGCGGGTGGCCGCGATGGCTTCGCGTTCGTGCTGATTCACCATGGCCGCGGCGTCGTAGGCAAACGTGTCGCCGGCATCGATCTCCACGAGATCGTGCACGATCAGCATTTTCAATACGCGCAGGACATCGAGATCGGGGACATTCGCATGTTCCGCAAGGACGATGACGCAGAGACAGAGGTGCCAGGAGTGCTCGGCGTCGTTTTCGGCGCGGCGGCTCTGCGTGTTGATCGTCTGGCGAAAGACCTCCTTCAGTTTGTCGCACTCCGCAATGAACTCGATCTGATGCGCGAGGCGCTGGGCGGCGGCAGAAAGAGAGTCGGGAGTGGAGGAAGAGGAATGGGACACGGGGATGACCAAAACGAACGTGAGGGGCCGGGCAATGTTGCTCGAAACTACTTTAGCAACGGTGTTAGGCGTTTGGTCCAGATCGCGTAGCCCTCGGGTTTCATATGGAGCATGTCCTTGACGAACAACTCGGGCCGGGGTGCGCCTTGGGCGTCGAGCATATCAGGCCAGATATCGCAAAAAGTCAGCCGTGGGTCCTTCTGGCATTCGGTGGCGATCAGGGCGTTGCCGCGGACGAAGTTCTCTTTTAGTTTCCAGCGCGATGGGCTGGGCTTCATGGCGATGAAAATGATGCGGGCTTGTGGTAGAGCCGCGTGCACCTTGGCCCGGAAAGCGTTGAAATCAGCGTGAACCGTTTCCGGCGACTTGCCGGCATTGATGTCATTTTCGCCGGCGTAAACGACGACTGTTTTCGGTTGGTAGGCCGTGACGATCCGGTCGGCGTAGAACAGACTGTCAGCGAGCTCCGAGCCGCCGAAACCTCGGTTGATGAGCGGCAAATCGGGGAAATCTTGCGCGAGCGTGGTCCAGAGCCGGATTGAGGAGCTGCCGACAAAGACGATCCCTCCCTTTGGCGGTGGGTTGGACCTGTCCGCTCGAGTGTACTCATCGATGGCCGCAGCCCACTTATCGGGGGCGCTCCATCCGACAGACGTGAAGGAAACGACGAGGAGGAGAGCGAGTGATCGGAGCATGGTCGTTAGGTGACCGGACCATGGAGAAACTAAAGCTATTTTGTCTCGCTGGCTTCAAACGAACCCCGGAAAAATGCCGAAGAAAGAACAGGAGCACAAGGCCGTGAGCATTCGCGAACGATAGCTAGCCATGAGGCCCTTCCTGCACGAAAGGCCTAGAGCGGGCTTCTTACCGCCACAAACTGTCGATAAACCTTACACTTATGCGATCCAGCTGCAGTCAGTCTCATGGCGCGATAGGGGAAGTTCCTATCCAGAACTCTGGTATTTATCACCTTAGGTAGGGTGATCACCCTAGGCATGCAAATTGCTAACGATAGCGGCTATGAAGCACGTGAACTTGGCCACCGTCACCTCCCTGCTGATCTTCTTCGTGGTTCTGACCGGGTCGTCAGTCGTCGGCGCACCGATTTCCGGGAAGGGTGATCCGCTGCTGAATCCGCTGTTTCAAGACGCGCGCCAGCAGAGTTTCAGTTCGATGGGCTTGGGTGAGCATCCGGCGCGGATCGACGTCGGCGTTGGTACGATCAATCTTGCGGACGACGCGGGGTCATCGCGGCTGCACATTCGTGCGGGCGACAGCCGTTTCAACACCACGGGGCAATTTCTCGTCGCGGAAACCGCGAGCTCATTCCGGATGGACTTCGGCGCTCGGGGAGTGCTGGCCTTTGCGTTCAACTTTGGACGTCTAGACCGAGATCTCGTGATCGAGCTTTATGACGATGGAATGCGCTTGGTCGAAAGGTTTTCAGTGCGCGCCTTTGCCTCGGTTGACAACAATCGGGTTTACGTGGGCGCCTATTCGCCGTTTGCGGCGGTGCATCATGCGGTGTTCACGTTTTCGGACGAGATCGACGCCTTCTGCATCGACAATTTGACGGTGATGGAGCCGACCTTGCCTTCAGCGCCGAATCCATTGGTTCCTCTCCGCGCGGCGGATTCCGGGACAACGGTCAGCGTTCCGGAGGCGTCGAACGCGCTCGTGCTGCTGGCTTTCGCGCTGGCCGGAATGGCGGGCCTGAAGCGGAGGTTTCGTTAAGTCCGAATCGGATCGCGATGGTCGCGCTGCGACGTTTCTCGGCAAAAAAAAGGGCGATGCGACACCGAATTTCGTGGTGCCGCATCGCCCCGTTCGCGCCGGGTTTTGTGAATCCTAATCTTGTTGCGGGCCGCGTGGATTAGAACCGGCCATTGATGCCAGCGGAGATGGTCACAAAATTCCTCAAGGTGCGTTGAGTGCGATCCTTATAGCCACGGTAGAACACCTGGGGTTCGTTGAACAAAACGAGCCGGAAAGGCCTTTGAGCAGACCAGGGAGGAAGGTGAACTGTTGGCGATAGGCGAACTCCCAGCCCTGAGCGATCGAGGTGCCGGCGTTGAGCGACATCCGCTCGATCCAGCCTTCGTATTCGCCGTCGTACCCATTATTGTTACCACCGGGGATCGTGCGAATTTCCTGATTCGTTATGATGAAGTCACGAATCTCCTTGTGGAACCAACTGACTGAGAGTTGACCGACTGGCTCGAAATAATACTCAAGGGCGGCGTCCCAGTTGCGCGCCGTCTGCGGTTTCAAACCGGGATTATTGATCGTCACGCGCTCGTTGACCTCATCAGGCGTTTCAGTCGGAAGGAAGTTGCTCAGCGCCGCCCGGCCGAAGCTGGTGGAGTAGCTTAGCCGCGCCTTCAGATTGGAGGTGATATCATGGTAGGCGTGAATGCTCGGAAAGCCCTTGGTGTAGCTGCCGTTGAGTTCGCGGTAATTGTCCGCGTAGTCGCGTTGGGCTGAGCCCGCCGGATCCGCTACCTGTTGGGCGGCTGTGCTGAGAGCGCGTGCCCGCACCCAGCCCCAACTATCGACCGTCGTATCCTCAAACCGCACCCCACCCAAGTAGCCAGTGCGTCCGCGCCAGCCTTCGCGACCGAGACGGCCTTGAGCCATGACGTAGGCGGCCTGCGCCGTCTCGCTGAGGCCGCGGGTGCCGGTGAACTTCTGCGTCTCGTGGTAATACAAGTCTTCTCTCCACAGCGCCGGGTTGACGGGCCGACGCTCGTTCATGTGCATGTTGGAGTACCAACGCGGCATGCGCTGCCCGGTCTCACGCGCGTGGTAGGTCGCCAGGTTGGGATCATCCGCCAAGGGGCCGGTGCCAATATAA
>JBBQEG010000105.1:0-14258 GCA_038320495.1 Opitutales bacterium | reverse complement strand
ATGAAATCCACCATCAACGAGACGATCGATGTGCTCAACGACCTGACTGAAACGCTGAAGGACGGACAGCATGGATTCGAAACTGCGGCGAAGGATGTCAAAGCACCAGAACTTGCCCAAATCTTTCAGAAGTACGCCACGCAACGCGCGGAGTTCGCCTCCAAGCTGCAGGCGCACGTGAACGCTCTCGGAGCGAAGGTCGAAAAATCAGGCAGCGTCTCGGGAAGCGTTCATCGCGGCTGGATCAATATCAAGGCCGCCCTCTCCTCCAACGAGCCGCAGACCGTGCTCGAGGAGGCTGAACGCGGTGAAGACGCCGCCGTCGCCGCCTATCGCAAGGCGCTCGAAAAGACCGACCTCGACGCCGCGACCCGCGATCTGATCACCTCGCAGGCAGCGGCCGTCAAGGCGGCGCACGATCATGTGCGGAACCTCCGTGACAGCGGAACGTACCGCAAGAAGTCCTGAAGCAACATCTGTCACGAACAAGCGAGCCGCGGCCCACAACGCAGCTCGCTTTGCTGCTCTGCCTAGTCGTAGCCGAGGGCGTCGACCTCGGTCCGTTGCACGTGATGGCGAACACAACCTGGCCGCGAATGGGTCGCTGCGGCTCGCGTCGCCTCCGCCCTGCCGTGTTGTGGCCGAGGGCGCAGGCCTCGTTCACCTTCCCATTAACCGCATTTCGCAACCATCGGCTGGCGAAGCGCGCGTTCGTCTGCACAACGTTGGCCGGGTGGACGCGCGGGTCCCTCCGCGCGTGGTTTGTCCTGGCTCGCTTGATGGCACCTGCCCCACCGTCCGCCAGAGCGGCAGCGGGCGCAGGGACGCGCCCGCCCACCGGTGGGCATGCTTGCGCGAATCCGGCGCACCTTGGCCACATCGAGGGCGAACGCGTAGGGTCCAGTTAATCCCGACGAAGGTAAAGCGTGCCGGGTGGACGCGCGGGTCCCTCCGCGCGTGGTTTGTCCTGTCTCGCTTCTCGCTTGATGGCACCTGCCTCACCGTCCGCCAGAGCGGCAGCGGGCGCAGGGACGCGCCCGCCCACCGGTGGAATCCGGCAATGCGCTCTGTGAAACATGCCTTGGTTCGTTTAGGTGTGCCACTATCCGGGCTAGACAAGAGGAGCATCCAGCAGGTGACGAACTTTCCGCGCGAGCGCCTCGTTCGTATAGGGCTTTGAAAGGAATTCGAGTTTCTCATCGATTATGCCAGACAGAGCCGTCGCACCGTTGGTGTAGCCGGAGGTAAAGAGGAACTTGAGCCGAGGATCAATCGCTTCCATGCCGGCCACCATCGCCTGGCCGCTCATTCCCGGCATGACGACGTCGCTGATCACGAGGCTGATCCGATGCTTATGATCTTCGAGCGCACGCCGAATCCCCTCCTCCCCATTTGAAGCCGTCACGACATGGTAGCCCTGCACTTCGAGGACAAGGGACACCATCCGGCGGACTTCCGGATCGTCCTCGACCACAAGAATTGTCTCGGTGCCGCGCGGCACGGGACCGGCGTCGGTTGTGTGTCGTGCAGGATCCGACCTCATTGCAACCTGCGGAAAATAGACCTCGAAGCTCGTGCCGATTCCCGGCGTGCTTTGAACGGCGATGAATCCGTTCGAAAGATGAACGATCGTCTGACAGGTTGAAAGTCCCAAGCCGGTGCCAAGCCCTCGCAGCTTGGTGGTGAAGAGAGGATCGAAGACACGGGCCTTGATTTCCTCCGACATGCCTATTCCCGTGTCCTCAACCTTGAACAGGATGTAGTCGCCAGGGAAGACACTGGGATGATCCAACGCGTATGCTTCATCAAGCGTAACACTGCTGGTTGCGATCGTGAGCTTCCCACCGGACGGCATCGCATCCCGCGCATTGACCACCAGGTTCATCAAGACCTGCCCGATGTAGCCGCCATCCGCCTTGATACATCCCAAACCGGGCTCGGTGGTGATCGTCAACGCGATCCTCGCGTCGATCAATTGCCGCAGCATGCTCTCCATGTCCGTCAGAATCTTATTGGGATCGAGGACGGTGAACTGAACGGTCTCTTTGCGACTGAAGACCAGCAATTGGCGGGTCAGCCCCACCCCGCGGCCGGCCGCAAGGTTGATTCCTGCCGCGAACTTCTGAAGTCCCGGGTTCTCCCCGATTTCACTCACCATCAACTCGCTGTATCCGAGGATGACGGCCAGGATGTTGTTGAAGTCGTGCGCCACGCCACCGGTGAGCTGCCCGATGACTTCCATTTTCTGTGCTTCGATCAGTTGCGATTCCAGATCATGAACCCGCGTCACGTCCTGGCTGATCTTGGAGGCACCGACGATTTCGCCATCGCGCGCCTCGATGGGCGCGATGCCAACCGAAAATTTGATCAACGTGCCATCCTTGCGCAGCCGCACAGTGCGGTAGGCCGACACTGCCTTGCCGCCACGCACGGACTTCATGGCCTCAAGGTACTCGGTCGAATGTTCGGGCGGGATAAGAATGAAGATCGATCGCCCGAGCACCTCGGCGGCGCTGTATCCATATTTCCGCTCCGCCCCCCGGTTCCACGCAATGATCGTTCCGTCGAGCGTGGTGCTGATGATCGAGTCGTCCGCATGCTCGATGATGGCGGCCAGCCGCGTGCGTTCTTTCTCCGCCCACTTTCGGTCGGAAATGTTCTCGGCGATGCCTGCATAGCGGGCGACTTCACCCTTATCGTTGCGCACCGGATAAGTGCGCGCCCAGATCCAGCGCATCGTTCCGTCCGAGCCGATGATGCGATACTCCTCGTTGTAGCCTCCCTGCTCACGCTCACGCTCCATGGCTGCGGCCATGCGCGCGTGATCCTCCGGATGCACCGAATCGAGAAATGTGTGCGATCCATCATAAAGACTGGCCCGCGAGTAGCCCCAGACCTTCTCGTAGGCCGGACTGACGTACAGCACCGCAGTATCCGCAGCATTCGTCATCCAGAACACTTGTTCGAGGTGATTCAGGAGCTCCCGGAACTGCTCCTCGTTCTCACTCCCGCTGGAACTCGAACCCGGTGTCGCCGGGCCAGCGGCCCGCGTGAAAGGACTCCGGCTGGGATCGGGGCTGTCTGAGTATTTCATGACGAGTTCCCCACTGAATAGATTGACTCGAAGCAGCACGGGGCTTGGCCATCGTCTCTATATCTTCAATAATTGCAATAATTTATCAAAATTAAACACCAAAGGGGCGTGCGTATCGTCAGCGGAACCTGTGCCTGACCATTTAGAATCCTCCCAATCGGGGGTGTATCTGCCTGTCTGATACAACCGCTTCGGAGCGCGTCGCATCTGAGGCGAGCGCGAAAACGCCATCGGCAACCGAAACGACTATTCGCAGAGAATGGCTCCGAGCACGGCGCGGAGTCGCGAGACGTCCAGCCGCCCGCCGACGTAGTCCGCCAGAACCCGGCCGACCCGGAGGCCGGCTCGATTCCCGGCGATCTCTGCCTTCGCCTCCGCCCGGCCGCGAAACAGCCCCTGCACCCAGTCGTAGAGGCTGGCAACCCGCACCAGATAAACACGTCGCACCAGAACACACGCCGCCGCAGCCGCCACATGGCGGACGACTTCCTCATCCTGACCACCGCAGATCAACGAAGGCCTGAAACCATCCGGTCCCCACACGTTACTGGAGCGGTCGACACGTTCTTCCACCGCCACCGGGCCGACAATAAAACGTCTTACGCGCACGCCAAAAATGGTCGTGCCCGGCACGTAGCGGTAAATTAACTCGCCCGCCAGCCGCCTTCGGTCCTCGTCGGCAGGGTCCGCCTGCCTCGCACGTTCGGCGAGGCGCGCAAGGTCGTTCACAAAGCCGAGGCAGGACGTGGCCGCAGCAGGGACACTGGACGACTCGGCACCGCGCGATCGATCGACGCCAGTCTCCCGAGACGGAGCTGAGCCGTCCGCTTTTCCGTCGGAAGCCGCTCGCGTCAGGCTTCGGTGACTACGCGATGTGTTCATGACCACCTCCTTCGACACGGGATTGGGCGTTGGGTTACCCTGCCCCGGCGACGGAAGCCATGGACCTGCCAGCTGACCCCTTGCGGGGCGCGACGCGTGTGTTCAACCTGCATTCTTGCACCGGGGCCGGCATCCTCCATGCTCCTGCCATGTCTGCGAGTGCCGAACCCGACCACGAGCGCGCCGCGCATGAGCATCAGATGGCGATCTATCGGACAATGTCGCCCCAGCAGCGCTTGCAGCAGGCACTCCGGATGAATCGGTCGATGCGGGCACTGATGGCGGCGGGTTTCCGCGATCGGCATCCTTCCTGGTCTGAAAGCGATGTGCGCCGGGCTGTAGCCGAACGCATTCTCCATGCCCGCACCGGATGAACTGAGCCTGTTTGTGGCGCGGCTCGAATCCACGGGTGCGCCTTACATGGTCACCGGTGCCACCGCCGCGATCCTTTACGGGCAACCGCGGGTGACCAACGACCTCGACGTGGTGATCAGTCTGAACGACGCCACACGAGCCGCCCTCTTGATGGCTTTCCCGGGAAGCGAGTTCTATGTTCCACCTGAATCAGTCATCCGGGCCGAGCAAGCACGCCAGCAGCGCGGACACTTCAACCTCATTCACCATGACTCCGGCTACAAGGCCGACGTCTATCTGGCGGGGGCGGACCCTTTGCATGCTTGGGCGCTGCCCTTGCGGCGCCGGTTGCGCTGGGACGGGGATTTGACCATGACCGTCGCTTCGCCGGAGTATGTGGTGCTGCGGAAACTGGAATTCTACCGCGAAGGAAACTCGGCCAAGCATCCGGCGGATATCCGCGCGATTCGGGAAATCACCGGACTAGATGAATCGATGATGGCGCCTTGGCTTGAGCGCATGGGTCTCGATGCCTTGTGGCGGGAGATCAAAGCGGGGTCGTAGGCTCTCGCATTTCGCGGGCGTCAGGCGCGCAGGATTTTGGCGATCGGCTTTCCCTTCGCGAGTTCGTCCACCAGTTTGTCCAAATAGCGGATTTCCCGCATCGTCGGCTCTTGGATGTCCTCCACGCGCACGCCGCAGATGACGCCGGTGATCAGCTTGCGCGCAGGATTCGGCTCGGGGGCCTCCGCAAAGAAGGTTTCGAAGTCCGTCTGCTGGGTCAGCTGTTTCGCCAATTGCTTCGGCGTGTAGCCAGTCAGCCAGCAAAGGATGGTATCCACTTCCGCCTTTGTCCGCCCTTTCTTTTCCGCCTTGGCAAGGTAGTAGGGATAGACGTTGGCGACGGGCGTCGTGAAAATGCGGTGCTTCGTGGTCATGCGGAGGGCGGGTTCGACCACTAAACAGGATTCATGTAGTCGGAAACCTCGAAAATCCCGGTTTCAGCCGAATGCCGGGGCCGTGGAGAAGCCGTCCACCGGCAAAAAAGGAGCCACCATCTGAGTCGGGTTCCGCGATCTCCCGCATGGCTTTTGCGGACCCGGTGTGTTGGCGTGGGATTGAATGACGCCTTTCACCACGATCCTGACGCATCCGGGCAGTGCCCACAAAGATGAATTCCTCGCCTGCTGCGTACTGCTCGCCGCCTCCGCCTGCCCTATCCTGCGCCGCGAGCCGACCGACGCCGATCTGGCCGATCCCGCAACTGCGGTGATCGATGTGGGTCACCGCCACGAGCCTGCGCTGAACAATTTCGATCATCACCAGCTCCCCGACGATGCCGCGCCGACCTGCGCCCTCTCCCTCGTGCTCCAACACCTCGGGCTCTACGCGGATGCCCGGGCGTTCTGCGACTGGCTCGAACCCGCCGAGTGGTTCGATTGCCGCGGCCCCAACGCCACCGCCCGCTGGCTCGGCGTGGAACGCGACATTATCAACAAACTCCACTCCCCCATCGACGGCACGCTGCTGCGCCGCTTCGCCGCCGCCACCCGCCACACGTTCGGCGAACCGTTGTGGGAAATCATGCGCCTGGTAGGATCCGACCTGCTCGACTACCTGCGCACCCTCCGCTCGCGGCTCACCTTCATCGGCCAGCACGCGGAACTCTGGTCGCTGGACGAATTGCGCGACGCCACTGATAGCGCAAAAATCCCCGCCGTCGTCTTCATGCCGCGCACGGAGCCCCTCCCCGAGGATCCCTCCGCCGGACTTGATCGCTATGTGCAGGAGCAGGGCCTGGACGACCGGGTCGTCGCCGTCATCGCGCCCGACCGCCGCGGCGCCGGCTATGGTCTGTCGCGGCATCGCGATCATCCACGCCTCGACTTCACCCGGATCAAGGCGGAGCCGGACGTGCATTTCACCCACTTGCGCGGCTTTGTTGCCAAAACCTCCGCCACCGACCCGCAGCGGCTGCGCCAGCTCCTGCGCCTCGCGGCCGGGTAAGGGTATAACTCGAGATTTTCGTAACGACGCCGGCGCATTCTACCAGGAGACCGCTTTCCACCGCCCGTTGCGGGTTGCGAACGGCGCGGCGATCGCAACGGTGGGACGCATGAGTCGTATTTCCCAGGCGGTCCTGAGCCTGCTGATTGTCAATGTCGCGGTGTTTGTCGCCGGCCTGCTCGTGCCGGAGTGGCGCGAAGTCATCGTCGCCCGGGGGGCGTTCTGGTTTCCGGGCAACGACCACTTTGGTCCCTGGCAGGCCGTGACGTACATGTTCCTGCACGCGGACCTCGGGCACATCTTCTTCAACATGTTCGCGCTCGTCTCCTTTGGCTCAATCCTCGAGCGCGAGTGGGGCGCGCCGCGTTTCCTGATCTTTTACTTCCTCTGCGGGCTGGGCGCCGGGCTGATTCAAACGGGAATCAACAGTTTCGAGTTCAACGCACTGCATGAACGTCTCGTCGCGGCCGGGATGACGCCGGCCAACATCGGCGTGCTGATGGAGACCGGGCGCGGCCCGATTCCGTCTGATCCGACGCTGGAAGCGGCGCTGGTCGAACTCTACCAAATCTACAACGGGCGGATGGTCGGAGCGTCCGGTGCAATCTACGGAGTGATGGTGTCGTTTGGACTGCTCCATCCCAACGCGAAACTCGCTCTGATCTTCGTGCCGGTACCGATCGCCGCGAAGTTCTTCATCCCGGTCCTGCTTGCCCTTGATCTGTTTTCCGGTGTCACCGGATTCTCACTCTTCGGCGCCGGCATCGCCCATTTCGCGCACCTTGGCGGAGCCGCGATCGGGCTTGTCCTCACGCTGCTCTGGCGAAAACACCGCCACGGTGACGCCGATCTGCACCCGGCCACGTAGTAACGGTCAGTGTTGAGTCATGAGGAGGGCGGGCGCAGGCCGTGCGTCAGCACGGAACCTGACACTCCAACTCCGCTGGGCTGGCTGGGTCATCCGTCAGTGAAACGGCCGCACCTCTACGGACGCCCGCAGCCTTGCGTCCCCACGCCAACGCCTCGTCGAGGTCAGCGGCTGCCAGGACCCAAACGCCGCCGCCGTGCTCTGTTGTCTCAAGGTAGTGTCCGTCGGTGACAGACACCTCACCATCAGGCTGCCTCCGCAGCGACTTCGCGGTGCTTGCCGGCTTCAGGCCGCCAACAAAAATCCTTACGCCGGCCGCCTCCATCTCATCGTTGAGCGTGTCGATCTCACGGGCCATCGCTTCGTCCTCTTCGACGAACGGATCGTAGTCGTTGGGGCGGTGGATCGCTACCAAATATTTGGTCATGACGTTTCTCTTTTCCGAGCAAGGTGGCCGGGCCGCCCGGGAATTATTTTTTCGCCTGCTCGGCGCCGCTGCACACGCCGCTCATGGCATCCCAGCGTTTCTGCATTTCCTCGGGCGAAACCGTTTCGATTTGTCGCTGAACCATCCATTTTGATTCAACGAACCAAAGGCGGCGATTCAGACAATTGAGATGATTAGTTTCAAATAGGGCAGCATTATGGCTGGCCCGCCCGAGAGGAGTCCCCAGCGAAGTACGGACAACACAGTGTTCACGGTGCCCTATCGAAGCTTCGCTGGAGGCAGCAAGACGAACGAGGATGCCACGTAAGATCTCCCACCGCATCCTAGGAGAATCCCCCAAGAGAACAGCTTTGCGAAACCCTTCTTGGCTCCCAGAATCTCCCTCGATTCACAGACGAGTTTTCAACCGCTTCCCGCCGACCCTGCAAAGGACGGAAGCGGCCATGAGGCCAGATGCAGGAAAGCCCTCCGATCTCATTTCCAAGGATGATCGGGGAACGCTCCCCATCAGCACCCCTGCCGAAGTCAACGACACCAAAACCACCAAAAGATTTCCCATCGAGGTGAATGATGGCAACTTCCTCCTCCAACCAGCAGCGAAGAGCGCGAGATCGTCATATTCGCCTGGCCGCTCCAGCCGGTCAATGTCTCATGCCAAAAACATCCAGCTCGAAAAAAGATTACCCGTCCACCTCCAAGTCTGCCGTCGATAAACTCATTCGCGTGCGCATGCGCGCCCTCGAAATTCCGCCGATCAAGGATGGCCTCGTGATCGGCAGCGACGCCGCAATCGGCGGCGAGGCGATGGTCCGCACGCTGCGATTGATGACCTCCGAGAAGTTCGAGCGACTCAGCATCAAGGATGCCGTGGTGCAGGAGGTCATCATCCGCGCCGCCGTTTTGAGAAAGATCGGACGCGCGAAGCTCGTCGATTTCATTCTAAAACGCATCAAGCCGGTCATGATGGAGACCGAGTTGCTGATGCTCGACATCGACGTCGAACTCGTCATCGAGGCGAACATCGAGGCAGGGGATTTCGGGTGACGACGGCGGTGCAGTTGATCAGCAAGCGGGTGGTCACGGGCCAATCCGAAGATCGTCTGGCCGATGTCGCCAAGCGCATGCGCGAGTGCTCTGCAGAGGTCTGTGTCGTGCTTTCGGAGGCCCGCCGCTTCCTCGGGCTGGTTCGCCTGGCCGATGTCGCGATGCGCACGAGCGCCGGTCGCCGCATCCTGGCCGATCTGATCGCCGAAACGCCCCCGCTTCAAGTGGACGAAGCGACGCCTGCCTCGAGCATTCCCGACCTCTTCAGCCAACGGAGCGTCTACGACGTGGTGGTGGTTTCGGGCGAGAGCGAGTACGTGGGGGTCATCACCGCCGAGAGCCTTTTCGACTGGATGAGAATCGAGCAAGCGAAGGCCCAAAAAGAACTTGAGGTGCTTCTGGACGAGCGAGAGCGCTTGAACCTGCTTCTGGAAAAGAAGGTCGAGGAGCGGACTGCCGCCCTGCGGGCCTCGGTCGAAGCGTTCAAGACCACGTCCACCACGTTTTCGCACGATGTGCGAAGCCCCTTGCGCTCAATTCAGGCCTTCGCCGAGATCCTGCTGAGCGGAGAACACGGTACGCTTGACTCCCAAGGTGTCGTCATGGGGCAGAAAATAAAGCGCGCGGCGGCGCGTCTCGAAGCGCTGGCCGACGACGTGCTCGAGAAGGCGCAACGTACCTTCGCGGACAACCCGGCGCTGCCAGAGGAGGTCGACCTCAATGAGGTGGTCGACGATATCATGCAGTTTCATTCGGTCCTGTTTGCTTCGCGGAAGGCCGTGATCTCCCGTCGCGGCAAACTCCACGTCGTGACCGGGCGTTACATCCCGTTCCTGCAGATCTTCGCCAACCTGGTGGCCAACGCCGTCAAGTACGTCCCGGACGATCGGCAGCCCTTTGTCGAAGTGTGGTCGGAGGAGATGGAAGGACGTATCCGCGTTTGCGTACGCGACAACGGGCGCGGCATTTCTGGAGTGAACGGTCATGATCTGTTCAAGCCCTTCTCGCGCGCGACCGGACCCAATCGTGACGGAATGGGACTCGGGCTGGCGATTGCGCAATCAGCGGCGGAATCGTTGGGAGGCCGCATTGGATTTGAGTCAGAAGTGGGTTCGGGAAGCACGTTCACGGTCACTCTTCCCCCGCAGGCGCCCCCGCCCGGGAGATGACGCGGGTAGCTTCTTCGCTTTCCCGCAAACGGGAGTCGCCGCGGATGGCGTGCCCTGCATGCTGGACGGTCAATTGATCAATCCAGCTCACGACGACGGCATCCCTGCCTGTGCCGGTTGCGGCAAATGCTGCCACCTGGTGGTCGAACTTCACCCGCTGGCGGACGACGTACCCGCAGAGTTCGTGGTCGAGCATGCCGGCGTGCGTTGCATGGATCAGCGGGGAGACGGCGCCTGCGTGGCGCTCGACCTCGATACCCGCCTTTGCACGATCTACGAACGCCGCCCGCAGGCCTGTCGCGACTTCAAACGCGCGGAGACCCTCTGCCGGCGCGCCGTGCTCAGTGGGCGAGGCAAGTTCGCTTAGCAACGATTCAGTCCGAACCCACCAACCATTTTATGAAAATCAAAACCGCCGAGTTTGAAGTCAGCGCTCCTGACCTGCGTTCGTGTCCCACCTGGGCCCTGCCCGAATTCGCCTTCATCGGGCGGTCCAACGTGGGGAAATCCTCGTTGATCAATGTGCTCACCGAAAAGTCCACGCTCGCCAAGGTGTCTGATACGCCCGGAAAAACGAAGCTGATCAATTTCTTCGTCATCAACGGTGCGTGGTGCCTGGTCGACCTCCCGGGTTACGGCTATGCGAAGGTCGGAAAACAGCGGCGGTTCGAGTTTAACGAAGCGGTCGCAGATTTTATCGAAGGCCGGCGCAATCTGCGCAGCATCTTCGTGCTGATCGACTCGCGGCTGCCACCACAGGCGATCGATCTGGAATTCCTGCGCTGGCTCGACGGCTGCACCGTGCCGTACACGCTTGTCTTCACCAAAACCGACAAGCAATCGCCCACCCAAACCCGCGAGAACGTGGAAACCTTCAAGAAAGCCGTGGCCGCCTGGCGGGTGGAGGCGCCTCCGCTCGTCACGAGTTCCGCGAAGACCAAGGCAGGCCGCACGGAGGTGCTCGGAGCCATTGAGACGACGTTGGGACAGGCCAATCGCACCACCGGCTGAGACCATGACGATGGAGTGACCACCCTCGACGTTACGCTTGGTCGTTTGGAGCAGCTTCGTCGTCACCTACACAGCGACCGTATCGGTGACCGTGGGTGGCCGTCGGCATCTCTTGAGCGCCTCGGCGACGTCCGAGCTCCGGCACGCCTTCAACGGAGCCGCGAGGGAGGCCCTGCTGAAGGTGCTCAATGAACTTGCGCGCCTGACCGAAAAGATCGTGGCCGCGGAAATCCCTCCCCCTCACGTCGCCCGGACGGTGCAATCGGGTCCCATCGCAGGCAACGACGCGGTGCGCGCGAAGAATGCGCCGAGCGCAGCGACAGCGCATCACCGACGAGGACAGCAGATCGCATAGCGGAACAAACGCGACGGTACTTTCCGGCTTCACACCCAAGAGTCAGAGACATGACATCTTCGGCTTGCCTTCAGCGGTGCGGCTAGTGACAGCGAAACGAGCGTGAAGCGGAGAGAGGACCTCATCGGGACTGGGTTGCAGGCACGAATGGAGGAACCGATTTCGGGTCGTATTCGAGGTTACGGCTACCAGTGGGATTGATGGCCGCGTGATCGATTCGAAAACTAAAACTATCCCTCCCCCTGGATACGGCGAACGCGACGCGACCAAATGTGCCACTCGGTAACCGGATAAAATAGTCGCCATTAAACGCTCCTCTCCATTCGCCGTCGGTGGCACTTATCCGGCCTTCCAAGACTTCAACGAAACCGCTTTCAGGTGCGACAAAATCAAACTCATGGGCTCGGCGTGCCATGCCTCCAGATACCACGGATATTCGATACCACCATGAGAACCGCTGCTGCATCGAACCCTCCACCTTCACTTCGGCCCGCAACTGGCCTTGGCCGGCACCGACAAACTGTTTGGTGTTAAAATCATACTCTACCGGCGTTCCATTCATCGGCATGTCGGTCCACGTGTTGTCGTGATGGCTCAAAGACTCCAAGGCCCCCTTCCGGTAAAGCTTCCATACGGCGGGAGCGTCTTTGGCCGGCATTTCACCGGATTGTAGGAGGCGCCTCGATTCCTTCCCAGCGTAATACCCCTCCTTCTCCACTTCGACAAAAATGCCCGCGCCTTTCACGCCTGTGATTTCAAACATTCCATCTGGCCCGGTGGTTCGCTGGTGCGATGACCCTGAGTCCCAAGGCTTGTCGGCCACGCCGATACTCACGTGAACGCCCGCTATAGGTCGTCCGTCCTGATCCACCACTTTGCCGTAAAGCGACAACTGAGCGTTGAAGATGGACTGAAAGACACGCCTCGCCTCGACCGGTGGCTGGGCGCGCTCCGGCAACTGATTGCCGACGGGTTGTCCACTGTCAGACGGCGGCGAATTCGCGGATGGCGATTTCCACGCGGTTGGATCCTCTTTGGCTTTGGATATTGTTTCCCCACCTTCCGGTTGATCAGGCACACGTCGCCAGAACATTAACAACGCGACGAACAGCAGGAGCACCGCTATAATCCAAGCAATGCGCTTTTTCATAGTGTTGGCGTCAGTCCAAATTCGACGAGCAAGTCATGATAAAATTGGACGGTTTGCTGGAAGTGCCACTGCCATTGCGCGCTGTGCTCGCGGCCAAAGCCGTAAGCGCCCATATCGATCGGTTTAACGATCGAGCCTCCTGTGCTGCCATCTGCGCCCAACGTGAAAGTGGGGACCTTGCAGTCGTAAGACATCACCTCGTGAGCGTCCGTTACCCTCCGTTCGCTTCCGGAAAAGCTTTTCAGACGCAGGCGCCAATTTGGATCGCTCAGCGTCGCGATATATTTGTAACCAGAGCTTCCATCGAGCGGCAGTGCAAACGTATTGGGACGGAACGTCATGTTGTTCGTGTTCCACGAGATCGACGTGGCAAAATCGCTCTCAAGATAGAAGTTTACGACTCTGCCATTTAGTGCAGAAAGTTGGTTCACGTAAGATAGGTCGTGAACCACGGCATTGGCGTCATCGACCGGCGTCCCCGAGTTGGGGGCGCTCGGAGTCGGTGAAGGCACGTTGTAATCCCGATGAAAGGTGACACTCGAATAAATGCCGGTAAATGTCGGCCAGCGCCGCTGCACTCCGGCATCATAGCAAATAGCCGGAACGGCAGCGTTGAGCAGCGCATAGCTGTCCACTGTCATTCCATTCTTTGACGCGGACCCGGCTACGATGTTACCCATGCTGTGGGCAGCGATCCGGCGGTTGTAGCCGCTCGGTAGCTGGTTGACATACTGCGCGAGGCTTTTCCCGGCCTTCCACGCGCGATACTCGCTATCATTGTAGGTCGTGTAGCCGCGCAGCGGATCATCGTCGTCCGGTCCTGGTCCGCCGTAGAACGTCGGCCAGCGGAAGGCAGCAAACCTTCCCTTGTAGCCTGAGTGCCAGAGCCGTTTGAACATCGTCCGCGCATATGTCAGCGAGGAACTGACCCCAGCGGGAGGAATCCCCGGTGCCTGCCCTCCAGCCGTGAACGAACACGATGTAATTCTTGTTCTGCAAGTCCTCGCCCGGATCGGGCACAAAGGCTTCGCCACGATCGTCAGGGATCCAGCCCATCGTCGGCTGAGGAACCTGCGCCAGATCGATGTAATCGTGTGGCAACGGCATGGTCGCGTCGATACCATCCGACGATAGCGCATACTGTGTGGTGGCCTTGACGCGCTCGAACATCGTATTGATCCGTCTGATGTCCATCCACACGCCGGATCCTTCTCCGACCTGGTTGCCGTTTTTATCGAGAAGTAAAAGCTGCAACTGGCCCTTGCCGACACCGGCTCCCTCAAACAACAGGAAAGTCTTGGTCTGGCTGCTCGACAGGTTGGCGAAGAGTTCCTTTCTAAAGATGAAGACGCCGTTGGTCGAACTGACCACGTTCTTGTTTCCGGAATCAATCAGCGTCGTCGAGTAAGGCGGCGTCGTCTGCTGGATCGCAGTCGCGTTGTCGGTCAAGTAACGCGTGCCGCCATCCGATTCGTAGTGCCGATAAAGATTGATGGCCGGCGATCCCGTCACCGGATACGACTTCCACTGTAATCCAATCTGCAGGTAGCCGCTTTTGAGTGCATCGGTAATTCCTGAGCAGTTGATCGTCAGTCTCGCGAAGTCCTCCAGGTCACGTTTCGAGGCAATTCCGAAGTCTCCCCTCGATGCGTAGTCGGAGGTACTTGAACCCTCGACCTCCACCTCATCATTCAATGCGTTGCCGTCATCATCATCATTGATCCAGAAGCGAAAGGGCATGGCGGAGGAAGTAAGATCGAACTTGTCGCCATCGGGTGGCAATGTTATTATCCCGTCGCGATTGAGGTCGACGCCGAGGGACGGCCAGACGGGGCGCATGATGAAGGCGCGGGATCCGGGAGCCGTGCCGATCGCG
>JBBQEG010000104.1:0-14437 GCA_038320495.1 Opitutales bacterium | reverse complement strand
CGAGATTCTGCTGGCCAAAGCCCTCGCGGACCTGGGGATGACGGATTACCAGATCGTGGTCGGTGACAATGGACCTGAAGCCGATTCGGGGCGGCGGCTCGAGCAGAAGAACGCGGTGTTTACCCGGCTGCCGGTTCGGGCGGTACGGTCGCATCCGACGACGAATGCGCGGGCGATTTTGGAGGTGGAACTGGAGATCGACGGAGCGCGCTTTTACGTGTTTGCCAACCACTGGAAGTCGGGCGCCAGTGATCCGGCCAGTGAGCCAACCCGGATCGCGAATGCGCAAACGCTGCGCCATCGGATTGACGTTATCCTGGCGGCGGACCCCAACGCGGACATCATTCTCGGCGGCGACTTCAATTCGCAATATAATCAGAAGCAGCGGTACCCGGAGATGAAGATGACCGCCCTCAACGATGTGCTGCGTTCCCGCGGTAACGAACTCGCGATCCGGGATGAGCCGCGGGATCTTTATAATCTCTGGTATGAATTGCCGGCCGCGGAGCGTGGCAGTGATGTGTTCCGCGGGGAGTGGGGCACCTTGATGCACCTCATTCTGTCGCGCGGGCTATATGATTATCGCGGGGTGCAGTATGTAGATAATTCTTTTGGTGTGGCGAAATTCAGCGGTCTTAATGCCGATGCCATGGGTCTGCCGGTGCGATGGTCTTTTGATGGACCGGCGGGCCGCGGTTTTTCCGATCACTTTCCGGTGTTCGCCCGCTTTACCGTCGTGAAGGACGGGCGGGCGGACCGCACGCTCGCGTTGAAAAATCCGTCGGTCGAAGTCGGAGGCCGGGCACCGGATGTGAAAATTGGATACGCGCGACTCGATCTGGAAAAGCTCGCGGTGAAGGCCGCCGAGATTTCCCCGGGCGCGAGCATTCGCTCTGACGCGTATCAGGGGAGAATCTTCCGGGTGGAAGGCGTCGTGGTGGGCGGCAGCCGGCTGGGCGTGGTATTCCGGGGCGAGACCTACGACGTGTGGAGTCATGATGAGGCGCTGCGCAACCAGCTGCGGGCCGCTCATCCGGAAGGATCCACCCTGCGTTTCTATGGGGAACTCGGCGCGTTTCGCGGTCGCTGGCAGTTCGTCATTCAGGATCCCAGCTGGGCAAAGTAATTTTGCCATGCTCACTGTCTACACCCTCGACACCTGTGATTCCTGTCGCCGCGCCGTAAAATGGCTCAAGGCCAACCACACTCCCTTTGAGGAGCGTGCGATTCGGGACACGCCCCCGAGTGCGGCGGAGTTACGGACGATGTTGAAGGCGCACGACGGTGTGGTGCGAGCGCTGTTTAATACGGCGGGGCGCGATTATCGCGACCTGAACATGAGCAAGGTTTTGCCCACGCTGGGTCCGGCAGCGGCGCTCGATCTTCTGGCCAGGAATGGCAACCTGGTGAAGCGTCCCTTCGCGATCGGCCCGGGCGTGGCTCTCGTGGGGTTTGACGAGGGAAAATGGGCTGCGGCGATTGGCTAGGTGGGAGATGGAGCTGCGAGGAAGGTTGCGTGACGCCCAGTTTACGGTAGGGTCGAGCGTCCAAGGCCATGAACTCCTCCCGACCTGAACCTCTTTCTGATGTAGTGCACTGGCTCGCCCGGCATGCTGGTTTTCCGCAGCGCAGGTTGCCGGAACGCGCCGAAGCTCTCGTTTGCATCTCGGCTTTGGCCGCGGCGGAAGAGGCGGCGGACCAGCAACGATTTGCCCTCCAGCGCCGGAATCCGGCGGAGACATCGGCGTTGCGCGCACATGGGCTGCGGCGGTCGCAGGTTCACTTCAAGTGCGACAATAGCGCCAAGGTTTGAGGGGGGGGCGAAAAAGCGGCGCGAACGGTTTGAACGGGGAACGATGTAAGGGTTATTTCCCGCTGCGAGCGGTCGCGGTCCGGGTTTCGCTTTTCTTTTGGGACGCCGGTGGCGGTGGATTTTGTCATCACCGTTCCGGCGAGATTCGCGGCCGAGCTGCGGACCTCGGGCGGGGGCATCACAGTGGGCGATCTCGGTGGCTCGGTTTCGGCCCGGACCTCGGGCGGCTCGATCAAGCTCGGAATGATCGGCAGCGATGTCGATGCGCGCACCTCGGGTGGAAGCGTCGTGTTGGCGGCCGCTCGCGGAGAGGCCAACCTGCAGACCTCAGGCGGCAACATCGAGGTGGGGCAACTGGCTGGCCGCGCGAAGCTCGCCACCTCAAGTGGCAACATTCGCATCGATTCGGCCGGACAGGCGGTGACGGCGCACACGAGTGGGGGCGGGATTCGGGCGCACCTGGCGGGGCCCTTGGTCGAGGACTGTTCGCTCAGCACCTCGGGCGGCAGCGTGAGGGTCACGGTCGCGAAATCCGCGGCCTTTCGCCTCGATGCATCGGCGAGCGGCGGAGGGGTGAACGCCGATGGCGTCACGCTGGCCCTCGAGAGCAGCAGCCGAAACCGCCTCGCGGGAACGGTCAACGGAGGCGGACCTCAGTTGAAACTGCGCACGAGTGGAGGAAGTGTCACGGTTCGGGCGGAATAGAGGATCGGAAAATTGGAAAATTGGGAAAGCGGGGTAGGAAAGTTGGAAAGTTGGGAAATTCGAAAACGGGGAAGCGGAATCGGAAAATCGGAAAATTGAAAAAACGGGAAAGCGGAATTGGGAGAGCGGGGATGCTGTAGTGTCGGTTAGAATACGCGTTCGTAGTGAGGCTCGCGAAAGGCGCCCGTTCGGGGCGGGAGCGTGGGGTGAAATTTGTGGCTGGCGACAAGGCGCTCGCAACCCAATGGAAGGTGCGTCAGGATGCGTGCGAATGAACATCGAAACCAACTTCGCGGAGCTGGTGGCGCTGGTGAAACGAGCGCACACCCTCGGAACGGTGGGCGAGTTGCTGAGTTGGGATGAGCAAGTGAATCTACCCGCCGGTGCGGCCGAACAGCGGGCGGGTCAACACGCGGTCCTCGCCGAGGTGCAGCATACGGCGGCGAGTGAGCCACGCATCGGGGCGGCGCTGACGGCGCTCGAGGCCGCCGACGCGCAGCTGAGTGCGGAGCAGCGGGCGGTGGTGGTGAATGCGCGGAAGGATTACGATCGCGCGACGAAATTGCCGGCGGAGTTCGTGCGCGAACAGGCGACGCTGTGCAGTCGGGGGTATCATGCGTGGGCGCGGGCCAAGGCGGCCGATGATTTCCCAAGCTATGCGCCGGTGCTGGAAGCGCATCTCGATCTGGCGCGGCGGGAGGCAGTGTATTTGGAACGTGGAGACGCACCGTATGACTATGCCCTCGACAAATATGATCCCGGGCTGACCGCCGGGGCGGTGGACCGGTTGTTTGCGGAGTTGAAGCGCGAACTGGTGCCGTTGATGCACGAGATCACCACGTCACCGCGGGCAGCGCAGGCTCGTGAGATTTCAGCGCGGTTGCGCGGACTCCCGCTGGAGGCGCAGCGGACTTTTCTGAACGAGGTCACGGCCAAGCTCGGATTTGATTACACCTGCGGGCGAATTGACGTTTCGTTGCACCCCTTTTGTTCCGGTACGGGATGCGACGTGCGGATGACCACGCGTTATCATGCCGATCAGCCGCTGGATGCGCTCTTTGGATCGATCCATGAGACGGGCCACGGACTCTATGAGCAGGGCCTCCCGCGGGAGCACTTAGGGACGGCGTTGGGCATCAATGCCGGCATGGCGGTGCATGAATCGCAGAGCCGGATGTGGGAAAACCAAGTGGCGCGGAGCCGTGGATTCTGGCGTCACTTTGAACCGCGGTGGCGGGAACTCTTCGGCGCGCAAACGGGAGGGGTGAGCTCGGAGGAACTCTATCTGGCGGTGAACGCGGTCGAGCCGACCTTGATCCGCGTTGATGCGGATGAGGTGACTTACAACCTTCACATCATCCTTCGCTTTGAGATCGAGAAGCGACTCTTCTCCGGGGATCTTGCGGTGCGGGATTTGCCGGCGGCCTGGCGAGCGGCCTCGAGGGAATTGCTGGGGTTGGAGGCGGGGAACGATCGGGCGGGGGTGTTGCAGGACGTGCATTGGAGCGGCGGGGCGTTTGGCTATTTTCCGAGCTATTGTTTGGGAAACATGATCGCGGCGCAGCTCTGGGCGCATGTGCAGACCGTGCGGCCGAAGATCGAGGAGGAGTTTGCCCGCGGTGATTTTTCGTGGCTGTTGGCCTGGCTGCGGGAGAACGTGCACGCGCAGGCTCGTCGTTACGGAACATTGGAACTGGTCCGGCGAATCACGGAGGACGACCTCTCGCCGAAGCACTTGGTGCGATATTTGCGCGAACGGTACGGGTCGCTGTATCTTTGAGTAAACGACTTCGAGCCGATCGGTGAGCAACCTGCGCTTGGCTGACTGGGGCAGAAACACGGCTGGAGGAGAATTGTCGTTGCGGGGAGCCCGCGAGCAGGTGATTCAGCGGGCTCGCCCGTGTGACCGTGCACGCGTCACGGGGTGCCTGCCTTATGAGTCTGATTGATACGCATACGCATTTGGAATCCTTTGCCCGCCGCGGTGTGCTGGCGGAGACGCTGGCACGTGCGCGTGAGGCGGGCGTTACGACGCTGATCACGATTGGCACCTCGCCGGAGGACTGGGCTTCGTATCGCGACCTGACGGCGGAACATGGCGACATGCTGCGTTACACCGTGGGCTTGCATCCGTGTTCGGTGGAGCAGGATTGGGAGCAGGCGGTGGCTCAGCTCGAGGATTTTTGGAGGGCTGCGCCGGCGGGAGCACCGCTGCCGGTGGCGCTGGGCGAATGTGGACTCGATCGCTTTCATCTGCCGAAGGATGATGCGGTTGCCGCGGAGCAGATCTTTGCGTGGCAGCGGGAAGCGTTCACGGTGCAACTGAATCTGGCGAAGCGGCTAAATTGTCCAGTGGTGGTGCATTCGCGGGGCGCATTTGCCGACTGCGTCGCGCTGATTGATGCCAGTGGAGTGGATTGGCGGCGGGTGGTGTTTCACTGCTTCACCGAAGGAGAAGCCGAGATGGCGGAGCTCGGGCGACGTGGTGGCGTGGGATCCTTCACGGGAATCATCACCTACAAGAACGCTGATGGCATTCGAGCAGCGGCGAAGGCGCAGGGGATGAGTCGGTTCATGCTCGAAACCGATGCTCCTTATCTGACGCCGATTCCGCATCGGGGGAAGCCGAATGAGCCGGCTTTTCTACGTCACACGGCGCAGTTTGTAGCGGCGAATGTTTTTGGTGTGAGTGAGGACGAGCTGGCGGCGATCAGTTCAGAAAACGCGCGGCGCTTTTTTGCGCTCGGTTAGTTAGGCCGTGTCGGTCGTGCAATTGTCCGTGCCGAAGGTGGGGCACGATCCGTTTTTCAAACGCTCACGAAGCCGGCAAAAGAGAGAAAAAGGACGCGGTTTTTTCTTTGTTGGTCCTTTTTACCGATCCGCAATCACGCTTCGGCCCGAATGATGGGGTGCCGGGATCAGGCTTCGTCGAACTTGCGGATGAACAGCCCCTCGATCTCGGTGAGCATTGCGGGAGCATCAACGCCGGTCGCGATGAACTTCACTTTCGAGCCCCTGCCGGCGGCCAGCATCATCAGGCCCATGATGCTTTTGCCGTTCACTTGTTCGTCGTCTTTTTCCACGAAGACCTCGGCCTTAAACTTATTGGTGACGCGGACGATCATGGCGGCCGGTCGGGCGTGAATGCCCATTTTGTTCTGCACGATCAACTCCTTGGTCAAAGACGTGGTGGCAGAGGAGGCGTCGCTATTGTTCATGGATACGGACGAGTGACCCGGAAAAATCCGGGCCGCGCGGCTGGCTTGCAACCTAAAAACCGGGCTGCAGACTCTGGCGCGCATGGCAGAGACCGCAATCATCGTTCCTTGTCGCCTCGAGTCGACGCGCTTTCCGCGCAAGCTTTTGCACCTCATCAAGGGCAAGCCATTGTTGCTTTGGGTGGCGGAGCGGATTGCACAGGAAGCACCGGACTTTCCCCTTTGGTTTGCGGTCGATCATCCCCTCTTGCGCGATGTGGTTGAACGAGGTGGATTTAAGGTGTTGATGACCAACTCTACGCATCAAACGGGGACGGACCGGCTGGCAGAAGCCAACCGGACGGTGGGTGCCGCCCAAGTCGTGAACGTGCAGGCGGACGAACCCCTGGTCACGGGCGCGCAAATCCGGATGTTGGCTCGATTACTGGCCGGGGGCGCGCCGATGGCGACTTTGGCGACGCCATTCCGGCGGGCGGCGGATTTTGCGAATCCCAATCAGGTTAAGGTCGTGCTCGCCACGGCGGCGCGGCGTGCCCTGTTTTTTTCCCGTTCACCGATTCCCTTTGCCCGCGATCGGGGCGGCGTGGTCGATGACGCTTGGGTTCAGAACAACCCCTGTCTGAAACATCTTGGGCTTTACGGCTACCAGGCGGATCTGCTGCAGAAGTTCGCCACGCTTCCGGCCGGCCGGCTGGAAATGATTGAGAAATTGGAGCAACTGCGCGTGCTGGAGAATGGCTATGAAATCGCGTGCGACGTCACCGATGATCCCACCATTGGCGTCGATACGCCTGAAGACGCGGCGAAGTTTGAGGAGTGGCTGGTGCACACTCCGCATTGAAGGGCATCCGGCACTACCCACGGTGAAGGCCGTGAGTGGATTGTGCTCGGAGCGGGCGGTGGCGGAGAGCCCGGGCGGGCGCTTCCAAAGCTCAGATCTTCCCGTCTTTGCGGGCCTCGACCATCTTGTAGAAATCAACGAAGAGCGGATCGGCGTCGTTTGGTCCTGGTGCAGCCTCAGGGTGGTACTGCACGCTGAACACCGGAAGTTTGATATGGCGCAAGCCCTCCACGGTGTTGTCGTTGAGATTGATCTCGGTGATCTTTGCGCCGCGCGCCTCGATCGATTTCGGGTCGGTGGCGAAGCCGTGGTTTTGCGCGGTAATGGACACCTTGCCGGTTTCGAGATTCTTCACCGGCTGGTTTCCACCGCGGTGACCGAACTTGAGTTTGAAGGTGGAGCCACCAAGCGCATGCGTCAGCATTTGATGGCCGAGGCAGATGCCGAAGATCGGGTATTCGGGCAGAAGACCTGTCACCGTTTTATGGATATACGGCAAGGCGGCCGGATCCCCGGGGCCGTTCGAAAGGAAGACTGCGTCGGGTTGGTGTTCGCGCACTTCTTCAGCGGTGGCGGTGGCGGGGAAGACCTGCACCTCGAACCCGTGGTTAACGAGTTTGCGAAAGATGCTGTGTTTCGCCCCGAAATCGAAGGCGGCCACGCGGAACTTCTTCGCCGGCGCGCCGACAGCATTCATGGTGGTGCCGACGGGCAGGTAAGGGGTGTTGAAATTGGCCGGATCGTCGGGTTGCCAGATATACGGCACCTTCGTGGTGACGTCGCGGACGTAGTCGGTTCCGGCCATATCGCGCCAGTCGTGAGCGCGCTTGACGGCGTCTTCGTCGCTGATGGCAATCGTGCTGAGACAGCACTTCATCGCGCCGTCCACGCGAAGCTTTTTGGTCAGGGCGCGCGTGTCGATTTCACTGATGCCGGGAATGCCGTGCTTGGTGAGATAGTCGCCGAGTGAGAGTTGACTGCGCCAATTGCTGACCACCGGGGAGAGTTCGCGAACAACGAAGCCAGTGGCCTTGGGCGCGGCCGCTTCGGCGTCTTCGGCGTTTATCCCGTAATTCCCGATCTGAACGGCCGTCATGGTGACGATTTGGCCAAAATAGGAAGGATCGGTGAGAATTTCCTGGTAGCCGGTCATCGACGTGTTGAACACGCATTCTCCTGACACGGTGGCGTCAGCGCCAAACGCGCGGCCGCGAAAAATCGAACCATCTTCGAGAGCGAGGACTGCAGGCTTGGGCGTGGACATTAAAGACCAAAGAAAATGCGTCGGATCGGGGCTGCCAAGTGGTTTCGTGGAAATCTTCGGGGGATTGGGAAAATGTCCGGGCCCATGGAGGGGGCATTGCTGTGCTCGATAGATCGCACCGAGGGAGCTTCAGTGGGTCCATTTGGCTGCTCGATTGTTGGCCAGTCATTTGACAGGAACCGACTCCGGCCCTAACTCTCACCCGAACTAATGTCTTACACTGAGAATCGCGCGATCTGGTATGAAGGACAGGGTCTTTGGCAGCACATTCCCGAGAGTGATTGGCGGGATTGGACATGGCAGTTGAAAAACCGCATCACGACGGTTGAGCAGTTGGAGCGCTTTATGACGCTCACGCCGGACGAGCAGGCGGGGTGCGCCCATGCAAACCAGAAACTGGCGCTGGCGATCACGCCTTATTTCTTCAACCTGATTGATCGCGACGATCCGAATTGTCCGATTCGCAAACAGGTGATTCCGCGTGGGGCAGAAGTCGTGGTCTCGGACGAGGAAATGCTCGATTCGCTGGGCGAGGACGAGCATTCGCCGGTGGCCGGGTTGGTGCACCGGTATCCGGATCGGGTGCTATTCCTGGTGACCGACCGGTGCGCGGCGTATTGTCGGTACTGTACCCGGAGTCGGCTCGTTTCCAACGCGCAGGATTACAACTTCCACCCGGAATACGAACAGGGGTTGCGTTACATCGAGTCGCATCCCGAAATTCGGGACGTGTTGTTGTCGGGCGGCGATCCGCTGCTGCTCTCCGACCGCAAGCTCGAACATTTGCTGTCGCGTTTGCGAGCGATCAAGCATGTGGAGTTTATCCGCATTGGGTCCCGGATTCCGGTGTTCCTGCCGCAGCGGATTACGCCGGAGCTCTGCGAAATCTTCAAAAAGTACGGGCCTATCTGGATGAGCATTCATGTGAACCATCCGAAAGAGGCGACGGCCGAACTGCGGGAAGCCTGCGATCGACTGTCATTCGCGGGCGTTCCGCTTGGTAATCAAAGTGTGTTATTGAAGGGAGTGAACGATGACGCCGAGGTGATGAAAGCTCTGGTCCATCGTTTGTTACGCATGCGGGTTCGACCCTATTATCTGTATCAGATGGATCTGATTACGGGCGGGTCGCACTTCAAGGTGGATGTAAGGAAGGGCATTGAAATTATCAAGGCCTTGCGCGGTCACACGACCGGGTACGCGGTGCCGCAGTATGTTATCGATGCGCCTGGGGGCGGTGGAAAAGTTCCGATCAACCCGGAGTACGTCGAGTCGATCACCGACGACGAGATCGTGTTTCGAAATTACGAAGGCGAAGTCTTTCGCTATCCACTAAAGGCGACCGTGCGGAAGCCGAACGAAGTTTTAGCGTCGGTCGCTCCCGTAGCGTTGGATTGAGTCGACGCCGACAATTTTTTTCATCGACTTAGCCGGTTGGTTTTTGGGCGGTAGCGGATCGATGGAAGGTCCTGATTTTTTTCCGCAAATTTTGAGCGTTTTCGACCTACGCCCGTCTATTCCCATGTAGTCAGCACTGTCTGCAACGACAGTGAAGTTTGTAGTTCTTACGGTTTGCTGGTGTTAGGTCACATGAGCCGCCCCTTTCGCGAGGGGCGGCCCTTGGGTGCACGCATCGAGAGACGGGGCTGTAGTGGGCCGGGCACACGCTCCCTCCTATGGGACCGCGTAAACTTCCAGAAGCGCCACGCCTTCTTCGCCGTCTTTTCCTTTCACTTCGACGGTATAAGCTCCGGGAGGAAGCGTGATGAACAACGCGGCATCTTCACTGTTGGGCGCGAGATAGAAGGCGCCCACGACTTTGCTGGCGGCAGCTACATGAGCGCTGTTGTTGCCAGCCGCTTCCCAGCGGTCGTTACTGGCGAGAACGGTCGAGCCGGAGTAAACCGTAAGGATCGGATCGCGCAACGCGGTCGATAATCCAAAGGCTTGGAGGGTCGGGCCGACTGCGCGGATGAGGATGCGCTGGTAGGCGGGTCCGGAAACGACGAAGCCCCCGATCAATACTCCGTCACCCGTTTTGACCATCGCGCGACTGGAGAGATTTACGATGCGGCCGTTGTCATCGAGTTCATACAATTCGGCTAAAGCGATGCCTCCCACGCCCGAAGGAGTGGTTACTTGCACCGTGTAGGCGCCCGCGCTGACGCGATCGGAAATTACGGAGTCTTTGCTGCCGGTGGTGAGTGGGAACGCACCGACCCCTTTGAAATGCGCTGGAAGCTGGGCTGCATTCGGCGCGCCCTCCCAGCCATTGTTACGAAAGAGCTCAGTTCCGCTCGTGCTAAAGATACTTAACTGCGGGTCCATGATCACGTCCGATGCGCCGAAGGCAGCGAGCCCGGGTCCAATGGCACGAGCGAGATAATGTTTGTCACGGGTGTCCGCTACGACGACGCCTGCGATCAGGGCATGGTCGCCCACTCCGACCACGGCGCGGCTGGAGATGTTCACAAGGCGCGACTTCGGCGAAAGCGGCGAAGAGAGTTCGCCCCCGACCGGGGCACTCCACGGGCTCCCGGGAAATACACCGCGAAGGTCCGCACGATAGCTGCGCACGTGCACATTGGTCATGGCGGAAACCGCAAGCGGAGCGGATGTCAGCGTGGCGTTGGGCGCGATCTCGCCTCCAGCCGAACGGGGGTCAGAGCCGTCCAACGTATAGACCATTTGCGTCCCCGCTGCAGCGGTAAACGTAATGGAGGCGCCAGCGCTTGAGACTACGGTGGGAGGAGCGAGAAACTGTTGGTCGATCCATTGCGCCCGCTTGGTCGTCCAGGTTTTCAGGTAATTGATCTGTGCCGCATAGCTCCCGTGCGGACTGGCATTATCCGGCCAGCGGAAAGCATCCCGGTCGGCCGCCTTGGAGCCGACACTCGCGGCGAGGGTGGTGATGAGCGCCTGGAGTTTCTGTTCGGAGAACTCGTTGCGCCGCAGAGCGTGCCAACGGTCGATCCAGTCCTGCATGAACTCGGGGTCTTCGGCAATGATACCCCACCAGCCCACCCGCCACGTATCCGGCGCGCCGGTACCGAACCACAGGTCCCAGCGCGAAGAGCGCGGATCCCAGAAGGAGCCTAACGCACGGTCGAAATCCCAGACCGGACCGGCAGAAAGCTTTCGGCCCCGGTCCTTGGTGAAGTAGGCACTACGTGTCAACGCGTCTGGGTTGGCCGTGAAGATACTGAGAATGTGGTGGTCGACCCAGGAATCGCGATCGATGTAGTCGAGATAGGTTCGCTGGGCGAAATTGGTCGCGCGATCAGCCACGAGGGCGTCCTCCATGGATTGGACGTAATTCTTGATGTAAGTAATCTGGGCCGGTGCGACGTCATCGGCTTTTGGGGCAACGAGAACGACCGAGGAGATTCCGTCTCCCGGAAAGCCACGATCGGTCTGCCAACCAATTTCATCCGGATCCATCGGATCAATTTTTAGGATATAGCCGCCCGTGACCGCGTCTCCGCTCGTGGCTTTCGCGGAGAGGGAGTTGATCGCCACCCGATCGAAGCCAATCTCGATCCGATCCGTGAGAATATAGATACCAGCATAATCGGAGGCGTCGATCGCATCGCCTGCGGCGTTGAAAAAAACCTCGGCGACGCGGGTGCGCGGAGCCCAGCGCCCAATCTGATTGGAAAGGGAATAGACCAGCGAGTTGTTGATATACGTGTGATCGAATGACCATGGGGCCACGAGCGCCCAGCGTTCGTGGGCGGTGAGATCGAGTGGGGCCACCACGGTTTTCTTTCCGGCGGTATCCGTAAACTTGATATTGTAGCCCTTTTTCGGGAAATCGGCGGAGGAGGAACCTCGCACGGTTGACGTCAGGGGGCTGATGAGTTCCGGCGAACGGGAGAATACGGGAATGCCGTTGCCGAGCGCCGGGTATAAATAAAGCCAGGAAGGGTGGTCGATATTGTCGCGGGAGAGTGGGCCGCTGCCTTGGCTGTCGAGCACGAGAACCGGAAGTTGACTGGTGAATCCGTTGATGTCCGGCGCGATTCGTGAATAATAGGAAGTGGTGACCGGACCGCGGGCATCCCCCGAGGCCGAGAAAACCGCCGCGCGTACCATCGACGTGGCATTGACGAGGATCGGATCGGAGTAGAGCGTGGACGTCGCAGACGGCTCGGGTGCGGCTCCGGTTCCGAGCCCTTGCGCGACGACATACCGGATTTGTTGTCCGGCGCCAGCGCCCGAAAGCTCCAGAAGGAACGCATCTCGAAAGGGTCCGGCAGGCTGGGAGTGACTCACGGCATCGTTCAGCGGCGCCGGCTTGAGTTCCGTATTGATCAAGCCGGGTGTTGGGGTCAGCAGGACGCCTCTTGATGAAAACGTTCCATCACGGCGTAAAACCATCCCATAGGACGTGTCGTCCTCGAGCGCCGGGTACTCAGGGGAAAACTCAAATGCGACGGTGACGCCATCCGGTTTGATCAATCCAAGATATTCACCGGCGGCGCTGAGCGCAAAATTCGTGTGCAGCGTGGCGCCCGCGGTCTGACGATTTTTGTTGGAGGCAAAAACGATCAAATACTCGCCGGGTGCGATCGAGGCTGCCGGGAAACGCCATTTGGTACGATTGGAAGCGGAGTCGGTGAGAAACCACCCGTCGAGACTGACCGTGGTGTTCGTCGGGTTATACAGCTCAATCCAATCAGAAAATACGCCGTCTTCGTCGGCGAGGGTGACCGAATTTGCGGCCATCAATTCGGTGACAACGATCTCGGCCCGCCCGACGCCCACGACGGCAAGACACAGCGCCGGTAGTAGCCAGCGAAGGTCGAGGATGGAAACGTGTGATTTGGACGACATTAGGACGTGCGACCTCATTGACGGCTGAAAGGGGTCGCCGGTTAAACCGCGTTGAGTAAAACTAGTGCGACAATCGCGAGGTCACAGAAGATCCGATAGACCATGGGTGTTTCCCCTCATGCCTAATCCGGGTGCTTGACAGTCAGACACGTGCTTCAAAGATACAATTCACTTGCGAGTTAGTAGTTGTCGGATTGTATAGGGAAAACCCCCCGGCCGATGCCTTTAAAAATCCTCGTATTGTTTATTGCAACGTATGCGATGTCCCTGGCCCAAGGAGGCGCATCGTTTATCGGTGGGGTGTGGAGTGGGAATATATCTCCAACCAGTGGAACGGTGGCGGCGCGACTTGATACGCCGGGTGTAAAGGTGCGTCTGCGGGTAAGCGCCGATCCCAGTCTTACTCCGGCCTTGTATTCGTCCACGGTGACCACTGGCACCGGCAGTTCTGGCGCGGTGAAACTTTCCATTCAGGGCCTGCGGCCCGACACGGATTATTATTATGGTTTTGAAGTCGCCGGCGTGCTCCGAAGCGAGCCCGAATCACGGGGTCGCTTCCGCACCTTTCCATTGGGTCGCGGTTCGTTCAAGATCGCTTTCGGATCCTGTGGTGATTTCCGACACGCTAACCAGAGTGCCTATGATGCGATTCTAAGAGAGCGTCCGCTGTTGTTTATCAATACAGGCGACCTGCACTATAGTGATACCAATAGCACCAGTGCGGATGATTATCGGGTAAATTATGATCATGTCTTGGGTCATGCCAACCAAGGTGCGCTCTATCGTGGTGTGCCTGTGGCCTACATGTGGGACGATCATGATTTCTGCGGAAACGACACCAACACCACCGCGATCGGCCGCGATACGGCTCGATCGGTCTACCGCGAACGCGTCCCCCATTACCCCATTGGTCCGACCGGCGGATCGATTGGGCAGGCTTTTACGATTGGTCGTGTGCGCATCATCATGACCGACCTTCGGAGTGCATCGGTGTCGACCTCCCTCAAAGAGTCGGCTTCGAAGACCCGGTTGGGCGCTGCGCAAAAAGCCTGGTTCAAGCAAGAGCTGATTAACGCCCGGGACTCCGGTTTTCCGCTGGTGTTGTGGGTGTCATCGGATCCGTGGATCGCGCCGGCGGCGTTGGGCGATGACTCGTGGGCCGGCCATGCTACGGAGCGGATCGAGCTCGCTGATTTTATCCGCGATAATCGTATCCGCAACGTAGTGATGCTCTCGGGCGACATGCATGGCCTGGCCTTCGACGATGGCACCAACTCGGACTATGCCACGGGCGGTGGGGCTCCGATGGTTGTATTACATGGTGCTGCCCTGAGTGCGGATCCGTCGAGTAAGGGTGGGCCTTACTCCGGCGGTGTCCTGCCTGGAAGTCAGCAGTACGGAATTCTGGAGATCTATGATAACGGAGGTCCGAGTGTAGCGTGTCGTTTTCTCGGGATGAAGGCTGGCCAGGGAGCAAAGCTGACGCATATTTTCAGCAGCTCAGCCGATGCCGCCAAGGACCTTGCTCTTGTTAATATTTCCACTTTGGCGCGGATCAACTCGGCGGATGATTCCCTGATCAGCGGCTTTGTAATTTCGGGAGGTAAGTCTCGCAACGTGTTGGTGCGAGCCATTGGGCCCACCCTGGAAGCTTTTGGAGTGAGCGCGGCGTTAACGGATGCTCGATTGGCCGTGTTCCAGAGCGATCGCCTGATCGCGACGAATGAAGGTTGGGGTCGCGGCAGCGACGGGGTGCAGTC
>JBBQEG010000103.1:0-14513 GCA_038320495.1 Opitutales bacterium | reverse complement strand
AAACTGAAGAAATGCCATTGGCAGCCTAAGTGCGGCCACGTTGGTCTAGCGACACCTGCTAGCTGGAACTAACGACGACAGCAGGCATGGCGTGTGGAGCGGTCCGCGGACCACACGTTGTATCTTCCATCCGGGGACTGGTTGATGCCTCAGCGCGTGTGATGGCGTGGCATCGACGAGATCAAAGTCACACTATCACAGGTAGACGCGGTGCGCGAAGGTCAGGGGCACGCGGGTTCAACTCCCGCCACCTCCACCATTTTCACATCCGCCGTTGGCGTCCCGTACGAAAACGTATGAAACGCCTCGGCGGATTTTTTGGGCACCGAATTCGGAACCGGCCCTCCTTTGAGGACCAATATACCGAACGCCTGACATCACTATGTCCCTCGAGCTCGGACATGTTGCACGTTCCGCCTGCCACAATTTCCGTCCCTCATGTTATCAATCATTAATCATTGACTCCTTTTGGTGCCCTCCCGATCGATCGTTCACCGCATGAGCATGACAACCGGCGGTCGGATGCCTCTGCTCGTCAGTCAACAACGCGACGAGGAGGGCATGCGGTTGATCCGCGAGTGGATTCGCTCGATGGCCGCGCCCGCCGATCGCCCCGATCGCGGCCATTGAGACCTGCCACTACTTCGACGCCGCCAAGCCGGCCGGTCCAGGCGCAGTCGTCCCTGGCACCCATCGGCCCTCGATCAGCACCGTCTTCGGGTTCTCCGGAACGCCGAAGCAGTTGCCGTGAAGTTGTTCCACCACCAGGTCGACGGCTGCCGCACTCACCCGCTCGTTGTTCTGGTCGATGCCGCTGCAGTCCGCCAGATCGGGCGTCAGATGCAGATGGACAAATCCCACCCGCGCAGCGTCGCGACCGCCGACATGGGGGAACGTATCCGGCAGGATGTCGCCCGTGGTTACGACCACTTCCGGCCGTTGCTGCCGCAGCCACGCCAGCAGCGTCCGCCGGTCGATATGTTCTTCGGACAGGAGCGAAAACCTCGTATCCGTGTCGGCGTGCTCGTGCTGCATCAGCAGGACGGAGGAAAGCCAGTTGCGCTCGACCCGGCGGTCGGCGTGCCGGCTCACGACCACGCCGACGCGGCGGTAACCCAGCGCGAGAAGTTCGGTGATTGCGAGCCGGATGGAGTGGATCTGGTGGTTGGCCGCGCGGTGGAGCCGGGGACGCGCGAGGGAGAATCCAACGGTGGCCAGCGCGTGGTTGCTCCACGGCCGCAAGAGCGCGGAGCCGTTCTTGGGAAATGGGGCGAATACGACCCCGCGGATGCCGCGCGCATTCAGCATCTGTTCCAGCCGGGCCTCGTTCATGCCATCCTCGGCCAGCCGGACCACCTGCAGCTGGTAACCATGCCGCTCGGCGCATTCCGACGCGCCGGCACGAAAGCGCGTCAGGGCACCCGCCTGCTGCGTCGTCGTGGCGCCGACCGGATAACTCTCCACATAGGCGATCACGTGCGCAGCGCGTCCCCGTGGATGCCTGCCGCGCAACCCTGCCATCAAGGCCGACACCAGGGGATTGCGCCGGTAGCCAAGCCGCGCAGCGATGGCACAGACCCGTTCGCGCGTCCTAACCGGGATGCTCGGATCGTGGCGCAACGCGAGCGATACGGTCATGATCGAAACTCCGGCCGCCTGCGCCACGTGCTTCATCGACGATTTGATGACCGGTTTCACTTTACGGTTAAAGCAACAGCTCGCTCGCATCGCGTCGAGCGTCGTCTTCGTCTCGCCGCGTCCCCCAATACCCCAATGAACCAAACCCTGACCAACCGTTACTCCCTCCTGAACCGTGTCCGCTTCACGGCCGTCGTCGCCGCCCTACTCGCCGCCGCGCCACACTTGTGTGCGCAGCTCGCTCCGGCCGCCCCTGCCTCTCCACCGCCGCCCGCCACCGCCCGCGGCGATGTCGTGAAGCTCAACGTCTTCGAGGTCGTCGCGCAGAACGACGACGAATACCGCGCCGCCAATACCACGACGGGCACGCGCTACAACACGCCGGTCAAGGATCTGCCCATGAATATCGAGGTGCTCACGCCCGCGTTCATGCGCGATATTGGCGCCCTCGATGTCCGCGACGCGCTCGAATACGTGAGCGGTATCCAGCTCGATTCCGGTGGGAGCGCCGGCACATCCAAGCAGAATCCCGAAAACAACCTGCTGCTGATCCGCGGCATCACCGCCGCCTCAAACAAAGACGGCTTCCGCCGTTTTGTGCCCATGGACCCGATCACGACGAGCCGCGTCGACGTCATCAAAGGCCCGGGCGGCGCGCTCTACGGTCAGGGCGGAACTGGCGGTGTCGTGAACGTCAGCAGCGTGCAGGCCGGCGACAGGACGGTCGCGCGCACCGGCGTCAGCTTCGGCTCCTTTGACTACCGCCGCTTCGAGCTGCTATGGTCCGGTCCGGTCACGCCCAAGGGCGCAATCGGATTTGCGCTCCCGCTCGCCTACTCGGGCAGCAAGAGCAACGCGTTGTATTACGAGACGAACACCTTCGTCATGAATCCCTCGCTCACCTTCAAGCTCGGCCCGAAGACCAGGTTGCTTGTGGCGCTGGAGTCACGCTTCACCACTCGCGACAACTTCTTCGGCAGCAGCTTACTCACCGACAACGCGATCGCGCCCGACGGCACCCCCTACGGGACGCTGATCGAGGGCCGGCCCGGCACCAACCGTGTCCTCACCACGCCGAACCAGCGCGATTTCCGCTTCGAAGGCCCGGACACGTTTCGCAAGGAGCGCACCTACGTGCACACCTACCGACTCGACCACCGCTTTACCGACAACCTCCAGTGGTGGGCCGGCTACAACGCCGAGGACATCAACGTCCACCAGCGCAGCTTCAACATCTCCCTCCGCAACGCGAACGACAGCTCCATCCCGATGCGCGTGCGCAACGACCCGCGTTTCCGCGCCCTGCTGCGCCCAGCCAGCGGCACGGCCCAACCCCAGGTGCTCGATATCCGGCCCAACAACATCACCACCTCCGCCCGCACCGTCCGTCCGACTTGGAAGAGCGAACTCTATTTCGCCTTCGACACCGGCCCGGTGAAGCACCGCCTGATCACCGGCATCAGCTACGGCCCGCTCACCTCGGGCAACAACGCCGCAGGCACCAATTTTTACTATGGCAACACCGGCCAACCCACCAATCCCGCCACCCAAGCTTGGGAAGCGGTGCCGAACGACGTCATCTTGACCCGATTCCGCGATCCGCGCGACGTGACCTCGGTGAAACGCTGGGACTACGCCGCCATCAACCAGTATCCGCAGGGGCCGGAGGCTACGATCGGCACGCCGGCCTCGTATGGGACTTCGTATTTCTGGGACCGAAACCTCTACGCCAACCTGCAGAGTAATTTCTTCAAGAACCGCTTGCAGACCATCGCCGGTATCTTCGACACCCGCAACGACCGGGCGGGAAATGTCTTCGACGCCAGCGGTAAATTTCTCTGGACCGGGTCCGCTCCCGTCGGAAGCCCCGCCGGCACGCCCAATGGCGTCCGCCGCCCGCAGCCGGTGCGCAACACCGCGCCCAGCTTCACGGTGATCTGGCTGCCGGTGGACTGGCTGCGCCTCTACGCGAATACCATGAGCGGCATCGACGTCGGCCCCGCCTACTCCGCCTACGACGGCAACGGCGTGCCGCTCAACGGCGCCGTCGTCAGAAACGTGGAAGCGGGTGCCCGCCTCGATCTCCTCCAGAGCAAACTGCTCGTGAGCCTCATCGGCTTTCAGATGAGCGACAACGGCCGGCCGATCAACTTCGGCGCCGCGACCCAGAACCTCCTCGTCAATCCGGGCGGCGGCACCCAAAGCTCCGGTTTCGGCGCCTTCGTGAAAACCACCACCGAATCGACCGGCTTCGACCTCAAAGTCGACTACGTGCCGAGGCGTAATCTCCGCTTCAACGTCGGCGTGTCGAAGAACGACGTGCGGATCACCGAAATCGAACCCTTCGCCGCACCCGCGAATCCCGATCCCGTGCGGCTCGCCGCGCAGGAGCGTTTCGTCGCCGCCGGCGGCAGCTCCAGCAGCTATCTGGGCAAACCCTCGACCGACATCTCGACTTACACGGGGACGGCCTTCGTCCGCTACGAGTTCACCGAAGGTTTTCTGAAGAACACCTGGGCGATGTTTGCCTCGAAATACTACGGTTCGCGCGAAGCCGAGTTGATTTCCGTGAACACCACGACCGGCGACGTCTCCATTGGTCGCCGGATCGTGCCGACGCACCTCGTCTACGATTTCAACGCCGGTTACCGCCGGAAGTTCGGACGCTATAACACGACGTTTCTGCTGAACGTGGCCAATGTCGCGGACGACGATAAATTCTACGGCGCCATCTGGCAGACCGGCCGCACCTATCGCTTCAGTGCCGGCATCAACTTCTGAGCGCCGGATGAGCCTCCGCAGCCGTTCGATGGTGTTCGCGCTTGCCGCCGGCGGTCTCGTCGGCGCACCGACGTCGGCGCCGCCAAGGGCATCAACGTTTTCCAGAGCATGCTGACTCCGTGGACGCGGGAGGGGGAAGAACAGCGGTTCGGATAACGGCCCTTTCACGACGAGAAGTTCGACCCACCCAACGTGACCCATTGGGGACACGTGGACTCCGTCATCGGACGCGGCCCGCCACCGCAACCTCACGTTGTGATCGCCTGACGTCGATCCAGGAGTCGGGACGCTAGTCGCGAGTAGGCGAAGATACGCGCGGACGGATGCCGGGGCGCTAATGAAGAGTGTAGCAACAATTCACGAGCATGGCGCGTTTGCGGTTTCGCGCCGCAGCCGCGTCAAGGCAATCTCCCACGCCGCATTCTTCAGGTGAGCTCAGTGTATCTCACGTGTTACCGATCCGTAACCACAGTTCGGGATCGTTCAGCGCGTTGTTGACGCCGAAGCGCGAGAGGGCCGGGCCCACCGCCCGAAGCAACATGCGTTACGGAAACGGACCTGGAACCACGAGGCCGACGAGAACGGACGCTTCGCCGGTTCCAGCCGTGACCCGGGTCGAGAAGTCGCCGATCATGCCTGCGCACGGACTGTGCGCGCATCGCGGAGCGGCCGGCACGTATCCGGAAAACACGATACCCGCACTCGAGGCGGCGGTGTGACTCGGCGCGCAGGTGATCGAGTTCGACCTCACCCTCACGCGCGACGGCGAACTCGTTTTGATGCACGACGTCACCTCGAACCGAACCACCATTAGTACAGGTCGCTTGCTCGATCTCGATCTCGCGACCCTCAGGGAGCTCGATGCCGGGACGGGGAAACATCCGCGCTTCGCCGGCACCCGCATTCCCACCTTCGTCCATACCCATGAATTCGGGGAAAAACAAGCGTGAGCCTGCGGCGAGATCAGGCATTTTCGAGTTCGTACCTCAATCCTATGAATAAACGAATCCGCCTTCTCCTCGCCTCTATCGTTATCGCTCTTGCCCTGCCGCTCACCGCGCTTGCGGCGCAGCCTGACAGCAAGAAGACACCGACCGCGTTCTCAACCTTCGATCGCAACCGGGACGGAAAAATCACCGTGACTGAATATACGACTACGATGAAAGCCACCCCCGGCGAGCTAACGGCCCCCAGCCGCTTTGCCTCGCTCGACCAGAATGGCGACGGCGCGCTATCCAAGGAGGAGTTCGCCGCCGGTGCAGACAAAAAGGAAAAAAAGAAAAAGGAGACCTGAGGTCTGCGGAGGCCTCATCAGCGACCAAGCGGAGCACACCGGCTCCGCTTTTTTATGCCGAGCGATCGTCGAGCGGCCACGGACGGCCGATGCCGCATCGCGATATCGCTCGCGTAGTCATCGCCGGTCACGCCCAACGTTGCCAATAAAGTCACCGGACGGCGACCGCGATGGGTAGACAGTGACTGATCAAATAGTGCCCGCGATCGGCATGATGCTCGCGCGGCTGGGTCCGGCCGCGAGCGTCGGTGGCGCGCGCCAGGAGCGTCACCTTGCCTATAACCGTCGGCGTCCGCCACTCGAATTCCCAAAGTTGCCAGGCGTTTGGCACCGGTTGGCCGATCAGTTTCGCGTCTCGCCAGGTCGCACCCGAATTGTCGCTGATTTCGACCTTCACAATCTCGACCTCGCTCGTCCAGGCGGCACCGTGCATGCGATAGACTGAGTTGGCCGGCACCACCTCGCCAATCGCCGGCCGCGCGATCTGGGCTTTGACTTGCAGTTCCTGGATGGGCACGAGCGTCGGCAAACCCTCGCGCCTTCCCCAGTAAGAGTAGTCGATCGACTGATAATAACCGGCGAAAGGCCGATCGCTGACCACGATGCGCGTGAGCCATTTCACCGACGCCGCGGCATACCATCCCGGCACAATCGCGCGCACCGGAAAGCCATGAGCCGATGACAGGGGCGTGCCGTTCATCATCACCGCAAGGAGCACATCATGGCATGCCTTGCGGCGCGGCACACCGCGCGAGAAGTGAAGTGCTCCCGCGGGGCGGGGCGACTTTTCGGCCTCCCCGTGATCCGCACCTTCGAGAATGACGTCGACCGCGTCCGGGGTCATTCCGGCGCGTTCGAGCACCGCGGAGAGGGGCACACCCGTCCACTCCGCGTTGCCAACGGCGCCAAGTTCCCAGAGCGTGGCGTCGGGCGGCGGCTGAAGGAAGGCGCGACTGTTTCCAGCACACTCCAGCGTCGCCGTAATGGTGCGCATTTCCATTTCCAGCAGGGCTTCGTAACCAATTTCAAACGGGGTCTCGACCGCGCCTTCGACTTGTAACCGCCACGTTTTCGGATCCACGCGGGGCACCGGAAAATGGTCCCGCACATAGAAGTCGTCATTCGGCGTGATGAAGCCATCCAGCTTCGAAAACGGCATCTCCAGATTTAACGGTGATTTTTCGCGTGTGATCATTCAGGGTGTCGACCGATCTCATTCATGAGTTCACCGCGGAAAAATCCGCTGCAGAACGAATAGTCCCGTGGTGAGCACAGCAACGGCAACGACAACAAAAGGCCCTCGCGAAAAATGCAGCAAGTCCGGCAGTAGAACTTTTCTCAGATCGCCCCCGCTTTCCACAGATTCCAGAACGAGGAGGATTGATTTTTTAGGGACCACCAACCAGCCGGCCCAAATTGGGGACTCCGACACCGCTCACCCGATTGTTCACGGCGCCGCTGAGAACACTTAAATTGAAACAGCGATTGGTTTCTGTTCGTCGACCGAAGACTGCAGGCCACGCACCTCAGCCGATTTACCGAGATCTGGATCGGACACCCGCACGCGATACTTACCGGGAGCAAATACGTGCGGCCGGAAATTCGGGCTCGCCGCCCGCAGGGCATAGACGAGTTCTCCAGTGGCTTCGTCGGAGACGTGAATCACCGGTTTCGCCGCACCGCGGATCGTTAGCGTGGGCAAATGACCCGTAATCTTCCGCCCGTAGTTTTCGAGCATCTTGATCTCGATCGGCCAACCCGGCATCTGCGTGTCGGTCTTCATGAAATCGGCGAGGAATGGCCAACACTCCACTGTGATCGTTTGACGTTGCTTATCAAAGCGTACCAGGCCGAAGCCCGAAGCTTTATCATCGAGAAACTGCATAACATCGCCCGTCCGCGGCCCCTTCGCGCCGTTCTTCACCGCGAGGACCGTAAAGGGATGACCAAAACTGTCGGTAAAATCACCCGTGAGCCCGGGACCCTTTGGTTTGGTCCACGGCGCAAGCGACGGCTCAAACCAACGTGGATAGCCAACGTTTACCGCCGGACCCGCAAAGGCCACCGAGGCATCACGGTGTTCATCGACCCCATACTGTACCAAACCCGGTATATGCTGGTCACCCGCAATATGAAACGCGAAGGCCTTTCGTATCGTGCGCACCGCCCGGTTGCGCGCGGTTTGCGGCCATCCGTTGGTGTCGTAATCTGCCCGCAAAATCATCGGCTCACCCCGCCCGTGGGTCGTGGGAAAACCCGAAAATATTGTTTGGGATATGACCGCTTTCATGTCGGCGCCGCGCCAGTCCTCGACCCACTTTTCCAGGAACTCCTCCTGCTTGGCCCCCAGAAGTGTAAGCCCGGGCACGTCCGCCGTCTTTGGGTCGAAATTCGGATTTGTTTCATGATCGCCCCGCCCGCCCGTCGGCGGCACATTTCCTTCCGGCGCCGATTTATATTGGCGATCCGCGAGCACCGCAAAACTGATCCGCCCGTAGGTAAGCGGTCCATAATACTGCAGCGTACCGCGCTTGGCCGGCGCGGGGTCATACGGATCCGGATGATGCGCCGTCTGGGTGCGATAAACGACATTCACCCAATCTGCCGCCATATCGTAGCCGCCCGCCTCCTGGGTCGTCGTTTGTGCGGCCCCGCCTTCGCCCCAGAGATTACCTTGATAAACATCGTGGTCGTCCGGCAGTGAGATGCTCGGCCGATCCCGCATCAGCTCGCGCCACGTCCATCCGTGCAGATACCATTTGCGCAAGTAGTCGATCATTGCGCTGTCCACCGGTGTCCGGATCACGCCGAAGCCACCGGTCGACTCATAAAACTGGTCGCCCGTAAACGCCAGCATGTCGGGGTTCAACTTAGCTACGTTTTGTACATAGGGAGCATTCGGAAACGCCTCATGAATATTGCACGAGATGTCGGCCACCGAGAGGGTCGGGACATCCACGGGATCGCGGCGCACGATCCCCGTCCAGAAATGCTCCTCCTGCCGCCCATCCGTGTACATCAGATTATAAGCGAGACGATAGGGTGCGTCGCGCCCCACCTCCCAGTTCGGAATGCGAAATGTAGCGGTGCGGGCCTCGGGATGGATGCGCTCCTCACCCACTGTTCTCCATGTGCTGCCCGTCTGCACCTGTAGACGCACGGTCTGGGCATCCTTCGGCCCGATCGGCGGCAGTTGCGCAGTCATCCTCATGATGCCAGCGCTCAACGTATATTGAGAGAACAACAACGGCCCAAACGTCCGCTCCGGATGCGCCTCCACCTTCGGTCCCGACACGCGCCAATCGGCAAACCAGAACCGGCCCAACCCCGCGTTCACCGCTCCTGCCCCGCTCGCCGTCGTCGCGGTGGCCTTCGCTGCTTTCTTCGCCGCGGCTTTGCCCGCAACGGGTCCGCTGACACCGGGATAATTGTTCACCAGCACTAGGCCGCCCACACACTGCTCACGCGGAACGTCCTTCGACACCGCCGCCAGTTCGTTGCCGCGCACATCGAGGAGTGTCAGGGTAATCCGATAAACGCCACCGGCGGGCACACCGGTCAGGCGTAACTCCACCTCGGATACATCTAGCCGCCCTGCTGCGGGTTTCGCCGTGCCTACTGCGCCGATGAAGAGCGCGCCTTCGGACGTCAGTCCGGTGTCTAAGCCGCGCCCAAAGACGAGGGCATTCCGAAAATCCGGCAGCGTTCCACGCACTCCAATTCGAAAACCGACTGAGCCTTTACCCACACCCAACGATGCACCATCGGCGCGACCAATGCGCACCGCGGTGGTGAAGCTCTCCGCTTTCTCTCCCAACGCGCGAACCAACAGGTGCAGGTTGCGATCCGGAGCGGCATTCGTGCACTCGATCCGACCACCCGCGAGACGCCAATCCTGCAACGGGTTGGTCCAATACTCCGGCCCCAGCCAGACCCGGTCCGGGCAGGACGGCCAATTGCTGACGAAGTCGGTAGCACCAAGGGCAGTTGCACCATGGAGCAGCGGTGTTAGTCGGGAGGTGACGACGACGCCAGCAGCGATCGCTGCGGAATTGGACAAAAAACTGCGACGGGTTAATTTTGGGTCGGGGTTGGCCATAATGAAAAAAGCAGAGGGGAAATTCGGCCAAGGAGCCGGCTCCTAGGTGGGATCAACAGATACAAAAAACCTACGAGAGCGAACGCATGTCAATCATCGACCCAGCTACGCGAGTCGCGGCCGGCGAAATGAGCCCGATGTCTCCCAGAACGAGCGGTCCCGCCGTTAAGCACGCCACCGATCGATCGCAACGGACCGGGGACGGGGTTCAACCCCGGCTAGTTCAAAGGTCTTTGCCTTCGATGTACACTCCGGCACCGCCCGCGGCCACCACCTGGGTTTCGGTCTCACTCTTGTCCGCCCCTTCCTGTAGCCACTTGGCAAACACAATCGCCGCCACCAGCGCGTAGATCATGCACGCCGGCATCCACATGATATAGCCCGCCAGTTGCTGGTCCTGCAACGCCGCCATTCCCCACGCCGGAGCCTTCGTCGCATACGTTTCATACCATACTCGCGGCGCCAGCGCCATAAAGACGCCCAGCATCGTGGCGTGCAGCGACGTCGCAAACAGATATAACACCGCTCCGCCCTGGCTCAGCCGCAGCCGGCCAATCGGGTCGAACATCACCCGCCAGAACAGGCACGACGCTCCAAAGAAAATCAGATGCTGCACATCATGCACCCAGGCTTGCCGGAGCGCCGCTTCATATAAAACCGGGAGGTGCCAGACCCAGAGTACAAACGCGTATAAAGCCCAGAGAAACAGCGGCTTCCAAAACATATAGCGTGGAATCCCGCGACGCTCTGCTAGTTGCCGCCAGCGACCAATCCGGCCCCGGACCGACGGCGGAAAGGCCCACAGGATCGTCCGCGCCGGCGCGCCCAGCACCACCAGCGGTGCCGCCAGATTCATCAAGGTCATGTGCTGCACCATGTGGACCCAGAGCAATTCTCCGGCGAGGACATCAACCGGCGAAAGCAACGCGACGATCAAGCAACCGATCCCCGCCCCGAAGGCCCACACCTGGAGCGGACGCACCGGGGCGTCCGCTCCGCGTTGTGCCCGCATGTGGCGAATGCCCGAGACGTAACACGCCACGAAGAAAAAGAGATTCGTTATAATCAACGCATCCGGATTCCAGTGCGTCCACCACGGCCTGCCAGGATCCGGCAAACCTCCCGTGTGCGCACCCAGCGTCGACGCCAGGGCCAGCGCCCCCATCCCCATCAACACCGTTATTCGCCGCCCGCTCATCTCAACATTTGCTTAGATAGTAAAAGATCGGAATCGTCTGCACGACGATCACACCCGCGAAGCCCACATTCGAGATTAAGCCCAAACGCACGCTAAAGGCCGTCGCCCGTTCGCCCTCGCCTCCCATCTCTGCAGCACGGATTCGTCGGTGAAGGCGCAGGCTGACAACGGTCGCCACCCCGGCGATCCCGGCAGCCAGCACGGAAACGCCGAGGAGCATCCAGGCAACCAGCGTCAGCCCTCCTACCCGGGTCTCCCCCATTCCAGAAAGACAGCCGAACTCCGCCACCGCATACGCCAGAAGCAGATGAAGCGTCCAGGCCGTCGCACCCCCCAGGAGTACAAACCAGACCAACGCACGATTTACCTGCGGTGGCTCGGGTCTGGCGTCAGAAGAACTTGGATACGATGCATCCATAAACTTACAGCAAGTGTGGCGACAAATACAGTACTCCATAAACCGCCGCGCCGGCGGCAGCCACGAAATAACCCAACAACGCTCCAAGTTGTAACGGCAACAGCACGTAGAAATCGCTCCGAAACTCGGCCCGCAACACGCGCACCGAGGCGGCGGACCACAGAACCAAGGCACCAAGTACAAACAACATCACGGCCATCGAAATGACATGAAACGCCGAAGCGTAGGCATTCACCTGCAGATTAAACGTCTGGTTGAAGAGGTGGTGGGTCACCAAGCCCAGATATGCCACCCACAAAAGGGCCGTCGCCGCTAGACCGACTTTAAGCAGACCCCGACTTTCGCAGGCAAAGCCAAACGTCGCCAGACGGATCGTCCCCGCACTCAGGAGGAGAGGAGCATACACCAACCCTCCTGCCAGCCAGTCAGGCAGCGGAATATTCCCCTGCGGCCAAACCTCGGAAAAGAGCCGCAAATAGAAATACGCATAGAATAATGCGCCGAAGGCCGTCGCCCCGATAATGAGGAACGTCAGGAGGCCACACCAGGCCGTCGACTGCACGCCCGTGACATTGGCCGGCACTCCGGCGCGCTCGGGCACGTTGCTCTCGCGCAGGATCCTGACGAATTCAGGAACCGGATACATCCAACGTACAAAACAGCCCGTCGCAAAGATCAGTCCTAGAGGGAGCAAGAGATAGGATTTGAGCAGTACCCCGAGAAAGGCCACGAGCAGCCCGATGGCCGCGAAAAACGGCGCGGGCGAGAGTCCGGCCAGGACGTGAATCGCCACCACCCGCCCCGTGATCGTATCGGTGCCAAGCGTAGCGCGCCAGTCCGTGGGCGCAGCAGCCAGCGCTGCCGAGGCCCGTTCCGCGGCCGGATCAGATACCGTACTCCCTGTCCCCCAAAGCGGTTCCCGGTGATGAACCACCGGTGGCTGGAGAAAACCAAATTGCGGGGGCGGCGATTCGGTCGACCACTCGAGCGATCCACTCTGCCACGGATTCTTCCCGGCGGACGCACCGTCACGCACGCTGCGGCAGCAGTTCCAAACCATGACCACAAAGCCCACCGCCATCGTAAACCCACCAATCGTTGCCGCTATATTATAGCCTTCGAGCTGTAAACTCGCCGGATAGCGATAAACGCGCCGAGGCAGACCCAGCAGCCCCATGATGTGCATGGGAAAGAACGTCAGGTTAAATCCGACAAACGTGAGCCAAAAGCTCCAACGCCCCAACGTCTCCCCCAAGAGTCGCCCCGTGATCTTCGGCCACCAGTAATGCGCCCCCGCAAACAGCGGAAACACCACGCCGCCAATCAGGACGTAATGGAAGTGGGCAACGATAAAAAACGTGTCGTGCACCTGCCAGTCGAACGGAGCGACCGCGATCATCACACCGGTGAACCCACCGAGGACAAAAATGAAAAAGAACCCCAGGACATATAAAAAGTGAGTCGTAAACTGCGGCCGCGTCCCCCAGAGCGTGGCGATCCAGGCGAAGATTTGAATGCCACTCGCCACCCCGATCATCAAACTCGCCGCCGTGAAAAAACTTAACCCGAGCTCGGGCAATCCCGTCACGTACATGTGATGCATCCACAGACCAAAACTCACGAAGCCGGTGAGCATCACCGCCATGACCACCAGCGAATAGGCCGCCAGCGGTCGTTGTGCGGACGTCGAAATGATCATCGAGATTACGCCCGTCGCAGGCAGGAACATAATATAGACCTCGGGGTGACCAAAGAACCAAAACAGATGTTGCCACAACAGACTGTTTCCGCCGAAGGCCGGCTCGAAGAACCGCGTGCCCGCGGCCCGGTCCAGCTCCAGCAACGCCGTCGCCACGAGCAGCACGGTGAAGGCAAAGATCATCATCACCCCGGCCACAAGGACAGTCCAGGCGAACAACGGCATCCGGCGAATCGACATCCCCGGAGCGCGAAGTTTGAGCAGCGTGATGACAATCTCCACGGCGGCGCCGATGCCCGCGACTTCAACCAGCGCCAATCCCATCACCCAGAAATCCAGACCGCGCCCAGAGTACGCTGGGCCGGAAAGCGGGGTGTAGGCGAACCAACCCGCATCAGGCACATCGCCCGTCAGGAAACTCGCATAGAACACCAGTCCTCCAAATAGGTACGTCCAATAACTGAAGGCCGTCAGCCGCGGATACGCCACATCACGTGATCCGATCATGAACGGCAGTAAATACAGCGCGAGTCCCTCGATGAACGGTACGGCGAAGAGGTACATCATCGTCGAGCCATGCATCGTGAACAACTCGTTATAGAGCTGCGGGCCCATAAACGTGTTGTCGGGCACTGTGAGCTGAATTCGCAGCAACAGCGCCAGCGCACCGCCGATCGCGAAGAAAGCACTCGCCGTCGCCATAAATCGGATACCCAGCCGCTGGCTGTTAACCGCCACCAGCACGCCCCACCAACCCGGAGGCGTACCCCAGAGGCGTTCGAATTCCGCGCGGCGTTCAGGAGAGCCGGAGGCCATGGCAGAAATGAACACGTTGCCTCGACGCCACCGGGCGTGACCAAAACCGGAGCAACGGCCCGGCTACAATGTCACGGATTACGTGACACTGTGGATCGGCGACGGGTGGCGGATTTAGGGACATTGGATGATTAACGAAGGCTTTGCAGATAATCGAGGAGTAGCTCGAGTTCGTCACGAGCCAGGGGTGTATGCGGCATCAGGCTGCCGGGTTTGATCACCTGCGGTTCCAGGATCCATTTTGCGAGGTGCGCCCGGGTGTTCTCGATCGATCCCGCCCCGAGTGTGAGACGCGTGCCGATGTGGGTGAGGTCGGGGCCGATCCGGCCATCCGCCCGTGTATCGCGCACCCGATGACAAACATGACACGAAGCGCGGAAAAACACCTCTTCTCCACGGCTGAGCTCAGGCGTGATCGAAACGGGATGTGGGCGGCGGTGGCGCGCTTCCCACGCGCTATACTCATCAGGCGGCAACGCCACTACGCGCAGCGCCATCAAGGCATGCTGCTTGCCACAAAATTCCGCGCATTGTCCGCGCCAACGGCCTGGTTCATCCGCCCGGATCCAG